>JBDZVI010000014.1:0-47915 GCA_040255585.1 Deinococcaceae bacterium
GCGTCACGCCGCGGGAGCACCGCCGCACGAACAGACGGGCCTCACGACACGAGCTTGAGTCCGACGATGCAGCCGACCAGCCCGGCGATCAAGGCCGCCCTCAGCAACGAGAAAGGCTCGGTGCCTGTCGCCATCGCGTAGACGACGGCGAGGCTGGCGCCCACGCCAACCCACACGGCGTACGCCGTGCCGGTAGGCAACGTCTTCATGGCATAAGCCAGTCCGCCCATGCTTAACGCCAGCGCGACGAAGAACAAGACGCTCGGCCAGAGCTTGGACAGACCCTCGGAGCGACCAAGCGCCGTGGCCCACACGGCCTCGAAGACCCCGGAGACGATCAACACGACCCATGCCATGAGCTACCTCCATGGCGACGTCTTGGCGTTACCGGGTACGTCGCTCTCGTCCGGGACCGCGACCGTCGCACGGCGTGGTCGAGGTCAGACACTAGCACGCATCCGCAACGGGGTCCGGCGAAGCCGGTGCTACCATCGGGGCCACACGATGGATCCTGCTCCCGCGCGCGCAGCTCCCCCTGAAGTCGAGCGCATACGGTTGCTGTCCCGCCTACCCGACGCGCCCGGCTTCGTCGTGCACCTCCGCGCTCCCTACGGTTTCGGCAAGACATGGCTGGCACGAGCGCACTTGCGCCGCCTCGCGGCTGATCGTTGGCGCGTCCTGGAGGTATCGATAGACGGCCGCAGCGTAGGCCCCGCGCTGGCGGCCGCGCTAGGTCTCCCGAGCCGTACCGCCCCCGCAACGCTGCGAGAGGCCCTCTGGGCGACCGGAACGGTCCTCTTCCTCGACGACCTTGGCGCCACAGACGAGCGCGACCCGACGCTCGAGCGGCTCCTCAAGGAGCCCCAAGGCGTCTTGCTCCTGGCGTCACGAGGCCAGTTCGTTCCGCCCGAGTTCGTCCGGTTGGGTGCCGAGGGTCGCCTGTCGACCCTGGACGCGACGGACCTGGCCTTCGACGAGGTGGAAGCCACAGCGCTGTTCGGCGGCTCTGGAACGCTCGCGGCCGACGCCCTTCACCGCTACGGCGGCTGGCCCCTGTTCCTGGCCCACTCGGCGAGCACCGGCGCCGCGCCCGACGCAGCCCTGATGACCGCCGCCGCGGAGAACGCTCTCGACCGGAGCGCGTGGGAAGCGCTCCTCCTTCTGGCCGCCGTGCCCGACGTAAGCGAGGTCCTGCTCGGTGAGGGGGGTGCGGACCTGCTCGCCAGCGGGTTGGCTTCGACCGACGCGCGCGGCGTGCGGCCTCTCCGCATGCTGGCTGCGGCCTGCCTGACCGCCCGCCGGAGCGAGGTGCTCGAGGTCGTCACCAGGTACTGCGGCGGGCTAGGCGCTTTGCAACTGGCGACCGCCTTCGAGCGTCTCGGGGAGCCAGCCGCGTTGGCGCGAGTGATCGACACGACCGACGCCCCACTGGCGCGTGAGGACCCGCAGGCCGTGCTCAGGTGGTACGGACTCATCGGCGACGCGACCGAAGGGGTGGCGCGCGCCCGCAGGCGGCTACTCGTCGGCAACGCTCTGGCCGCAGTGGGGCGAGCGAGCGAAGGGGGCTCGATGCTCGAGGCGCTCGCCGAGGAAGCCACCCTACCTCCCGACCTGCGTCTGCAGGCGTTGGGCGACGCGATCTACGCACTGGCCGGCGATCCTGACTGCCACGCTAGGGCGAGGGAGCTCCTCGAAGCAAGCGCCGACTTGGCGGCGAGCGCGTCGGCGGAACGGCGCGGCCTCTTCTTCAGCACGGCGTCCGTCCTCGACTTCCGCGCAGGCGATCTGGCCGCAGCCAAGCGCATGGTCGAGCGCGCCCTCGGAGAGTTGCCGGCCGACAACCCCCTACGCTTCGGGCCGCTCATCAACCTCGCCGTCCTCTCCTGGAACTCGGAGGGCGACCTGGAGGGCCGCATCCAGCTTCAGGAAAGCTGCCTGGAACTCTGCCGGGCGCATTACCCCGACCATGTCGTCGGGGTATGCCGTGACCTGGCGCACCTCTCTCTATACCTTGGCCGAACCGAGCGCGCTCGCGCGTACCTGGCGGAGGCACGCCGCTTCGGGGCGTCCCGGCCGCTCTTCCTCCTCGACGTTGAAGCCATGTCCGCAGCGCTCGACAAGGACTTGCCCCGCTTACGCGAGGTGGCCTCGGTCGCTGTCGGATGTGGCGACGCGGGCATGGCCGATGCCGTGACCTGGCGCTACCTGACCGCACTCCGACATGCGGCTGGCGCCGCGGGCGCGGCGGGCACGGCGCGCGTCGTCGAGGCGGAGACCGACCTCCGGCCCCTCGGACCCTTCGGTACGGTGGCCTTGGCGCTCGCGCTGCTGGACACCGGGGAACCGGCGGGGGCGGAGGCGCTCCTTGAACGCGTGCGGCCTGAGGATGACGAGCGCGAGTTCCGGCTCGAGTGGGCCGCTGCTCGGTACCAAGTGACACGCGACGAAGCCGAGCTGGACCGTCTGATCGGCCTCACGAAGAGCGGCGCCGCCATCTTGCCCGCCCTGGTGCCGCTGGGGGCGCTCCCACGCCACCGCCCCGAACTGGCGCGCTCGTACCCTCTGCCGAACGTGATGCGCTCTGGCTGGCGCCAAGCCGCTGAGGCGCGTGCGGACGAGTTGCCGCGGCTCGAGGTCGAGTACCTCGGCAGCACGAGAGTGACGGTACTCGGCGAGGTCGTGGAGGTCGCCGGACGATCGAGGGATCTGCTCGCCATGCTGCTCCTGCGCGTCGGCCGCCGCGAGATCGGGGCCACGCTGTGGCCCGAGTCGAACCGGACCAAGGTCAGGAACAACCTCTCGGTGCAGTACAGCCTCTTGCGCCACGTCCTCGAGCCGTGGGGCACGCGTCGCTACTTGCCGGACGACGCCCTGGAGCACACGGGCGCAGACGTGTGGCGACTGGAGCAGGCGCTGCGTGCCCGCGACGCGGACGCCGCGCTGACCCTGTACCGCGGTCCGTTCGCTCCACTCGTCGACGTCCCTGCCGTCGTCGACGCCAGGACCCACCTCGAGCGTGCGATGGTGGACCTGCTGGTGGAGAGCGCGGCCACGGCCGACGCCGACCGGGCCGTCCATTACCTGCGCCACGCCCTCGAGATCGACCCGCTCGACGAAGGGGCGGTGCAAGCGCTCCTGAGAAGGCTGGTAGCCGGTGGCCGCGCGGGCGAGGCCGAGCAGCGCTACCGGCGCTTCGAGGCCGACCTCCGCAGGGAGCTCGGTACGGAGCCGAGGGCGGAGACGCGAGCCGTGCTGGCTAGGTAGCACTCCCGCAGCGACCGACGGGACGGCGGGCGGCCGTCGGTACCGCGACCGACGGGGCGTCGACCCTCAGTACGTCACGACCACCTCGACGACCATGCCCTGGAAGCGCCCGTTGAACAGGCCAGGGTCCTCCGAACCAGCCGGACCCCAGCCGCCGGTGAGCAGCTTCTGGTACTCGCCGTCCTGCAGCCGCTCGTACGGGCAGGGGTTGTCGTCGGTGGGCGGGGGCACCGTCTGGCCCGTCCGGTAGCCGACCGCAAGCGTCGACCCGTAGTAGTACGGGTCGTAGAAGCCGGTGCCGGTGGCCTCGTAGGTGGTGGCGCCCGGCACGAGCTTGATGCCAAGGTAGATGACCTGGCACACGCGGGGGTTACCTGCGCCGTCCGCGTAGGACGCGGCGTGATAGAACCAGCGCCCCGCGAAGAGGTCCTGCTTCTCCTTGCCGATCACTGTCGCCGTGGCTTGAGCTACCAGGGCCGCGCCGGGCGCCACCTTGCCGGAGCCGTCGTCCTTGTAGACCTCGACGGCTATGGTGTCGCGCAGGTCGTCCGTGATGGCGTTCGGGGCGTTGGCCACGTACAGGACCTGGGAGCGCGTGGTCTCGAGGCTCTGCCCTTCCTGCCCCAAGTAGTCGTAAAGGTAGCCGTACTCGCCGCTCGTCGACCACCTGTACACGTAGCTCCCACCGTCGAGCGGGGCGTCTATCACGACCTTGAAGTCGGTGGACGGCGCGTACTTGCCCACCTGGCCCTCTGACGGCGTGAGCTTAGCCGATACTTCCGTCCTGATCACTTCCCACGCCGCACCAGGTGGGTTGCCGGCCATGTCGGAGACCACCGCCACGACGTCGGCGCCTGTCAGCACCAGCGCGACGATCTTGAGGATCCCGCCGGCCGAGCCGACGGCGCGAGCGAAAGCGCGCGGGTCGACACTGCCTGGCCTGGCCGCCGCGCCAAGCGCGTTCCGTGCGTTCTCGACGAGCGCCCAGTAGACGTCGGCGGACTCGTCCAGCGCCGCCTTCTCGATGAGCGCGGCCAGCGCCCGCGCCCGCTCGGCTCCCATGGGGTTCCCGATGCCGATGGGCGTCAGGATCGGGGCGGCGACCCCCATGACGTTGAGCGCGGTGGAGCGTACCGCCTGGTAGTTCACCTTGGTGACGGCCAGCCCGAGCCCGACGTTCGCCATCACCGGCAAGAGCAGGTTCGACCAGAAGACCTCGAAGTCGAGTTCGAGGAGTTGGCGGTCCCACTCGGAGCGGAAGCCGAAGAAGCGCGAGTCGGTGAAGACGGCGGGCAGCTCGGCGCTGAGCGACGGGGCGAGCGCGATCACCGTGTAGTAGGTACGAGTAGTGCCGTTCTCGAGGGGCAGCTCGGCCGGCTCCGAGTAGGCCGGAGCCAAGGGCGTGCTCATGAAGTCGCCCGAGGCTATCGCCCCCAACGTGGCGCCGAACTCCAGGGAGTTGGAGGGCGGAACGCTCAGGTAGCTGCCTACCGGTACGGGGCCGACCTGCACTACCGGCCCGTCACCCACCTTGACGCCCGTCTCGTAGGCGAACAGGCGCGCGGGTCGACGCTTGGAGTTCTTCAGGTAGACGCCGGTGCCCGAGTCGGCCAGTAGCGTCTCCATGCCCGCCTCCTCGTGCGGATCGGTGATCACGACGTAGTTCTTGTCGGTCGCGGCAGCCGCGAGCAGATCGGCGGGAAAGGAGCGCCCCGAGCCGCCCATGCCGGTCGGATCAGCGTCGCTCGTCTGCGCGGTCACGAACGCCCCGGCACCGCTCCGGCCTCGCGCCGCCAAGCGCTCGCGTGCGGCCATGACAGCGTTCACGAGGGCGTCACTGCCATCGGCCAGCGCGCCGGGGTCGGCTGCGAGGATGCTGCTCAACTCAGCGTCGAGGGCGGCTACCTCCGGCTCCACGCCGAGCGCCTCGAACATCCGCTCCTGAAGCCACGCCTCCTGGAACTGGCCGCCCAGCGCCATGTACAAGAGGGCGGCGGCGGTACTGCGACCCGATAGTTCCGCCTCGGCCTCGCGCGTCCCCAGGAAGCCAAGAAGCACCAGGCGGCCGTCTTGGCCGACGACGGCCAGCAAGTTGAGGCCATCCTCGTTGACCTCGACTGCGAAGCCGCCGTCGGCCGCCAAGTCGGACGACCCGTTCGCGCCGAGCACGCGCAACTCTTGCGGGTCAAGGGGGCTGCCCTGCGGCAGGCGCACCTTCCCTTCGACCACGAAGTCGTCCTGGGGGCGAACCGGACCGGGCCCGCCGCAGCCGAACAGGCCCGAGACCGTCAGTACCGTCAACAGGCTCGCCACCGACACTCGCCGCAACGCCATAGCCATCCTCCGTGGCTCGACGATGAGGCCGGCGTGCTTAATCAGTGATTAACGGATGGGCAGAGGCTCTAGCGGCGCCGGGCCGGACGCCGCGCCGGCAGCGCGGCCGCCGTCGCGTGGATGGCCTCCACGACGCGTAGCGGCTCCGCCTGGAGCGCGTCGGGTGTCAGGCGCCACGACTCCTTGGCTCCTGGGTAGGCAGGCCCGAGCTCGGCCAGACCGGCGAGCTTCGCCTCGGCCGAACTCCGCTTGACGAAGATGTCGCCGTCGTTGACGAGGCCGACCGGCTTGCCGTCCAGATAGAAGCAGTAGCCGCCGAACATCGCCCTGATGCGGCCGCCGAGCGGTTCGAGCCAGCCGAGTAGCTCATGGGCCAAGCGTTCGCTGTCAGCGTCCATGCCTGCCGTCAGTGTCCATGTCGCCTCTCGCCCGTCCGCACGGCGTCTACACCCTGGCGAGGAACGCGAGCGCGTGCCTCACGAACTCGCTCGTGGCTCCCGCGTCGTGCTCGGGAGTGGAGCTGTCCGCGAAGAAGTGCTTGTCGCCTGGATAGAGGAAGAGCTCGCCGTCGGCCGCCTCCGAGACGACAGCCTGCGCGGTCGGCAGGTCGTAGCCGTTATCGAACTCCGGGTCGTGCTCCTGGGCGTGGATCTGGAGAGGGACGTCGCCCGGCCACGGGCCACCGAACTCCTCGGTGGGCATGCACGCGGCGATGAGTAGGGCGCCGCGCGCGCCGGCGCGCGTCTGAGCGAGCTGCTGCGCGGGCATGACACCGAGGGAGTAGCCCGCGTACACGAGTCCGGGGCCCAGGCCTGCCACTGCCGCCACCCCACGGGCCGTCACGTCGGCGAACCCGACGGACCTGACGTGGGCCATGCCCTCGTCCAGCGTCGCGAACGTCTTCCCTTCGTACATGTCGGGCGTATGCACGGTGTGTCCGCCGGCACGAAGCTCATCGGCCAACGCGACGATCCCCGGTGTCAGCCCGAGCACGTGGTGGAACAGGACCAACTCTGCCATGACGACTCCTTGGTGGCGAGCCTAGCCGGGTGCGGTCGCCGCGTCGGCACCCATGCCCATATGCTCGAGCAGAGCGGCCGCGGCGCGGGCGAGGTCGGGGGGTGTCTCGGGGCCTCCGGCCGCCACCTGCCGCGCGAGGCCGCTCGCAGCGACCCTCTCGCCCAGCGCGACGAGCGTGCGCGCCAGCCCCAGGCGGCTGGCATGCTCGTAGTACGGGTATACCCCCTGCGTGAGCTTCATCGCGCGTTCGAAACTACGGCGCGCCAAGCCGAACTCACCGCGCCCGAAACGCGCCCCGGCGAGCCTGAAGTGCGCGACCGCCTCCTGCCCGGCGTTGCCCTGGCGGCGGTGGGCCTCGATGGCCGTCTGAAGCGACTCCACGGCAGCGCCGAGTTCGCCCGTGACCATCTGCACCAGCGCGTCGCTGCCGGCGAAGGCCCCCGGGTACTCGAGCGGGTAGGCCCCCCTCGCCAGGTCGAAGTAGCGGGTGGCTGCGACGGGGTCTTGCCGCGCCACGGCGCACTCGGCCAGCGCAAGGTACGCCTTGCGGGCGCCCATGGTGTGACCGAGCGGGAGGAGCACAGCGAGTGCGCGCTCCGCGTCGGCTTCCGCCTCGTGCACCCGGCCCAGCCAGACCAGGTTCTTCGCCCGCATGGCGAGGAGCTGTCCGCGAGCGGCACTGGTCTCGGGTCGTTCCGGTTGCAACGCCTCCAGCCCTTCGTCGAAGAGCGTCAGCGCCTCGTCGAACCGCCCGAGCCGCCCCAAGAGGGCGTAGCAGCCGAGCGATATGGCTTCGACCGCGCCACCGTCCGCCAGCTCGAGCGCATGCCTGAACGCCAGCAAGCTGTTGGGCAACGCGTCGTGCAGGAGCCGCTGGACCGCGGCCTGCTCTGGTCCGAAGGCGGCCCGGTAGTGCCGGATGGGCAGACTCGCGTAGTAAGCGACATGCGCACGGGCGGTGTTCGCCCGCATCTCGGGCGCGTCGGCAAGCAGTCCCCGCGCGAACAGCCGCGTGAGCCGACCGAGCGCCAAGCGTTCGTCCGCATCTGCGGCGATCAACGAGAACTCCCGCAGCTCGGCCAAGACGGTGGCCGGGACCCCGGTGACCTCGTCAACGGCCTCGCGTGTGAAGCCTGGCTCGAAGTACGCGAGCTTGGCGAGCGCGTCGCGAGCGCCCGGGCTCAGCTCGGCGACCGTGTGCGCGAACCGCGCCGCCGGGCTCTGCAGTCGCTGCCGGACGCCGCGAAACCTTCCGAGCGCGGTCGGCTCACGCTCTATCAACGCCGCCAGGTCCTTGGGGCTCATGGCTCCGGCCAGCCCGGCGGCCAACGCCAGTGCCAGCGGCGAGCCGCCGACCGCCTCGGACAGTCTCGCAGCTCCGGCGCGATCGTCAGGCGCGGCCGCGCCAACGCCGGTGGTTGCCCGCGCGCGCGCGAAGAACAGCTCGGCGCCGTCCTGACCGAGACCGGCCACCCTGAAGACGTGTTCACCCGGGTGCGCAAGGCGCCGGACGCTGGTGGCGAGAACGGTCAGGTCCGGCGACGAGCTCAGCGCCGCCTCCGCCAGCGAGGCGGCGGCACCTAGCGCGGCCTCGCCCACGCCCACGTCATCCAACACGAGTAGGGAGCGGCGCCCCTTGAGGAGTCCCAACGCGTCCGCGAGGCCGACTCCGCCGCCCAACCCACAAGCCGTCAGGGCGCGCTCGCAGCGCAGCTCGAGTTCTCCGAGTGTGAGCGCGCCGTCGGCGTTCACCACGGCGACGAGGCCTGGGAAGTCGCCGTTGGCGTGACGGTCGGCAGCCACCTGCAGCGCGAGCCTCGACTTGCCTATGCCCCCCTCCCCGACCAGGGTCAACAGCCGCGCTTCACCCCGCTTGAGAGTGGCGGCGAGTTGCAGGCGCTCGCGTTGCCGACCGACCGTCCTGCCGCCCAGCGGGACGAGGTTCGTAGGTGCCAGAACCGGCTCACCTCCGAAGAAGTCGTCTGCCAGGTTTCGGATCCTTGTCTTGCCGGCTACGACCGGCACGCCAAGAGAGCGCGACTCGGCCACCAGCTCGCCCGACGACGCCCCGCCCCCGAAGACGGTGAGCGCGTGTAGCGCTTCCAGGCAGGCAGGGTCGCTACCGCCCTGGCCGGCGGCGGCGTAGGCCGCGTCGGCGAGCGCGCCGGCCTGAGCCCGCCTGCCTGCTGCCGCTAGTCTGCGAGCTTCCGCCACCGCGGAGCGCTGCATGCGTTCCACGAGCGCCTCTCGCACCGCCGTCACCCAAGTCAGGAGTTCCTCTCCCAGTCCGGCTTCGACCCCCTGCAGGAACGGTCCTCGGTGGAGCTCGATAGCCCAGGCGACGTCGCCGAGCTCGAGGGCGGTGAGGAACTGCTGATGGTCGGTGACGAGGTCGACCGCTACGCCTGCCGCGTCTGCCTGGAGCACGGCCTCGGACCCGACCTCCCGCAGTTGACGGCGCAAGCGGGTGAGGTTGACGGAGAGTTGGTTGAGTGGATCGCGAGCGCCCTCGCAGAAGAGTTCCGCTAGGCGGCGGCGCGATTGCCACCCCTCGACGGCCAGGTAGGCCGCCAGCAGGAGCGGGCGGCGACCGGGCAACGTCCCGCCCAAGAGTTCCGGTCCCCCGAAGGTAAGCAACTTCAGCACGCTGCTCTCCCTTGGCAAGCTCGTCGGCCGCCGGACTGCGCCCCCGCGAGGCACGGACAGGCTCAAGACAGGGCGAGTCTTGCATACTTCCTCATCGGATGCTCAGGCGGATGGCGCTGTCCAATCCGCCGGCGCCATCGCGGCGGCTCAAGTGCCCGACCGCATGGCCTCGAACCGACAGCCGAGGCGCATGCCCGGCAGCTGGGAGCGCAGGATGATAGACGCCCGGAGCCCTCACCAACGCCTCTCGCTCAGGCCCGCGACCCGACCGGCTAACCGGCTCGCAGTCTGGCTCATGGCAGCGATGTTGCTCACGGTGGTCGGCTGCGCCAAGCAACAGCCAACTCCGCCCCCTGCGCCTCCAGAACCGGCCGTGCTGACCGGAACTCGCGCCACGAGCAACACGTCCGTGATCGCTACGTTCGACCGGCCGGTTGGCGCCGGCGCTACCGACGTGGGCCTGTACACCATCGCCGTACGCGGTGGCGGGACGCTGGAGGTAGTGGCCGCGTATCCACGCGCCGACGGCCTCAGCGTGGCGCTCGCCACCGCACCGCAAGCGGAAGTCGACTATCGCCTGGCCGCGCCGGAGGTTCCGGCCGCCACGCCCGCCGCGGCAGCCACCGGCAACATCCCCTCGGCAGCCGCCACCGACGCGGGCGCGTTCACGGGCAGCCTCGTACCGGCGCCGATCCTCGCCAGGGCCGTGCCGATCAGCAACGACCAACTGCTCCTGACCTTCTCCGACCCGGCTGGCGACCCGGTGCCCATGGGCGATGACGCGCTGCTGCCGAGCAGCTACGCGCTCACCCCGGGCGTCACCGTCGTATCGGTCGAGTTCGACCAAGTCGGCGGCGGCGCGGACCGCAGCGCCGTGGTCCTCACGACGAACGCCATGGGCTTCCCCGTCGGGCGCGCGAGCGTCACGGGCGCCACGACGTTCCACGGCCAGCTGCTCCTCGACCCGCGAGCCGACGAGCTCGAGTTCCACACCGTCGGCGCCACCGACTCGGACGCGCCGTACGTGACCACCGCGTACGCCGCCGACCCGAACACGGTGATCCTCCTGTTCAGCGAGCCGGTGCGCGGCGCCCTCGCGCCCGGCTCGCTCGGCGGCGCCTCATTCGCGCTCGCCGGGCCGGGCGGGACACAGGTGAGCGTCAACTCGTTCGCCGCCGAACAACGCGCCACCCGCGCCAGACTCACGGTCGACGACCTCGCGCCCGGCATCCCGTACACCCTCACGCTGGCCGGCATCACGGACACGGCCGGCAACCCGCTGCAGCAACTGACGAGCGCCGGCATCGTCATCGTCGGCCCCGACCCTATCGGCACGCCGGACACGACGTCGCCCCGTGTGACGGGCGCGGTGGCCACCTCACCGACGAGCGTGCTCGTCACGTTCACCGAACCCATGCGCGGTGGCAGCGGCGGCGCCGAGGACCCCTCCCGTTACGGCATCGCCAGTCTCACCGCAGGCGGCGCCGGCAGCCAGGCGCTGCTCACCGTGACGGGCGCCGCCCTCGCGCCGGACGGTCGCAGCGTCACCCTCACCACCCTGTCGCAAAGCGAGATCGAGTACGGCCTCAAGGTCGTGGGGGTAGCCGACCTCGCCGGCAACCTCGTCGTCCCGCCCGACAGGGACAACCCGTACCAAGTGCAGTTCCACGGTATGGCGGCGAGCGGTCCCGGCGTCGACTCCGACGGCGACGGGCTCTCCGACGCGGCGGAGCAGCGCGGCTGGACGGTCGTCGTGCGGCGGGCCGACGGCACGATCACCACCACGACGGTGACGAGCGACCCCCTCCTGGCAGACACGGACGGCGACGGCCTCACCGACCTCGAAGAGAAGACCTACCTCACGAACCCGCGCAGCGCTGACACGGACAGCGACCAGCTGAGCGACTACTGGGAGCTGAACTACGTCTACTCCGATCCGACCGCGCAGGACACCGACGACGACGGGCTCATCGACGGGCTCGAGTGGTGGTTCTTCCGCACGTCGCCGAACCTCGCCGACACCGATGGCGACCAGATAGACGACGGCGACGAGATCAACTTCGGCAACCGCAACCCGCGCCTGGCCGACCTGCCTCTGCCCGGCATCGAGGTCGGCGCCGTCGACCTGCAGCTCGACGTCCGGTTCTCGGCCACGAGCCAGCGCGGCACGCGCGAGCTGGAGTCGGCCACGTTCTCCTCCACGCTCTCCCAGAGCGAGAGCCGCTCGACGAGCAACACGGACAGCAATACCCAGGAGTTCATGGTCAAGGCCGGAGTCGAGCTCGGTTGGAAGGCCGGCGTCGACTTCGGCGCGTCGGGCAAGTTCAGCGTCGAGACGGGCTACACGGGCCAGTGGTCGTCGAGCTTCACGTCCGAGTCGGCGCGCGAGACGCAGAACGCCTACGAGCGCTCGACCCAGACGGACCGGGAGCTCCAGGTCGACGAGTCACTTACACGCGAGGTGCAGGGCGCGGCGATGCGCCTGACCGTCAGCCTTCGCAACCTGGGCGATATCGCATTCAACATCTCCGACATCCAGGTCTCGGCCTTCATCCTCGACCAGAACTTCCCGGGCCGGCTCGTGCCCATCGCCACCCTCACGCCGGAGAACGAGCCGGCGGGCGGCTACAACCTCGGACCGCTGGTACCCGAGCGCGGACCCCTCGTGTTCATCAGCGACCAGGTCTTCCCCTCGCTCGTCGAGCAGCTGATGCGCAACCCGAACGGCCTCGTGTTCAAGATCTCCAACTTCGACGTCACGGACGAGTTCGGCCGCAACTTCGCGTTCACGTCCCAGGACGTCAACGACCGCACGGCTACCGTGGTGATCGACTACGGTGCGGCCGACAGCGACGGGGACGGCGAGGGCGACGTGACGGAGCGACTCAAGGTGTCGACGAGCGCCGGCCGGCCCGTCTTCGACGCCAACGGCGACGGCCTCATCGACGACGATGACCGTATCCTCTTCGACGACCGCGGTCGCCAGGTCGGCATCACCCTCGCCGAGGCCCTCGAGGAGGTACTCGGGCTCGACCACTACGACGAGGACGCCACTCCGACGGCCAGCCTCAACCCCGTGCAACTCGCCAACAGCTACTCCACGCGCGTCGTGGGCGGCGTCGAGCGGCTGTGGCGCATCCGCACCGCAGCGCGCGAGCTCGGCAACCCCCTCAAGGCCTGGGCGGTACTCACGCCGGAGGGCATCGTCGACAACACGTCGGAAGACGTGCGCAGCCGCGTCCTCGGCGCGGGCGAGGGCATAACGCTGGCCTACGTACAGGACCTCGACGACGACGGCTTGCCGGCGTCGATCGAGTACATGCTCAGCTGCTCCGACACCAACGTCGACACGGACGGCGATGGCCTCACGGACCGCTTCGAGGCGTTCGAGGGCTGGCGCGTGAGCGTGATCGGCAAGGGCGACTACACGGGCTACTCGAGCTGCTCGCGGACCGACACGGACCTCGACGGCCTGAGCGACGCCGAGGAGCTGACCCTCGGTACCGACGCCCAGCAACGCGACACCGACAAGGACGGTCTCACGGACCGCGAGGAGGTCCGCGGCTTCACGATGCGCACGCGGGGCGGCGTCCTGCTCACCGGCGTGATCACGGACCCGCTCAACCCCGACTCTGACGGCGACACCCTGCCAGACGGCGCCGAGCGCGCCCTGGGCACCAACCCCAACGTGAACGACGGCGACCTCGTCTTCGACGACGACGGCGACACGCTCGTGAACGCGCAGGAGGACGACGGCTGGACGGTCACGTACTACCCGGTGAGCACCACGCCGTACGTGCAGCCCACCGCGGTCGTCTTGCACGTGACGTCCGCCAGGGACCTGGCCGACACCGACGGCGACGGGCTGCGAGACGATGTCGAGTTCCAGCTCGGCACGAACCCGCGACTGGCGGACACCGACGGCGACGGGCTGACCGACCTCCAGGAAGTCCAGCTCGGCACCGACCCGCTCGACGCCGACACGGACGACGACCTGCTCAGCGACGGGGTGGAGGTCAACACGCCGCGGCGCATCCAGGTGACGGGGGCGGCGCCATACACCGTCCACTCCGACCCGCTCGTGGCCGACGTGGACCTCGACAACCTCGTCGACGGTCAGGAGGTCACGCTCGGCACCGACCCGACGAAGTACGACACCGACGGCGACGGCGCGAGCGATACCGTGGAAGCCGCCCGCATGGCGGACGCCGACCCGAACAACAACACCGACCCGCTGGTGCGCGACCAGCTGCTGCGGATCACCTACGAGATGCAAGGCGTACGCACCTCGTTCAACAACATCTGCGGCGAGGCGGGGGGCGGCAACGCATACGTCACCGGCAACTTCTACTACAGCCTCGTGGGCGTCACCCACGGCGGTAGCTACAGCACGGGCGGCAAGAACCTCGGGACGGACTACGTGTCGGTCCGCAACGACCTGCTGGTGTTGACCGCGGCCCAAGGCGCCACGCTGCAGGCCTACACCACGGGCCTCACGCGCTGGGACGGCGCCATCGGCTACACGCTCCAGAACTTCAGTCAGGACTACCTGACGAGCGACGGCCTGTTCGACTCCATCAAGCAGAACGTGTTCCGTCAGACGCAGGCGTCGGCCAACCCGGAGGACTGCGTGGTGAACATCCGCTTCACCATCACGCCGATCAACAACTGACCTTCGGGCTCGCGTGGTGGCGCCGACCAGCGACGCCACCACGCATCGAGGCGGCCGTCTCCTGCTCTCCAGGGGCGGCCGCTTCCATGAGGGGGCGCCAGCCTACTGCCCCAGGATCATCGCGAACATGAGCGGCGCCACGATGGTCGCGTCGGACTCGATGATGAACTTCGGCGTAGCGATCCCCAGCTTGCCCCAAGTGATCTTCTCGTTGGGCACGGCGCCGGAGTACGAACCGTAGCTCGTGGTCGAGTCGCTCACCTGGCAGAAGTAACCCCAGAGCGGCGTCGGCCGCTGCATGTCCTGCTCGAGCATGGGCACGACGCAGATCGGGAAGTCGCCGGCGATGCCACCGCCGATCTGGTAGAAGCCCACCGAGCGCTCCTTGGCCATGGCCGTGTACCACTCGGCCAGGAACATCATGTACTCGATGCCCGTGCGCACGGTGTGCACGTTCTTGATCTCGCCCAGTAGGTTGTGCGCGGCGTACATGTTGCCGCTCGTCGAGTCCTCCCAACCGGGCACGACGATGGGCAGGTTCTTCTGCGCTGCGGCGAGCAGCCATGAGTCCTTCGGATCGATCTGGTAGTACTGCTCGAGCTTGCCGGAGAGCAGGATGCGGTAGAGGAACTCGTGCGGGAAGTAGCGTTCGCCGCCCTTGTCGGCCCGCGTCCACTCTTCCACGAGCGCCCCCTCGAGGCGGCGCATGGCCTCCCCTTCCGGGATGCACGTGTCGGTCACGCGGTTCATGTGGCGATCGAGGAGCGCCTGCTCGTCCTCTGGCGTCAGGTCGCGGTAGTTGGGCACACGCTCGTAGAAGTCGTGCGCGATGAGGTTGAAGACGTCCTCTTCCAGGTTCGCGCCCGTACAGGTGATGATCTGGACCTTGTCCTGGCGGATCATCTCGGCGAGCGAGAGCCCCAGCTCGGCCGTGCTCATGGCGCCGGCGAGGGTGATCATCATGGCGCCGCCGCCGTCCAGGTGCGCGATGTACGCGTCGGTCGCGTCGATGAGGGCCGCGGAGTTGAAGTGGCGATAGTGGTGGCGCAGGAAGGCGCTTACTGGGCCTTGGGCGGCCCTAGGCGGCAGGGTAGTCTTGGTCGGCATGGTGGGGCTCCTTACTCTGTAGGCGGCAAAGCCGCTCTCTAGGAGCCATCGTATGCCTGGGCGGCGCGGTCCGCCACGCTCCGTGCCTTGCTGGCGCCCCGCCAAGGGGGCGCGCTCAGCTATCCGCGCTTCGATCGCGACCTTGCAGGAAGGGGCAACGCCTTGAAGAAGCTGGACCACACCATCACCGGTGACGGCCCGACCAAACAGCTACTCGCCTTCGCCAACGGCGAGGTGGGGAGCGTGGTGTTCGGCTCGGCCCGCTTCGATCCAGGGCAGCGGCTGCCGGCCCATGACACGGGCTCTCACACCGGCGACGAGGTCTCGTACATCATCAGCGGCCATCTGACCGGCGAGAGCGGCGGCGTGCCGTTCGAGATCGGCGCGGGAGAGATGAGCATCATCCCCGCCGGCGAGGAGCACTGGTCGGTAGCCGGACCGGAGCCAGTAACCCTCGTATATGTCTTGGTGGAACGCCGCAGCACCTGAGCGCTTCCGCCGGGCTGGCCGCATAAACCCGAGCACGTACGCCCGGCCGGTCGCATAGGCCCGAGCGCTCTATGCGGTCTAACCGGCTGCAGCTAATCGGCGCGGCACCACCGGCCAACCAAGAGGCCGGACCCGCGATGGGTCCGGCCTCTCTTCAGAACGTGTTGGCGAAGGCTCAGTCGAGCCAGGTGCGGCTGAAGCTGATGTAGCTGGTGTTCGGGTAGTGCTCGAAGCCATGGACGGTCGGGCGGATGGCCTCGTACTGGGCGCTATGGAAGAGGAACACGTGCGGCGCCAGCTCGAAGATGAGGTGCTGCGCTTCCTGGTAGACGGCGCGCCGCTCGTTCACGTCGGAAACCTGGCGGCCGCGGTCGAGGAGCTCGTCGAGAGCGGCGTTGCTGAAATGACTCAGGTTGCCGCCGTTGCCCGTGTAGAAGACGTTGTAGAGGAAGTCGTCCGGATCGCTCTGGCCCGACTCGCCCAGCAGCGTGACGGTGAAGTCGCCCTCCAGCACCTTGGGTAGGTAGATGCTCCAGTCCTCGGCCACGATGTTGGCGGTCACGCCGATGTCGGCCAGGTTCGCCTGGATGATCTCCGCGGGTGTGCGGAGGAAGTCGTACGTGCTCGTGACGTAGAGGTCGAACGCGAAGCCGTTGGCGTACCCGGCCTCGGCGAGTAGCGAGCGCGCCTTCTCGACGTCGCGGCCCACGTACGGGCTGTCCTGCACGCCGTAGAAGTTGCTGGCCGGGATGGTGGTGCCGGTAGCCGGAACGCCGCCCGTCCCGAAGAGGGCCAGGTCGACGACGGCCTGCTCGTCGATGGCGTACGAGAGGGCCTGGCGCACGAGGGCGTTGTCGAACGGAGGCACGTCGACGTTCAGGTAGAGGCTGCGGAAGTTGGCGGACAGCCCACCCACGACCTCGACGTTCCTCGCGGCGTTGAGGACGTCGATGTCGGGAGCCGGCACGTACTCGATCCAGTCGACGCTACCCGTCTGGATGGCCGTCGTGCGCGCGGTGGGATCCGGGTAGAAGTAGGCGATCATCCCATCGAGGTAGGGGAGCTGGTTGCCGTCGGCGTCGGTGCCCCACCAGTCGGGGTTGCGCTCGAACACCATGCGGGTCTGCGGCAGGTACTCGACCATCTTGAACGCCCCGGTGCCGTTCACGACGCTCTGGAGGTCGCCGTTGGCGGCCACCGTCGCTTCCGACACGATGACGTTGAGCGTGGCCGCGAGCTTGGCGAGCAGCGGGCTGAACGGCTGGCTGAGGTGCAGCACGACGGTCTGGTCGTCTACGACATCTATGGAGGTGACGACGGCGAAGTCGTCCGCACGCGGCGAGGCGACGGCCGGGTCCTTGATGCGGTTGATCGAGAACGCCACGTCGCTGGCGGTCAGCGGGGTGCCGTCATGGAACTTGACGCCGGAGCGGATGTGGAAAGTCCAGGCCAGTCCGTCCTCCGAGGCCTCCCACGACTCCGCGAGGCCCGGCACGATCTGCAGGGTGTTGTCGAAGCGCACCAGTGTGTCGTAAGTGTTCTCGAGCAAGTTACGGCTCGAGGTGGCGTTGGTGACGTGGGGGTCGAGCCCAACCGGGTCGGTTTGGAAGCCCGTGCGCAACACTCCGCCATACTTCGGCTGCGCGAAGGCGACCGCCAGTCCGAGCAACAAGATAAGGGGTAACACGCGTCTCATCGTTCACTACCTCCACGGAGTAGGTCCTAGGGCGTCGGCGGCCGCTTCGGCACCCGCGAATCGAGCGCGTCCGGCCGTCCGTCGTCGAACTGGCTCCACGTCGGTCGCGCGCCCGTGGATCGGGCCGCGCTCCGCTGGCGAGTCGTCCGAACGGCAGTCACGCGCACGCAGATCCGAGGCGCCTCACGATCCGCCGCCGAGCCGGCTCCACGTCAGTCACGCACACGCGGGTCCAACGCATCGCGCAATCCGTCGCCGAGCAAGTTCAACCCGAGAACCGCGAGCATGATAGCAAAGCCCGGCGAGATCGTAGGCCAGGGGTTGAGGGACAGATAACGCCGTCCCTCAGCTATCATCTGCCCCCAACTGGCGGCGGGCGGCTGGGCCCCGAGGCCCAGGAAGGACAGTGACGCCTCGGCGAGGATGGCGTAGGCCAGGCGTAGCGTCGTCTCGACGATGAGCGGTGCGATGGCGTTGGGTAGAACCGTCACGAACATGGTGCGCCAATCGCGGCTGCCCATCGCCACGCTCGACTCCACGTAGAGTTCCTGGCGCACGGAGAGAACCGCCGACCGCGTGACGCGCGCGAACGGCCCGATGTAGACGATGCCTATCGCAAGCACGAGGTTGCGGAAACCGCCGCCGAGGAAAGCGAGTAGGGCGATGGCCAGCAGGATCGCCGGGAACGACAGGAGCACGTCGGTGACGCGCATGATGACGACCTCGACGATGCCCCGGTAATACCCGGCCAACACGCCGAGCACCGCGCCGATGAGTAGCGAGAACGCCACCGACGCCAACGCCACTCCCAACGAAACGCGCCCAGCGTGCAGCACGCGCGTCATGGTGTCGCGGCCGTACTGGTCGGTACCGAGCAGGTGGGAGACGGTGGGGCCCTGCAACTTGTCCGGCGCGTTGAGGGTTATCGGATCGTACGGCGTGAGGCTGTTGGCGAGTACGGCCGCCAACGTTACGACCAAGACGATGAGCGCCCCAGTGACACCGGCGCCCGACCGCCACAGGCGCGCGAGCCCCTGCGCCTTAGGCATAGCGGATCCGCGGGTCGACCAGCGAATAGACGGTGTCGACCAGCACGTTGACGGCGATGAAGGCCACGGAAATCAGCAGGACCGAGCCTTGCACCACCGGGTAGTCGCGCAGGTTGATGCCCTCCAGAGCGAAGCGCCCCACCCCGGGCAGCGCGAAGACCTGCTCGATGATGACAGCACCGCCTAGGAGTGCCCCGAACTGCAGGCCGACCACCGTGATCACGGGGTTCAGGGCGTTGCGCAGGGCGTGGCGCAGGATGACGGTGCTCTTGGCGAGCCCCTTCGCGCGCGCCGTGCGTACGTAATCCCTGCCCAGTACCTCCAGCATGGACGAGCGCATGATGCGCGTGGCGGCCGCAGCCAGGATCAGGCCGAGTGAGACGGACGGCAGGAGCATGTGCCTCAGGTTCTCGACGGGCGACTCGGTGAACGGTACGTAACCCGCCGGCGGCAGCCACTCCAGCCGCAGTGAGAAGAGCAGTATCAGCAGGATGCCGAGGAAGAAGCCGGGGATGGAGAGGCCCAACAGGGCGAAGAGCGAGACGGCGTAATCGACGACCTTGCCCCGCCAGAGCGCGGCCACGATGCCGAGAGGAACGGCGAGGACGAGGGCGATCAGGAGGCCGAGCAGGGTGAGTTCGAGTGTTACGGGGAACCGTAGCGCGAGGTCGCCGACGATGGGTCGACCTGTGCGCAGCGAGCTGCCCAAGTCGCCCTGCACGGCGGCGGACAGCCACTGACCGAACTGGACGTGAACCGGCAGGTCGAGACCGAACATGCGGCGCAGCTCGACCAGGCGCTCGGCGGAGACGTTCCCCTGCAACCCGACGAGGTTAGTGACCACGTCGCCCGGCACCGCCTTCATAAGGCCGAAGACCACGACCGTCACGCCGAACAGCGCAGGGACCGCGAAGAGCACCTGCCGGAGCACGTACGAGAGCATTGGCGGGATTATTGCACTGGGTCGAGCGAGACCTGCGATCAGGCCTCTGCAGGGCGCGACGTCTTGCCCACCCGCAGTTGCGCCCAGACGTCCACGCCGATCTTGACCACCACGAACAGCAGCAGCACGAGTTGCGACGGCCCCACCAGCATCGCGAGGAAAGCCCCCACGATGATCGTCAGGTGCAGCACGACCACGCGACCGTACGGCTGCAACATCAGGTCGTTGACGCCGACGCGGCGGTACTCGCCAGAGGCCAGGTAGTCGGTCACGAACGACGCGCCGTGCGATACCAGCATGCCCGCCACCGGAACGAGGTTGGCGAGCAGCAAGGACAGCAAAGCCCACCGGTTGGCAGGCGCGCGCCTGGTAGTCGAGCTCACTCGGTCATGCTATGGCCGCTCACACCGGCGACGGCGTGGTGCAAGCCGCATCGTCTCGCCAGCGGCGGTCAGCCCGGCACGAACCCGAACACCCTCAGCATCTCGTCGTGGATTAGCCCGTTGCTGGAAACGAGCAGCGGCTTCTCTATCTCGAAGTCACGGCCGCTCTCATCCGTCACCAGCCCACCGGCTTCGCGCACGATGAGCACGCCCGCCGCCACGTCCCACGGGTTGAGGCTCAGTTCCCAGAAACCGTCGGCCTGGCCGCAGGCCACCATGCACAGGTCGAGGGCGGCCGAACCGGCGCGGCGCACGCCCCTGGCGTTGCGCAACGCCTTCTCGAACAGCGGCAGGCTCGCGGTTATCCCGGCCTCGTCCGCGTTGAAGCCCGTGGACAGCACCGCGCTGGTCACGCGCTCGACACCGCTGACCCTTATCGGGACGCCGTCGGCTTGGGCCCCCTCACCCCGCACCGCCGTGAAGAGTCGACCGCTCACGCTGTCCAGCACGACACCGACCTCCAGACGGCCCGCGATCTCGAGCGCGATGGACACGCTGTAGAAGGGGAAGCCGCAGGCGTAGTTGATGGTCCCGTCGAGCGGGTCGACGATCCAGCGGTGGCTGCCTCCGCCCGCCCCGCGCTGCCCCTGCTCCTCGCCCAGCACGGCGTGGTCGGGGTAGGCCGCCGCGATCACCTCGCGGATGCGCGTCTCGCTCAGCTTGTCCACCTTGGTGACGATGTCGGCGTAGTTGGCCTTCGTGCCTACCTGTTTGTCGGGGTCGGCGGCGTAGAAGCGGTGGATGGCTGCGGCGGCCTGCGCGGCCTTGATGGCGGTGGCGAGGTACTGGTTCATGACTCGCCATTGTAGGGCGGGTGCAGTGGGGCGGTCGCGATAGTCCGGCGAGCAGGGCGCCGAACGGCCATGCGCCGGGGAGGATCATGACAACGTGTCGCTATCATCGGCGGCATGGACCCAAGCCCCGCGCGACCGACGACCCCCAAGCAGCCCTGGGGCACCAAAACCCCTATACTTCTCGGCCACCGTGGAGCGCCTCGGTCGGCGCCAGAGAACACGGACGCCGCCTTTCGCGCGGCGCTCGAAGCCGGCCTCGACGGACTCGAGACGGACTTGCAGCGCACGCGGGACGGCGTGCTCGTGTTGAGCCACGACCCCTTCCTGGCCCGGGAGCCCGGCCACGCTCACGAGTTCATCGCCACCCTCGATGACTCGGCACTACGCCAGCGTGTACCCACCATGTCGAGGCTCGCCCAGTTGCGCGAGGTCCTCGCTGACTACCCGCAGGCGCTCCTCAACCTCGAACTCAAGACCGATGCGCCGTTCGGGGACGCTAGAGCCCATGAGTTGGTTGAGGAACTGGCGATGTGGCCCGACCAGCTCACCCAGCGGTTATGGATCTCGACCTTCGACCCCGTGCAGCTCCTGCGCCTGGCCGAAGCCGGCGTGGCGGTTCCGCTCGCGTTCCTGGCGTTCGAGGTCGGTGCCCTCGCCCTGCTGCCCAGCCTGCCTATCGCGGCGGTCCACCCGCATCACTCCCTTGTCACAGCAGAGCGCATGGCCGATTGGCACGAGCGGCAACTGGCGGTGTTCGTCTGGACCGTGAACGACGCGGCTTTGGCCGAGCGTCTGCTCGCGCTCGGTGCCGACGGCCTGATCGGCGATGTACCGGAGCTGCTCATCGCGGCACGGCGGTCAACGGGACGCAGCGATCAGCAGAGCACCGTTTGACTCCTCGACTCCTCGCGCGACCGAGCCCGCCCGACCCAGCAGCGGCGAAAGCCCCTCGCCGAAGCGCGGGGAGCCCCTGCGGCGGCTCCCAACCGGACGCGGCAGTGGCGAAAGCCCTACTTGCTCTGCGAGAGCGCGAACCCACGCATGAACTGCTCTTGCAGGAGCATGAACACGAGCAGCGGCGGCAGGATGGTTAGGAGCGCCCCCGCCATCACATAACCCCACTGCACGCCCTCGCCGGTACCGATGATCAGGTTGAGCCCGACCTGCACCATCTGCAGGTCCTCGCGCCGGATGATGACGCGGGGCCACAAGTACTGGTCCCAGACGTACACGAACTGGATGACGGCCAGAGCTCCGATGGTGTTGGCGCTCATGGGTATCAGGATCCGCAAGAGGAAGCGCAACGGGCCGGCGCCATCCATCTTCGCAGCATCGGCCAACTCGCGCGGGATCGACATGAAGTGCTGTCTGAACAGGAAGACGCCCGTGGCGGACGCGAAGAACGGGATGGTCAGCGCTAGGAACGTGTTGGACCAGCCGAAGCCGTGAGGCAAGGGCGTGAGGAACACCTTGACCGGGTCTCGGAGCCAGCTCCAGAAGGCCGCCCACCCCGCCGGAGGGCGCTGCGCGATCAGGTCGAAGAGCGGCACTATCAGGACTTCGGTCGGTAGCAGGAGGGTGAGCAGGATCAGCACGAACGCGACGGTCTTGCCGCGGAACGAGAAGTAGACGAGGCCGAGGCCGGCCAACAGCGCCGTGAGCGTCTTTCCAACGGTGACCAACAAGGCTACGAAGAGCGAGTTGCGGATGAACACCCCTAGTCGGGCCTTGACCCACACCGCGTGGACATTGATAAGCAGTTCGCCACCCGGCAAGAGGCTGGGAGTGAGCACTGCGGTGTCCGTCTGCGTCGCCTTGATGACAGCGAAGAGGACCGGAACCATGACGAAGAAGCAGGCGACCACGAGAAGCAGGTGGCTGAGCCATCTCGTTCGGCGCATGTATCAGGCACCTCCGTAATAGACGCGGCGCCCACCGAAACGGAACTGGAGCGCCGTCACGCCAGCCACGAGCGCCAGAAGCACCACGCTCTCGGCCGCCGCGAAGCCCAAGTTGGCCGCGCCCCCGAAACCGTCCTGGTAGATCTTGTAGATCAGGGTGCTGGTAACGCCGGCATGATCGAATGGCGGAGCCCCGACCGGGCCGCCGGCGGTGACGATGTCTATGAGCCCAAAGGTGTCGAAGAACGCGTAGGCGAGGTTGGTGAAGAACAGGAAGAAGGTCATCGGTGAGAGGAGCGGGAACGTGACGGCAAGGAAGCGCTGCGCACCGGTGGCTCCGTCGATCTGCGCCGCCTCTCCCAACTCGGCCGGCACGTTCTGCAAGGCGGCCAGGTAGAAGACTATGTTGTAACCGAGGTTCTTCCAGACGGCCGCCATGCATACGATCGAGAAGGCCAGGGCGGGAGTGTCCAGCCACCGCGGCTTGATGCCCAACAAGGCGTTGAGCAGCTGGTTGACGAGCCCTACCTCCGGATTGAACATGAACAGGAAGATAGTCCCGGCCACCGCAGGCGAAAGCGCGAACGGCCAGATGAGCAGCAGGCGGTACACGCGCGCGCCCCGTACCGGTTGGTTGGCGAGCAGCGCCAGCGCCAGGCTGCCGGCGAGGCCGGAGGCCACGACCACGCCGCTGAACAGTAGCGTTTGGAGCAGCACCTGCCGGAACCCGGGCGCCAGCGTGCCGGAGAAGATGTTGCGGAAGTTCTCCACGCCTATGTAGCGCTGCGTTCCCAAGAAGAGGTTGCTGCGGTACAGGCTGAGCACGAACGACTGGATAACCGGGAAATATAGGAAGACGAGCAGGATCGCCAGGGTGGGAACCAACAACAGCCAGGGCAGCGACCGGCTCTTGAAGACCGGGCTTGCTTTCATTCTTTCCTCCACTGGCCGGCCGTTTGCGCGAGTGCGGCTTGGGGACGCGAACCCGGTGCACCTAACAAATGTGCCTGCGGCGGCGGTATACGAGCGAGTCGCTACCAGCCCGCGCTGAATCCGTGGGGCCGCCGCGCATGAGATCGCGCGGCGGCCCGGGGGTAGTCAGGTTAGCCCGGTCAGTACGTTAGAAGTTGGCGTTGTACTCGGCTAGGGCGGCGTCGGCCAGCTTCTTGGCTTCCGCTAGAGCGTCGTCGACCGAGGCACCCGCCAAGACCTTCTGCAGTGCCTCCTCGACGATGGTGCGGGTGGCCTGGAACGTGCCCATCAGGGCGCCGCCGGTCGCAGTGCTAGGGGTGGTGCCGAGGAGTTGATCGAACGCCGTGCTGGCGTTCGGGAACTCCGTGAACCAGCCCTCGGCACGGAGAAGGTCAACACTGCTGTTGCGCACCGGGTAGTAGCCCGTGGCTTTGTGCCACGACACCATGTTCTCGGCGTTGGTCATGTACAGGGCGAAGTCGCGCGCTACGGCGAGTTCCTCGGCCGGATGGTCGCGAACGAGCCAGATGCTGGCGCCCCCGATGACGACGCCGTTGCGCTCCGTGCCGTCCACGATAGGCAGCACACCGGTCGCTAATTCGAAGGAGGTCCCTACGGCCCGTGTGATGTTCACGAGATCGGCCGTGGAGGTGATGTGGAACAACACCTTGCCGTTGGTGAAGATGGCGTCGGAGCCGTCCCAGTCCTCGAGCTTGCCCGTGTATGTGTAGTAACCCTTGTCGTTCAGGGTCTTGAACCAGTTGAAGACGTTCCTCACTGCGTCGGACGTGAGGAGAACCTCGGTAGCGCGGCCGGAGCGGCCGTTGTCGTTGTTCACAAGCGTAGCGCCCTGCTCCGCGACCCACTGCTCCACGAACCAACCGTTGAGGCTCACGCCGAAGCACTTGACGTCGGCTGTGAGGACGCCTGCGGCAGTTGCGGCTTCGCAGGCGGCAAGCAGTTCGTTGTAAGTCGTCGGCACAGCGGCCACGCCGGCAGCGTCCATAAGGGACTTGTTGGCGTAGACGATGGGGCTCGAGGAGTTGAAGGGGATCGAGTTGACCTTACCGCCGATGGTGTAGTAGTTAAGCACCGGGGCGATGTAGTCGGACGTGTCGAAGTCGCCGAGTTCGATGACTGGCATGAAGATCCCCGAGTCGACAGCGATCTGACTGCCGACCTCGTACAGCTGAACGAGGTGGGGTGGGTTGCCCTGCCTGGCGGCGAGGACCGCAGCCTGCTGAGTCTCTGGGTAGCTGCCTTTGCGCTCGCCGACGATCATGTAAGGCTTGCCGGCCGCTGAGAGTTGCGCGTTGAACTCGTCCATGCGTTCCTGGATCCAACCGGAACGGTTGGCGTCGCTGAACGCGTACCAGAAGTCGATCTTCGTCTGTGCGTAGACGGTCGAGAGCAGTGCGATGCAGGCCAAGATGAAGCACAAGCGTTTCATTCCTACCTCCGTGGCTATGTGTGTGGCTACACGTAGGACGGATCGCGTGTTGATCGCGTAGCCTGCCCGGATATCCGACTGGGCACCCAGGCATGTCGGCAGGTTATGGAGCGAACGTCACGGCTTCGTCAGTACCGCGTGGGGCTGGGTACGAGCTCGAGGATAGTCAGACCGGAGGGCTACTCTTCGCTGGACGGAGACGGCGGTGGGGAGGCCGGGCGGTCTCACCCTCCCGCCCCACTCCGTTCTTACGAACATGTGCGCATCCGCACAAGCAAAGTAGGGTGAGGAGACGTGGTGGGATACGGGTTCGAGGCCCTCGTCTCGAGGCCCCCTCTTCGAAACCTCGACGCATGAGACCACCCAAGGAGGAGACGCTATGAGCATCGCCGACAGGACCACTCAAACGACATGGCTCGGCTCGCTGGCCAAGGGCTCCGGCAAGCTGAGCAAGAGCAGCAGCGCAGCGCTCGACGGTCTAGGCCTCACCTGGGCATCGCGCACCGAGGCGCCCGGCGGCAAGACGAGCCCGGAGGAGCTGCTCGCGGCCGCCCACTCGTCCTGCTTCTCCATGGCGCTGTCGCTCAAGCTCGGTGAGCACAAGCTGGAGGCGGAGCGGCTCGAGGTCACGGCCACGGTGTCGCTCAGCGAGGTGAACGGGCTTCCCACCATCGACCGCTCGAGCCTAACGGTGCGCGGCAAGGTTCCCGGCGCCTCCGCCCAGCAGTTCGCGTCCATCGTCGACGAGGCGGGGAAGCTGTGCCCTGTCTCCAGGCTGTTCGCCGGCGCGAAAATCAGCGTAGAGGCGACGCTGGAGAGTTAAGCGGCGAGCGACGGCGCGTCGAGAAGAACGCGCTCGGTCAACCGAGCAAGCGCACGCCCGGCTCTGCAGAGACGCCCGCATCGGCCCCGGCGGGAGTGCGCCACGCGTAGGCCATGTCGCGAGCGTTGAAACCGCTGGCGATATGGCCGTCCGCCGTCAGGACGATCACGCCGCCAGTGGCGTTCTGGACGGCAACCTCGTCGAGGGCAGACTGCACCGCCGCGCCCAGTTCGACGCCGGCCAGAAGCCGATCGGCGAGCCCTTTCGACGTCACGGCCCGTATGAACGCTTCGCCATCGCCCGTGCACGAGATGCCGACGTGGTGCGCGGCGTACGTGCCGGCGCCGATGAGCGGAGCGTCGCCGACCCGGCCGGGCCACTTGCCTAGCATGCCGCCCGTGCTCGTCGCGGCGGCGAGCCGGCCCCGATCATCAAGTGCCACGGCGCCGACAGTATTGGAACCCTTGGGTTCTGACTGCTGGTTCTCGCGCCACCACTCCAGCGCCACGCGCATGCGTGGGGTCAGCAACCGGGCGTTGTCTATCGGGTCTTCGACCAGTGCATCTGCTCCAGGTCCGACGATCAAAGCGTGCGGCGACGCGAGGCGCACCTTGTCGGCCAACAGGACGGGGTTCTTCGCGCGCGTGACGGCCGCGACCGCGCCGCTGGTCCCGTCGGCGCTCATGATGGCAGCGTCGCACTCCACGGTCCCCGCACGGTTGGGCGCTCCGCCCGTGCCGGCGTTGAACGCGTCCAAGTCGTCCTCCATCGTGGTCACGGCCGCTAGGATCGCGGCGATGGCCGTGCCGCCGTCGGCGAGGACCTGGTAACCGGCATCGCGGGCCCGGTGAAGGCCCGCCAGGTAGGGCGCTCGGTCCTCAGGGGAGATCTTGCCCGCGCCGCCGTGGATGACTATCGCGATCATGGTGCATTGTACGCCGCGCGGCCGTCAGCGCCCTCCGTCAGCTCGCGTCAACACGGCCCTAGCCTGCCGTAGTACGGCCTCGTCGACCATTCGCCCGTCCACTCGTAGCGCCCCACCGCCAGTCGGGGCCGCGGCAAGCAGCCGCTCTGCCCAGGAGAGCTCTTCAGGGCTCGGCAGCAAAGCTCGGTGGAGCGGTTCCACCTGTCCGGGGTGGATCAGGAACTTGGCACCGAACCCGAAGCTCAACGCGTGGACGACCTCGCCGACCAGACCCTCTTCGTCGTCGATCCTCAAGTGGGGCGTATCGATCCTGATCGCCACCTCTGCCGCCGCGCAAGCGACCGCCACGCGAGCGCGGGCATGATCGAGGATCGTGTTCTCAGAGGTCTCGCGCTTGCCCCGGGGCGGCAATCCCAAGTCGGCAGAGAAGTCCTCCGCCCCGAACGCCACGGCGCGAACGCGATCGGTGACCGCAAGCATCGATTGGAGCGCCTCAAGACCGCGGGCGGACTCGACTATCAGGACGAGCGATGGAGCCGGCAAGCCACGGGCACTAGCCGCCGCAGCGGAGGCTTGAGCCGCGGCCTCGACCTGAGCAGCGGCCGCTGCCTTCGGTAGTACCAGACCGGCCAGCCTAGGGCCGACCGCAGCCATTACATCTTCGGCGAAGCCGGGATAATCGACTTCACGCGTCCGCACGAACAGCGCAGGTGGTACCTGGGGCGCCTCCGCCGACACCCACCGGGCCACGTTCGCGCGGGCACCATCGGCCGCTGAGCCCGCACCGTCCTCAAGATCGAGCACGACCGCGTCCGCGCTAGTCTGCGGGAGTTTCGCAAGGAAACGCTGACGGTCGGCCGGCATGAACAGCCAACTCCGCAACCGGCCAGGCCCTCCGCCTGCTGGCGACCTGGCGCTCACAGGCCTGGTCCTCCATCACGCGATAGGCGCTCAACCATGGGCCACGGCGAACGTGCCGCCGTCGCGCCGCGGATCCGACCCGCCACGGAAGCCGTTCTCGTCGTGCATAGCTATCTGGATGGAGCCGAACTTGTTCTCGAAGTTCATGAGCGACTGCTCCACCGTCATCCCCCGGGCACGCAGAGCCGCGATCGTGCGCGCCGAGATCCTGCCTTCGCAGTAGACCGGATTGCCCTCGCTATGGAACCGCGCAGCGGCTGCCGCTTCGACCGGCGACATCCCGAAGTCGATGATGTTGCTTATCGACTGCGCGGTGGCCGACGTGACCGACCATCCGCCCGGCGCTCCCAAGACGATCCAGGGACGACCGCCCTTCATCACGATCGATGCGGCTATCGCGCTCGCGCGCGCCTTGCCCGGCTCGTACGAGTTCGGGCGACCCGGTATCGGATCCATCAACGAAACGCAGTTGTTCCATGTGAACCCCGTGCCGGGGACGACTATCCCCGCGCAGGTCGTCAGCGTGTGAGTTATCGAAGCACAGTTGCCCAGCTCGTCCATGACCGAGATATGGGTCGTATAGCCCGGCCGGTTGAGCTGCACCTCGGTGGGGAGCTCACTCCGGCGAATACGCTCTGCGATGTCCGCTGCGTACTCCTTCGAGAGGAGCTCGGCGACCGGCACATCACGATATGCGGGATCGGCAAGGTGTCGGCCACGTGTCACGCCAGCCCACGCGAGAGCGCCCCCGACGATGAAGGCATGTTCAGGGCCGTTGTGTTCCAGGGATGAGAGATCGAACTGCTCCAGGATGTTCAGTATCTGGAGCAGGAGCAGCCCGCCGCCTGGTAGCGCCGTGCTCGCCACGTCGTATCCGCGGTAGGTCGAATGGAGGGCAGGCTCCACCACCGGCCGGTAGCCGGCCAGGTCTTCGCGGGTAACGAAGGCGCCGTTGGCCTCGAAGTCTTTGACGATGACCTCCGCGATCTCACCGGTGTAGAAATCCTCTGGACCAGCCTCCGCCAGCCGCGCGAGCACCCGCGCTTGGTCCGGGTTGCGGTAGAGCTCGCCGCGCTCCTTCAGTTCACTCTCGTCGGAGTTACGGAAGAGAGCGCGCGCCGCCGGGTTATGCGCGTACTTGTCCCGGGGGTGCGGGAGTCCTGGGAGGAAGAGCTGGCGATAGTGCTGAGCCATGTACTCAGGAACGTGGAAGCCCTTCTCTGAGAGTTCGATACTCGGCTGCAGCAGCTCCGCCCACGGCTTGGTCGCGTAACGGCGATGAACCTCGGCAAAGCCCGCAACCGTACCCGGAGTCATGATGGACGTGTAGCCGTAGAGGTTCCGATGATCATCGAAGAGTGCGAAGCGCCAGATGTCGGTGAAGCCTTTTACGTCCTTCTCCCACATGTCCGGCCGCATCTTCGAGCCGATGCGCGCCCAGAACCCGATGTTCTCGAACGTGTTGGTCTCGGCCCGATAGAACACGCCGGAGCCCCAGCCGCCCAGACCGCACATGAACGGATCGCTGACCATCTGCATGAAGGCGGCAGCGATGACCGCGTCGAAGGCATTGCCGCCGTCCTCGAGTACCTTGGCCCCGAGCTCGACCGCTACCGGTTGGGGCGCAACGACTATTCCCTTCATCCTCTTCCTCGCTTCCTATCGGTTCGTGCACCGGTGACTACCGGCCGTTCGTCTGAGTCCAACGTCGGTTCAGCGTTCTCGCCCGCTCCGCCGGAGCCCGAGGGTGCTTGAGCGACGACGCCGTCGGCCAGCAGCTCTTGGAACGTGTCCTCGTCGAGGCCAGCCAAGACGTGCAGGACGCTCCAGGTATCCGCCCCAAGCGCCGGCGCCGGAGTCGGAGTCGGCGGCGGCGAGGACACCTGCACGGGTCCCGCAACTTGCCTGACCTCCCCGAAGGTCGGGTGCTGGAAAGACACGAGCATGGAAGTCTCGACCACTTGCCGCTCACGCAGGGCGGTCGGGAGGTCGTTCACTGGTGCCACAGGCACTGCGCCCTCGAGTCGGTCAAGCCACTGGGCCACGGTTCGCTCCCGGAACCTCGCCTCGAGCAGCCCGAGCAGCGCCTCTCGGTTCTCGAGGCGTCCGGCCATCGTCCCGAACCGCGCATCTGCCAGTACCTCCGGGAGGTCCATCCGCTTGACGAGTTCGCGGAAGAAGGCGTCGGTCTGACTCATCACCATGAGCCACCCGTCGCTCGCCTCGAAGAGTTGGGAGGGCACGACCGACGGGTGAGCGCCATGCGGCAGTCGCTCCGGTTGGAAGCCTCTTGTCAGGACCCAACTGGAGACGTAGTTCGTGAGGTTCAGCGCCGTGAGGAGCAGGCTCGTGTCGACGTCGCCGCCCACCCCTGTCGTTCTCGCCCTATGCAGGCCGGCCAGCAACCCCAAGGCGGCGGCAAGGCCCGTGGCGAAGTCGACGACGCTAACGCCTGCCCTCGTGGGCGGCCCCCCCGGCTCCCCACCTAGCGCTGCCATGCCGCTCATCGCTTGGACGATGTAGTCGTAGCCAGGCTCATCCGCGCGCGGTCCGGCTCGCCCGAAGCCCGTGAGGAACGCACAGACTATCGCGGGGTTGAAGCGGGCCAGGTCGGCGTAGGTGATGCGGAGCTTACTTGGGGAAAGGCCGCGCGTGTTCGCGAACACCGCGTCCGAGTTGGCCACGAGGCGCTCGAAGAGCTGCCTGCCGCGCCGCTCCTTCAGGTCGACAGCGACGCTCCGCTTTCCGCGGTTGAGGCTCTGGAAGAACAAGCTGTCCGCCCCGTCCGTCCATGGGGGGATGCCGCGTCCTACGTCGCCCTGCTCGGGTAGCTCGATCTTGATCACTTCGGCACCAAGATCGGCGAGCACGAGCGTTGCGAAAGGGCCGGCACCGTACTGCTCGATCGCCAGGACACGAACTCCGCGTAGTGGCCTCGTTGCGTCAGGCCCGCTCTCGAGCAGCCTGGCACTTGACTCGGGCATATGTCGTCAGCCTCTCTTCATCTTGGGATCCAAAGCGTCCCGCAGGCCGTCGCCGAGCATGTTGACGGACAGAACGGTCAGGGCTAGAAGGGTTCCGGGGAACACCGTCATCCAGGGCGCGTTGCGCATGAGCAGGCGCCCCTCTGACAACATGATCCCCCAGCTCGGCACCTCAGGCGGCGCGCCGACCCCGAGGAAGGACAGCGAGGCCTCGAGTAGGACCGCCGTCGCGAAGACGTATGTGGCCTGCACGATCACGGGTGAGAGAGCACCAGGCAAGATGTGGCGCCACATGATCCCGCGGTTACCGGCGCCTAGCGCGATGGCGGCCTCCACGAAGACCTGCTCTCGCACCACAAGGACGGCAGCCCGCGCGACGCGGGTGGAGCGGGGCAAGTAGACCAGGCTCAACGCCACCACCATGTTCTCGACCCTCGGTCCGACGGCCGCCATGATCGCGATGGCCAACAACGTCGCCGGCAAGGCCATGAGCCCGTCCATGACACGCATGATGAGTTCGCCCAGGAAGCGATATGTCCCGGCGAGCAAAGCCAAGAGCGTGCCTAGAACGGCAGTGATCAGGGCGGTACTGAGGCCGACGACCAAGGAGAGTCGCGTGCCGAACACGGTCCTCGCCCAGACGTCACGCCCGAAGTTGTCGGTGCCGAAAGGGTGGGTGCTAGAGGGCGGCTTCAGGCGGTTGCTGATCTGCAACCCGTTCGGGTCGTAGGGGGTCAACAGAGGGGCGGCAAGACCGACGAGAGCGATGACGATGATGAGAACCCCGCCGACCACCGCTATCCGACGTGACAGTAGGCGTCTCAGGCCGGACCATCTTCGCGGCGCGGTCACGGACGCGGCCTCAGACGACATGCTCTGTCCAGGACGCCTGAGTCACTGGTACCTGACTCGAGGATCGAAGAACGCGTAACTGAGGTCCACTAACAGGTTGACGAACGCGTAGATGAACGCCACCATGAGCACGGACCCCTGGATGACCGGATAATCGCGCCGCAACACGGAGTCGATCACCAGACGACCCGCGCCCGGGATATTGAACACCGTCTCCGTGACAACGACACCCCCGGCCAACGTGGCTATCGAGAGCCCAACGACCGTCACGATCGGCAAGGTGGCGTTGCGCAGGGCATGGCCGATGACGACCCTAGAAGCCGGCAGCCCCTTGCTGTGGGCGGTTCGCACGTAGTCCTCGCCCAGGGTGTCGAGGACGCTGGCGCGCGTCATGCGAGCGATGATGGCGGCTTGGCTGAAACCGAGAGCCACGGCGGGCATGAGGAGGTACCTCAGGCTAGCCACGGGTTCCTGCAGGATGGAAACGTAGCCTGCAGCGGGCAACCACTGCAAAGTCACAGCGAAGAGCATGATCATGAGAAGCCCCAGCCAGAAGGTCGGCAAGGAGAGCCCGAGCATGGCTATGACCATCACCGCGTAGTCGGCCGCGGTGTTGTGTCTTATGGCGGCGATCACCCCTAGGCTCACGCCGAGAAGAACAGCTACCAGCGTTGCAGCCAAAGCGAGCATGGCTGTTGGCTCGACACGCTGGGCGACGGCCGTGACGACCGGTATCCGCATGTAGATGCTCGTGCCGAGGTCGCCTCGTGCGACGCTCGCCATCCAAGCGCCGAACTGAGCGGGTAGCGTGCGGTCCAATCCTAGGCGCGTGCGCAGCGCCTCGATCTGCTCGGTCGTGGCGTTCTCGCCGAGCAGCGCCGAGGTCGGATCGCCCGGGACGAGCCGGATCAGGAAGAAGACCACCAGCCCGACGACGACCAGGATGGACAACAACGAAACCAGGCGTCTGAGGAGGTAGGCGACCATGGTCGAGAGCGGTTCTGGCCACGCGAGGGGCGCGCGTGGCCAGAACCGGTCGAAGTCACTCTATCCAGGTGTTCCAGGCCTGGAAGGCGATGTACCTTGCCTGCACGTGCACTCTGGATGAGTAGGCCACCAGTAGGAAGGTGTCGGACACCCTCACGCTGCCGACGTCCTCGTAGTAGGCCTCCTGCGCCTGGGCCCAAAGCTCGGCGCGCTTCGCCGGATCCGCGGTGACGCGCAGCTCTGCCATGAGGTTGGCGAACTCGGGCGAGCCGTCGTAGGCGTTGACCCACCCAGGGTTGATGATCGCGATCATCTCGGGCTCGGGGCCGGAGATCTGGTTACCCACGAAGATCTCCCAGGCGTCGGGCTTGGACCTGGTCTCGACCGTGGTCGCCCAGTCGCGAACGATGACCTCGCTCTTGAGGCCGATCGCCTCCAATTGATCTACGGCGATCAGCGTGCCTGCGTACTGATACGAGAAATCGCGCGTGGTGATCCACCGGATGGGCGTGCCGTCGTAACCCGATTCCTCGAGCAGCTTCTTGCCAAGTTCCGGGTTCCGCTGGTCGTACAGCTCCTTGCCGGCGTCGGTGTACATGCCGCCGAACCCAGGCGGAAGCACGCCGGGGTTGAGGTCGTAGAGCGCCTCGTTCCCGAAGGCGCCCAGAGCGATCGCATCCATGTCGAGGGTAGCCTGGATGGCCTGACGCAGCTTGAGGTTCTGGATCAGTGGCGAGTTGAAGTTCAGGAGAAGAGTGTAGTTGTAGCCGACTGGCGGCATCCAGGGCCACATCTTGGAGGACGACTCGATGAGCTCGTAGTCCTCTCCAGCTGCTCTGTAGTTGACGTCGTACTCACCGGACTCCAGTCCTGCCTGGCGGGTAGCGGCGTCGGGAACACTGATGAAGTGGATCTCATCGAGCCAGGCGTTCTTGCGGCCCGCGTCACCGGAAGGCTCCTCGGAACGAGCAGAGTACTCGGGGAAGCGCTCAAGGACGACGCTCTGGCCACGTATCCACTCTTTGAACCGGTAGGGGCCAGTGCCGATCGGCACAGCGATGGGGTCATCGCCAGCACCTGCCAACTGCTCTGACGTGTAGATGCCGGAAGCGTAGTTATCGAAGCCAAGCGCGGACGTTAGGATCCCGACGGGCTCGGACAACCTGATGACGACCGTGAGCGCATCCGGTGTGTCTATCGCCACCAAGTTCTTCAGGACCGTCTTGCCGTAGCTGAGGCGGTGCCAACGCTCGAGGGAGGCCTTGACGTCTCCCGAGTCGAGGAGACTGCCGTCGTGGAACATGACGCCGGCCCGCAGGCGGATCGTGTAGGTCAGACCGTCAGCGCTGATGTCGGGGAGAGCGACGGCCAGCATCGGCCGTACAATCCCGTCCCCGTCGAAGGCGTAGAGCATCTCCGTGATGTGGTTGTTGATCTCCGCCGTTATGGCGGAGGTGGTCACCGTAGAGTCGAGGCCAGGCGGGTCACCTGTGATAGCAACACGCAGGATGCCTCCGGCCTTCGGCGTCGCCTGGGCTGCGGCAACACTGAAGAGCGTCGCCACCATCGCCATGATGAGCGCTATCACGTTCAATGTATGACGTCGAATCATGTGGGGTATCCCTCTCTGAATGCGCCCCCATTCGGTGGCGCTGATCCTGAAATGCCGTGAGCGTGGATACTAAACGGCGTCGCTTGACTCACTGGTCCGCGCTCGGCCGAGCCTCGGCGAGAGCCTACTGACACCGCTGTCGACAGCTGGGCACTCCTTCCGGAAACCTTGGATTATATAAGAGAGGTTATACGCATTTGTCGCATCTTCTGTCAACGCCGCGCCCGAGCTCAGCCCTCGACCGAGCGCACCGGCACCAGGATCGAGCGCTGCAACCTCAGCACCTCTTCGCCATGTTGATTCACGCCGGTGGTGCGCACCCTCACGATCCCGCGACTCGGGTCCGAACGCGACAGACGCTTATCCAAGACGACGGTCGAGGCATACAACGTGTCGCCGTTGAACAAGGGCGCCGGGATCTCGATGGTATCGAATCCGAGGTTGGCGATGGCGTTCTGACTGATGTCTCTGACGGACATACCGGCCACGATGGAAAAAGTCAAGCAGCTGTTCACGATGGGTCGGCCGAACACGGTACCGGCAGCGTACTGCACGTCGAAATGCAGCGGGTGCGTGTTCATAGTGAGCAGCGTGAACCACGTATTGTCCGCCTCGGAGATGGTTCTCCCCGGCCAATGACGGAACTCCGCGTTGACCTCGAAGTCCTCGTAGAACCTGCCGCGGTCGAGTATCGTTGCGTCAGCCATCGTTGGTCGCTCCCTTCGCATTGAGCCTGACCAGGCTTTGAAACTAGATCTACATCTTATAAGATATTGGAAGGGGGTAGAGGATGGCACGGCAAACCAAGAAAGACCTGGCCTACGACTACATAAAGCGCTGCATCCGCGAGAAGCGCCTACTCCCCGGCCAACGCATAACGGCGGCCCATCTTGCCGACGAGATCGGGATCAGCGTCCTTCCCGTTCGGGAGGCGCTGCTGAAGCTCGAGGCCGAACGCCTCGTCTCGATAACCCCGTATGTCGGCGCCGTGGTCTCCTGGGTATCTGCCGAGGAGATATACGACGTCATCCGACTATTAGCGGTGCTGGAAGGCTACGGCACGGTAGAGGCGGCCGCGCACCGCGCGCATCTCGCTCCAGAGTTGACCGCACTCAACGAGAAGCTGCAACTGGCGCTGAACCAGGGTATGTGGGACTGGTTCATCGAGCTCAACCGGAGTTTCCACTTCACCATCTACGAGGCCGCGGGTAATGCGCAGCTGCTTGACAGCATCAGGGTCTTCTGGAGTCAACTCGACGCCATGCTGGCCGTCACCGCGTTCCACCTGGTGCCCAACCGCGCGGCGGAAGACTTGCGGGAACACGAGCTGATCACACGGCTGCTACTTGACCCCGCCACGGACCCATGGGAGTTGGAACGCATCGGACGAGAGCACCGGCTGCGCACGGCGGCGTACATGCGCGGGCAGTCGGTCGCGTTTCCCTGAAGCTCACCCCAGCAAAGAACGCCCCGGGAACGGCTCGGTCCCTATACCAAGCAGCTTCGCTACCGTCGGCGCCACCTGGTCCGCGTCCGCCACGGCGACGCTCCCCGCGGGCACGTCGGGCCCGCTCATGAACATGAACCGGTCGTCCGCCGGGTGTCCGGGCCTCAAGCCGTGGCTGGAGATGTTCTTCGGGTCCGTGACGGGCTGTTCGGAAGGGCCGGCCTCGAACGAGTAGCCGTCCGGCGCCAGGTAGGAACGCAGGAACACCCGGTGGTCTTCCGGGAGGTAGGACGCGTCGTACGGCACGACGCCGAACTCGGCGAGCGCGGCCGTCGCGCGCTCCTCGTCCGCCGCCGAGTCGACCTTCACGTGCAGCAGCGCCCCCTCGCAATCGGACTGCATACCAGGCAGGATCGCGGCAGGTCGCAGCGACTTCTGCACGTGCCAATGCCCATGGTCGCTCAGGACGACGAAGTTGTACTCGGCCGCGCGCGCTCCCAAGCGGCTCAACAGCACGCCCACCAACGCGTCCAGATAGCCGAGTGCCCACAAGGCCGCCTCGGTATCGAAGCCGTGGCTGTGCTGGACGGAGTCGGTCATGAGGAGTTCGGTCAGCATGAGGTCTGGCGCCGGGTCGGCAGCCGCCAGCAGACCCGCCCAGTTGGCCACGCGCATGTCACCGGCCAGGCCGTAGATGCGGCGGTCCGGGAAGCGCTCCGGGTAGTCGGTCGGGTAGCCGGCATCTGCCGCCGCGGCGATCAGTCGGCCCGTGGGGTCCACATGGTCGGCCGCGCGCCGCCAGGCGCGTTGCGCAGGCTCGCCCACGTCGTCGCGCGCCCGCTGAACGAAGTCGTCCGCCCACCACGGCCGCTTGAAGACGGTCGCGTCCTCCGGCCGCACCATGCCGAAGCCGATGCACGCCACATCAAGGCCCGCCGCGAGCGCCAACCGGGGCAACGTCGGCACCCGCACGTCATCGGGGTCGGCGTAACTGAAGAGCGTGTCGTGCCATACGTTGTTGCCGTACACGCCGGCGTCGGCCGCGCTGCGACCCGTGAGGATCGACGTCCGCCCCGGCAGCGAGATACCGGGGACGAGGGACCGTAGGCGCTCGACACCGTAGCCGCCCGCGGCCAGGTGCGAGAGGAACGGCAGGCGGCTTCGGTAGGTACGGAAAGTGTCCGCGCCGACACCGTCGAGCATGATGAGGAAGACCTTTGGCATGGGCCAGTGTAACGACCTGGCAGACCCAGGCCCATGCGCCCCTCAAGCGCAGGAAGGCGTGCCACACACTAGATGGGCGACCCAGATGGGCGACCGCGGACGTCGCCGGCGAGCCGCAGGGGCGCAGGATCCTTATACCGGAGTCAGAACATCCCTCGGCGGTATTCATCAGCATGGTCAGGCACACTAGATCCTGACTCGGTCATACTTCGTGCTACCATGGCGCCCGTCAGATGCCAGCTCTGTTCAACGTGACAATTCCATGGCATCTCTGGCTCGTCGCGGGAACTCGCCCAGGAGTCCCCGATCGGGTCCTGCTCCGGAGGTAATCCGTAATGAGACCAGCACGGTGGCTATTCACCTCGGTGCTCGCACTGAGCTTCATGTTCGCTGCAGCGCAGGAAGGGCCGGACGGCAAGGGTCTTTACGACGCCAACTGCGCGGTCTGCCACGGCGCCACCGGTCAAGGCAGCGTAGGGCCCGCCCTCGCCGGGAACTCGAACCTGACGGACCCCGACTATCACATCCGGCAGATCCTGCGCGGCGGCAACTCGATGCCGAGCTTCGCGAAGTCCTTGAGCGATGACGATATCGCGGCGATCGCCACCTTCGAGCGCACCTCATGGGGGAACGACTTCGACCCGATCACGTCCGAGCAGGTAGCGGCCGTCAGGGCGGGCGGCTCTGCCAGTTCCGTCAAAGCAGACGACACGACGGCCGCGCAGGTCTCCGCGGCAGAGCCTGTCGTGGTCACGGCCGATTTCGCCGTAGAGCCTGCTCGGCTAGAAGATGGCAACGGCATGACGCTCTACATCTTCCATAACGATTCGCTGTCCGGCACCAGCCGGTGCGCGGCGCCGTGCACCACTCACTGGACCCCGCTCATCGCGGCGGGCGCCATAACGGCCGGCGATGGGATAGACGCCGCCGACCTCGGCACCATCGCGCGTGGCGACGGCACATCTCAGGTGACGTATCGCGGCTGGCCGCTCTACCTGTCGGCCGCAGATTCCGCTCCGGGCGACACGGCAGGTGCCGGCACCTCCGCCATGTGGGACATCGCTACGCCCGGCATGGCTGTGATCGCGTTGAGCATGACGCCGACCACGGTGCCCGCTGCAGCGGAAGGCGGGGGCGAGGCCGGAGCACCGGCGACCGACAACCCGCCGGTCACGCCAATCGTTTACCAAGGCACTTACGAGCCCGTAACGAACGAGCGGCTCCTCGACCCGGCCCCCGGCGACTGGCTCATGTACAAGCGCACGTACTCACTGCAGGCGTACAGCCCGCTCGACCAGATCAACGTGGACAACGTGGCCGACCTGGTCCCGGTATGGTCGTTCGGCACCGGCGTGTCAGACGGGCATGAGGCGCCGCCCATCGTGAACGGCGGGCTCATGTTCGCCACGGCGCCGTTCAGCACGTTGTTCGCCCTCGATGTCCGCACGGGTGACCTCGTCTGGCAGTACAAGCGCGAGCTGCCGAGCGACGTTGCGCCCGAGGTGTGCTGCGGGATGGTCAACCGTGGTGTGGCGCTCTACGGCGACAAGGTCTACTTGGCAACGCTGGACGCCCACCTCCTCGCCTTCGAGGCCACGACGGGCGAACTCGTATGGGACACCACGGTCGAGGACTACCTCCTCGGCTACGCCATGACCCTCGCTCCGCTGGCCATCGACGGCAAGATCCTGGTCGGCGCGTCAGGCGGGGAGTACGGCATCCGCGGCTTCGTGGCCGCTTACGACGCCGAGACGGGCGACCTCCTCTGGAAGACCCACACCATCCCGGGACCGGGCGAGCCGGGCAACGAGACCTGGCCGGGCGATACCTGGAAGACGGGCGGCGCCTCCATCTGGGTCACGGGCTCATACGACCCCGACCTGAACCTGACCTACTGGGGCACCAGCAACGCGGCGCCGTGGTCGGGCGCTCTGCGGCCCGGCGACAACCTCTACACCGCGTCGGTCGTGGCCCTCGACCCCGATACCGGCGAGATCCGTTCGCACTACCAGTACGTTCCCAACGACACGTGGGACTACGACGAGATCTCGGATCAGACCCTGGTCGACATCGTGCGCGACGGACAGCCGCTCAAGGGCCTCATCCACGCGGCGCGTAGCGGCAACTTCTACCTACTGGACCGCACCAACCTCGATTTCGTGTACGGCACGCCGTACATGGAGGCGGAGCCCATGACCATCACAGGCTTCGAGGCGGACGGCCGACCCATCATCCCTGAGGAGCACCGGCCCGACATCGGCAAGTCCGTGGACGTCTGCCCGGCTCTTGGCGGCGCGAACAACTGGTTCGGACTGGCCTACAGCCCGGATACGGGTTACGCCTACGTGCCGACCTCGGAATCGTGCATGAGGATCGAGGGCGGCGAGGCCGATTACATGGCGGGCCAGACCTACATGGGCGCCAACTTCAGCATCTACATCCCGGACGACCTCGACGAGGCCGGCGCGCTCCAGGCCATCGACGTGGCGACCGGCGAGGTCGTCTGGAAGCACCGCCAGCAGATGCCCGTACGCTCGCCTGCCATGGTCACGGCGGGGGGCCTGGTGTTCGGGGGCGACATCTTCGACCGCGAACTCAGGGCCTACGACGCCAAGACCGGCGAGATAGTCTGGCGCTTCAAGACGAACTCGGGCGTCCTCGGCGTCCCGGTATCGTTCGAGCTCGACGGGGTCCAATACATAGCCGTCGAAGCCGGCCACGGCGCTATCGCCGCGGGCGATGTCGCCCTGGCGGCAGCCACGTACGGCGTGCCGTTCAACCCGGTCAGCGGCGGCGCGGTCTGGGTGTTCGCCCTCAAGTCTGCGAGATGACGTCACTTGCCAGGTTTCTCCTCACCCGATCGTGGGTGAGGAGAAACCTGTGTGTCGCGATCGCGGCAATCGGCTTACTAGCAACCGCCGCGGTGGAGGCTCAAACCGGTCCAGTGACCTGGGAGCTGCGCGTCTGCGCCGATCAGGACAACCTCCCTTACTCGAACCGGGCAGGCGACGGCTTCGAGAACCGCCTGGCACGGTTGGTCGCCGAGGAGCTCGGCGCCGACCTGACCTACGCTTGGATGCCACTGCCGAGGCAGGGTACCGACGCGGAACTCATGCTGCGTTTGGGTGAATGCGACGTGCTCATCGGTGCCGCCGACGGACAAGAGCCGTTCCTCAACACCATCGACTACTACTCCAACGCCACGTACTTCGTCACGCGCTCGGATGGTGGCGCTACCATCGAGTCCCTCGACGACCCGCGCCTTCTAGGCTTGCAGATCGGCGTGGACCGTGGCGGTCCACTAGACTTCGCGCTCAGGTCTCGGGTACCCCAGTCGAACCTCCACCATTACCTCGCGAGCGACGGCGCCGACGCCATCTTGCGCGACGTGGCGGCCGGTCGCCTCGACGTCGGCATCGTGCGCGGCGCCGCCGCGGGTTACTTCGCTGAAGCCGGAGCGACCCCCATGACGGTCGCACCGGTGACCCCTGAGATCGACATCCCGTTCCTTGCCCTCATCCAGCCCATCACCATGGCCGTGCGGCGCGGCGACGACGAGCTACGCGACCTCCTGAACCGCGCCATCGCGGCGCGCTGGAGCGACATACAGGCGCTGCTTGACGAGTACCGCGTCCTTCGACCCGCAGTGACGGCTCCCAGGCCCGCGCTCGGCACCGGCGTACCGGACGGCGCGCTCTTGGTCGGCGTGGTCTTGCCGTCGCAGACCGGCGCCCGTCCGCTGCTGACCGAGAACTTCGAACAGTTAGCCGACGCCGCGCGCCGCGGCGCCGTCCTGGCCGACGAGCTCCTGGGAGACGCCGCCACCGCCCCCTTACGCGTGCTCCTCACGTCCGCTCCCACACCGGACGTAGCCGAACGGGCTGCGCGACGCCTCGTCGTAGCCGATGGGGCCTCGGCCTTGATAGGTGGCGTTGGCGACGGTCAGGCCGCCCGGCTCGCCACGACCGCGACGGACCTCATGGTGCCGTTCATCAACGTGGGGGACCCGGCGCCGGAACTGCGTCAGGGGGTGTGCCGATCGACCACATTCAGCATCGCTCCCGGTGTGGACGACTACCTGGCGGCACTCTCCGACTCGCTGAACCGGGCGGACCCGCACGCGGTCGCCATCGTCCACCTCGATACCCCTGGAGGACAAGCGTTACGAGAGCGACTCCTACTCGCCATGGCGCGCTCTTCGGCCTCCGCGCTACCCGTCCACGAGGTGGCAGTGGAGCCGGGACAGCCGTACTACGGCGCTGCGTTCGAGGCGGTGCGCGCCAGCGGGTCGGACGCGGTCGTCTTGCTCTTGACCACCGACGAGCAACTCGTGTTCCTGGGGCAGTACGAAGCGGCAGGTATCGGGGCGACCATCTTCCCGTTCCCGGACCCCGGCACCCAGCTCCGACAGTACTACTGGACGCTCCGAGCCGACGCCCCGACCACCGGCGCCACACCGAGGTTCGCCGCGTGGGACGCGGCGGTCGCCTCCACCAGCTTCAGCGCGGCTTACCGTTCACGCTACGGCCAGCAGGCCGACGCCGTGGCCTGGGTGGCGTACACGGCCGTGCAGGTGGTGCAACAAGCCGCCGAGTCGAGCAGAACGGATGGAATCGGGCTGGTGCGAGCCCTGGCTCGCACGGACGTCGATCACGCGCTGGATGACGGTATGACGAACGCCCGTATGGGGGCAGATCATCAACTCCACGCTCCCATCTACACGTTGAGGCTCACGCCACCCGCGGCGGGTGCGAGGTTCCAGTTGGCCGACATCACGGAACTCGTCGGCGCCTTCACCCCTTTCGGTTCGGAAGTGGAAGTCTGCGACTGAAGGCGCCGGAGGGCACGCTCGCGACAGGCATGCAGATACCGGTCCGTACGGTCGAGGGCGATGAGCGTGACATTGGGGCTCGGGCCACTAAGGCCACCGACGCGAACCAGGTGGACTCCGTGTAGGCTGAATCGTGGACGCAGCTCCCAGACCACCGGACTCCTCTGGTATGAGTCCAATATCACCCGCCGCCCTGGAGCGACTGCACGCTTACGCTGCTGCGCACCCGGAGATAGCAGGTGTCATCCTCTTCGGCTCGGTCGCGCGAGGTGAGGCGCACCCGGAGAGCGACCTGGATATCGGCGTGCTTCTAACGCGCGAGGCTAACACGCGGGGGATGGACTGGCTGCATCTGGCCTCGGACATGGCAGAGATCTTCGGGCGCGAGGACATCGACGTGGCGATCCTCAACCGGGCCACTCCGCTCCTGATGCACCGGGTGGTGCGCGACGGCCATCTGCTTTACGCGGCCAACAACCGCGCCGTAGCCGAGTTCCACTTACACGCCATCCAACAGTACGAGGACACGCGGCCGCTGCGCGAGATGCAGTATCAGCGCCTCCTTCAGCAACTGGACACCCCCGAGCTGAAAGTAGAGGCGGATAGGGGGTTGAGACTGGATCGCGACATCGTGGCGCAACGCCTCGAGCTTCTTGACAGGGCCGTCGACAAGTTGAGTACCCACCGGGGACTGTCGCGCGCAGATCTCGAGGCCGACCTAGAGTTGACCTGGATGGTGCAACGCGGGCTGCTGACCTGCATCCAGGCCGTACTGGACGTCTCCAGCCACCTGGTGGCCGCGTTGGGTGCGCCAACACCCAGCGATTACAGGGGCAGCATCATCTCTCTGGGGCGCCTAGGGGTCGTTCCCCCGCAGCTCGCCGAGCGCATGGCCCCCATGGCCGGGTTCCGTAATGTGCTCGTCCACGAGTACGCCGCTGTCGATCTAGAGATAGTGAGCTCTGCTATCAACGAGCGCCTAGGCGACTTCAGGGAGTTCGTCCGCCACGTCGTGATCTTCCTGCGGGAACGGGACGAAAGCGGTAGCTCGGGCGCTGCCCACTGACCCGGTCCTGACCCGCGCGTGACGCTCACAACGGAACTCTCAGACCCCGGTGCTATCTTCCAAGTGCGGCGCAACGCGCTGGACCTGCCGCACCGTGATGAGAAGGAGGGCTACCGCATGGCTACCACGAACAAAGACATCGAAGCACTCCGTAAAGACGTTGAAGCACTGAAGAAGGAGTTCAAGAGCATGGCCAGCGATAGCGGCAACCTGTTGGAGACCGCTCGCAGCCAGTTGGAAGCCAAGGCCGAAGAGCTCATGGAGAGCATCAAGAGCGCGGGCAGCTCCGCCATCGAACAGGGCGAGGAAGTCCTGCACAAGGCCGAGGAGAAGATCGCCGAGAAACCGCTCACCTCGGTGCTGGTCACGCTGGGCATAGGCGTGGCGCTCGGCTGGCTGTTGCGGCGCAAGATGAGCTGAGCGCGCCGTGCTCCGGCGTTTCACCGCTTACGTCATCGCCCTGCTGGAGTTGGCAGAGGCCGAGGCGACCAGCGCGGTACGCGCTGGCCTCGTGCGCGCCGGCAGAGCCGTGGCGCTGTTGGTCGCCGGCATCGGCCTACTGGTCGCCGCCGCGGCGCTGCTCGTGTGGGCCGCCTACCAGGCGTTGCTACCTTACTGGGGCAAGGCCGGTTCCGGGGCCGCATGCGCGGTACTGCTCGCGCTCTTCGGCGCCATCTTCCTCTGGCTGGCCGCTTCGCGCGACCGCAAACGCTGACGGCCCGGAGCCCGCTACGACCGGTCAGTCCGGCCGGTGGTGTAATGGCGACAAGATGACCCTTCCGAGCGCCCCCGGCCCCACCACCGATCCCTCGCTCACGGCGGTACGCGATTGGGCCATGATCGCCCACCTCTCGGCCCTGGTCGGCCTGTTGGGGAACGGCATCGGCTTCGTGCTGGGACCGCTCGTCGTCTGGCTCTGGAAACGCGACGACCACGAGTTCATCCGCGAGCAGGCCATCGAGGCCCTCAACTTCCAGATCACGATGATGCTCGCGGTCGTGGCGGGCGTGGTGCTCGCGTTCACACTCGTCATGCTCGTCCCCGGGTTCTTGGTGATCATCGCCGCGGGGCTCATGATGGTCATCTATCCCATCGTCGCCGCCACCCAGGCCAAGCGCGGCATGCACTACCGTTACCCGTTGTCGCTCCGCTTGGTCAAGTAACCGGCTCGGACGGCTCCGCCTTGCCCAGGTGCAGCTCGAGGCCGTTCGGGCGCTCGGCCGTGTCAAGGACGGGCCAGCGCTTGGCGACGATGGGGGTGCCCTGGAAGGTCGTGTAGCCGCTCACGTACAGGCTGAGCTCGCCGTCATGCTTGTCGAACCTCGCCTCGGAAGTCGCGCCGTCGGAGAAGAGGACGACGGCCTCCTTGGAAGCCAGGTCTTGCGCCACCGACACGTTCTCGGCCACCACCCTCAACCCAGGGTAGAGGTGGGATGAAGCCACTTTTATGACGACGGGGGGCGAGATGGACATGTCCGACACTCCTCTCGCGACAGCGGTGAGCACCGTGACCATCGTAAGGCGCACGTGGTTGGTGGCGATGGTCGCGGCGCGATCGCTCTCGCCTTCGCGCAGCGCGGCGATCAACTCTCGATGCTGCTCGTGTACCTGCATGTCGATGTCGGGGGTGAAGACCACCGGGGTGCTGAGGTCCCAGTAGTTGAACTTGGTCTGACCATGGAGGTTCCGCAGGACGGAGTTGCCGGTGGAGTCGACTATGAGGCCATGGAACCGCTCGTTCAGGATGTTGAACTCACGCCGGGGGAGGTTGGGCTGTTCCATCTGGTCGGCCAACTCCGTGAGCGCGTCGAGAGTCGCCGCGCTGGTGCGCCCGGCCGCCAGCCGCGCCGAATGGCTCTCCAACGCCAACCTGGCCTCGAGCAGCTCGACGATCTCTCGAGCGGTGCGTTCGCGGACGATCCAGCCGCCACGCCGCTCGACCACGCCTTCCTGCTTGAGGCGTAGCAGGGCTTCGCGCACCGGGGTCCTGCTGACGTTGAGCCACGCCGCGATGTCATCCTCGACGAGCCGCTCGTTAGGTAGCAACTCGGCGTTGCGGATGGAGTCGCGCAGATGGGCGTACACCCGGTCGGCGGTAAGACTGCTGCTAGTACGTTCCTGACGCCGGCGCTTGAAGTCTTCCAGCGTCAGCACATCATCTCCTGGCGGTGAGCCCACTACTCTCTCCCTCTACTGGCGTTCAGGCGTGACCCCGCCCCAGGGTCGTGAGGAACTGCCGCGTCCGCTCGTGCTTCGGCTGACCCAAGACCTCGTCGGCCGGACCCTCCTCCACGATTCTGCCACCAACCATGAACACTACTTTGTCGGAGATGTCTTGCACCAGCCTGAGGTCGTGCGAGGCCACGAGCATCGAGCGGCCCTCGCTCGCCAGGTCCTTGATGACGTCCACCACTTCGGCCGCGATCTCGGGATCGAGCGCGCTGGTCGGCTCGTCCAGCAGCAGCAAAGTCGGATCCATGGCCAAGGCGCGCGCTATCGCCACGCGCTGCTGCTGACCGCCGGACAGCTCGGCCGGGTACGAGCCGGCCTTGTCGGGGAGCCCCATGCGCTCGAGCAGGTCGAGGGCGCGTGAACGCGCCTCGGTCTTGGAGACCCCGCGCACCAGCTTGGGCGCGAACATGACGTTGTCCAGCGCCGTCATGTGCCTGAAGAGGTTGAAGTGCTGGAACACCATGCCGATCCGCGAGCGCTGCCTGCTCGCCACCTTGTTCGGGAGGACGTGCAGGGAGTCGCCTGCGATCTTGTAGCCGACCAGCTCGCCGTCCACCGCCAGATAACCGCCGTCGATGACCTCGAGGTGGTTGACGCACCGCAGGAACGTCGACTTCCCGGCTCCGGAGGGGCCGATGAGCCCCATGATCTGACCCGGTTCCAGGGTGAGGCTCACCTCGTCGAGGATCTTGACCGCCCCGAACGACTTGCTGACGGATCGCGCTTCGACCTTGGGGACTGAAGACACGGCACCTACCTCGCCGGGAAGCGCTTCTCGAGCACTTGTTGGAGGATGGACACGAGGCTGGTCAGGAGCAGGTACCAGAAGGTGGCGACCACCAGCAGCTCCATGACGCGGAAGTTGACCGAATAGATATCGCTCGTTCGTCTCAATAGTTCGGCGTAGCCGATCACCGAGGCGAGCGAGGTGTTCTTGAGCATCATGATGTACTGGTTGCCGATCGACGGCATCACGATCCGCAGGCCCTGCGGAACGACTATGCGCATCATGATGGACCGCTCGGGCACCCCGAGGGCGCGGGCCGCGTCGCGCTGGCCCTTGTCCACGCCCAGCATGCCGGACCTGACTACTTCGGCCATGTAACCCGTCTCGGCGAGCGATAGGCCGACTAGGGCGGCCACGAACGGCGTGATGATCGCGATGGTCGGCGTGTCGGCTATGACGATGCCCGTGAAGGGGATCTCGATATGTATGCGCCGGATGATCACCGGCACAGCGTTGAACCAGAAGAGAAGCTGGATGAGCATCGGCGTGCCACGGAAGAAATAGACGTAACCGGCAGCGATCCAGGACAAGACCCGGTTCTGGCCGACGCGCATGAGCGCGACCACGACACCGAGCACCAACGCTATGACCGTACCGAGGGTCGCCAGCCATAGCGTGTGCCAGACGGCGACCAGGATGGTGGAACCGAAAATGTAACGGCCGATGATCGAGGCGTTGACGACGCCTGAAGTAGCGATGCGGTAGAGCAGCAGACCGACCAGAACGATGACGACGACCGACTCGACCAGGCGCCGCCATTGGAACGGTTGGACTACTACCAGCTTGGCTGGGTCTGGTGTGGTTGACGCCACCTTGGGTCGTTCCTCCGTTCGAGCCGCGTGTGCGCGCAACGCAACTCGCTTCGCGACTAGGCCCCAGCCAGCACACGCCTGGGGGAGGGCGTTGGTGGCGGCCCGCGAGGCCGCCACCAACCGTTGACACTCAGAGTTGGCTAGAGCTTACTCGCCCAGCTGCTTGGCAGTAAGGCTGTTGACGGCCGGCTCGGCGATAGCGCCCGCCGCAACACCCCAGTTGTTCAGGATGTCGATATACGTGCCGTCGGCCATCATGTCGGACAGCGTGGAGATGACCGCGTTGAAGAGGCGCTGGTCGCCATCCTTGCTGAAGGTGAAGACGATCGGGTACTTGACGAGGTAGTAGTTGTCGCCGATGGTGGCGAAGTCGTCCGGCTGCTGGCTGATGATGTAGAGGGTCTGCGCATAGTCGGGCAGGTAGGCCTCGATGCGGCCGAGGAGCACCTGCTGCAGGCCATCAGGCGTGGTCGTGAACGACTCGACGTTGATGGGCTGCTTGCCGGAGGAGGCGCACTGCGCGTTCTCCTTCTCGATCTGCGCGGCGATCGTGCCCGCGCCCTGGAGGGCGCCGATCGTCTTGCCGCAGAAGTCCTGCGCCGTCTCGTACTTGCCTTCGTCTGCCTTGCGCACGATGAACGTGGCGCCCGACTGGAAGTAGCCGACCATGTTGACGGCCTCGAGACGGTCGGGGTTGGGGCTCATGCCACCGGAGCCCATGTCGAAGCGGTCAGCGGCGAGGCCGGGGATGAGGGCGGAGTACTCGGCGTGGATGTACTCGTGCGTGATGCCGAGGCGCTTGGCGATCTCCTTGACGATATCGGCGGTGAACCCGACGACCTCATCGGAGCCTTCCTGGCGGAACTCGGCCGGCACGTAGGTCTCCTGCGAGCCGACGCGGAGGACGCCCGACACCTTGATCGAGGCGGGCAGGTCCACCTGGGCGAAGGCCATGCCCAGGCTCGTGCCTACGAGCACGAGCGCCGAGGCGAAGGCCAGTAGGCGGTTCTTGCGGTTGAGCGTCTTCATCTCTTCATCCTTTCCGTTGCTGAAGCGAGGTGGCCGTTCGGCTCACCTCGTGCTGGCATCCCTACCTGGGGTGACGCCGGGGGCCGGTCGGTCGAAGTCCGGGCATTCGGCCGCGGAGTCGAAGATCTCCATCACCTTCGCCTTGTAGTCCTCGGGGAAGTTCTGCTCCTCGAGGCCTTCGGGGATGTGGCGCCAGTAGTAGTGCGGCGGTCGCATGGGGATGCCGGGGCGCGTCAGGTTATAGGTGAAGCAGTCGTACGTCTTGCCGTCGTCACCATGCACGGTGACGGCCACGATGTCGAAGTCGTCGAAGTCGTCCTTCAGACGCGCATCGTCCACCTCGTAAACGATCCCTTGGGTGTCGAAACCCCACGCGTCGACGTCGGCCAGGTGGCACCAGCCGCGGTCAGTCCGGTCGTCCGAGGCCCGGAACTCGACGCGTCGGTTGTGGGCCTTGGCCTTGGTGACGTACTTGGCCTCTGGGACGTACTTGCGCAGTTCACCGTCCCTGAGCCAGGTGCAGTAGGCGAAGTAATGCATCAGACCTCCACTAACGTGAAACGAGAAGTGCTTCGTTCGTGGGACGGCCCCACCACCGCCCGA
>JBDZVI010000094.1:0-10048 GCA_040255585.1 Deinococcaceae bacterium
GTAGCGGCCCCACCCGTCGCCGCCTTGGCGGGGAACGACCGCATCGGCTTGACTTACCCGGACGGTTCGGAAGCCCTTGGACCGTGCACGGAGGTCGCGATCCGCGACGCGGCCCGGCTGGCGGTCGCCCCCGGCGCCCTGCGCAACGCGCTCTCGACCGCGCCGGTCCTCGGCGGCCTCGACCTGGTGCGCTCGGCGTTCGAGCAGGTCCTGGCCCTTCAGATCCCGGCCAACGACGAGCGCGTGCTACGCCAGGCGGTCAGGGACGCGCTGGTGGGCCTCCCGGCGACCTGCACGGGCGCCGGCAGCCTCGACCTGGAGGACGGGCGCGCCAGCGCGGTGCAGCCGCGCGGACTCGCGATCGTGAGGGTGACACAGACCGGTCTTGCCATCCCGTGACCAGCGGAAGATCAGCCGACTGACCGGTCTATCTATACCGGTTCGGTAAGGCATCCGGGCGCGGCGCGGCCCGGAGAGTACACTTGGGACAATGACCGAGCGTATCCAACCCCTCATGTACGAACTCGAGACGCTGGAGCGAAGCCTCTCGGACCCCGCCATCCTGGCGGACGGCACCGAGTATCGGCGCGTGCTCAAGCGTTACGGCGAGGTCAAGGGCATCGTCGATGCCGCCTCCGACGTCGCCCGCCTCGAGGGCCAGCTCGCCGGCCTGTCCGAGCTCCTGACAGACCCGGAGCTCAGGAGCGAGGCCGAGGACGAGGCCGAGCGTCTGGAGCAGTTCGTAGCCAAGCGCAGGGCCGAGCTGGCCGAGCTGCTCACGCCCCGCGACCCGTTCGACGACAAGGACGTCATCGTCGAGATCCGAGCGGCGGCGGGCGGCGACGAGGCCTCTCTGTTCGCCCGCGAGATGCTCGGCATGTACTTGCGCTACGCGGGCGACCTGGGTTTCAAGACCGAGTTGCTCGACTCCCACCCCACCGAGGTGGGCGGGCTGTCGAAGGTCTCCTTCGCCGTCACCGGAGCCGGCGTTTACCGCGCGTTCAAGTTCGAGTCGGGCGTGCACCGCGTGCAGCGCGTGCCCGCCACCGAGGCGCAGGGGCGCATCCATACGAGCACCGTCACGGTGGCCGTACTCCCCGAGGCCGACGAGGTGGACGTCGCGCTCTCCCCCGCCGACTACCGGGTGGACGTCTACCGCTCCAGCGGACCGGGCGGGCAGTCCGTGAACACGACCGACTCGGCCGTCAGGGTCACCTATCACCCCGGCGAGCCCGACGAGATCATCGTGACGTGCCAAGACGGCAAGTCGCAGATCAAGAACAAGGAGCGCGCCCTCACGGTCTTGCGCTCGCGGCTGCTCGAGCGCGAGCGCGAGCGCGCCATGAGCGAGGCGCGCGAGGCGCGGCTCGTGCAGATCGGCACCGGCGACCGGTCCGAGCGGGTGCGGACGTACAACTTCCCGCAGTCGCGCGTCACCGACCACCGCATCGACTTCACCACCCACGGCCTCGCGGGTGTGCTGGCCGGCGGCCTCGAGGAGCTCACGGCCGCCCTCCAGGCCGAGGAGCGGGCCAGGCTCGCTCTCGAGGCCGCGCACGCGGGTGGGGACGCCCTCGCCGAACGGCTGGGCGGCGCTCGTGGCGCGGCGTGAGTTCGTCGTTGCCGCGGCCATCCTGCTCGACCCCTCGGGTCGGGTACTGCTCGTAGGCAACGACTGGCAAGGGCACGGCCGGGTCCGTTACACGCTGCCCGGCGGCGTGGTCGAGCGCGGCGAGTCCACCCTCGACGCGCTCGTCCGGGAGGTCAAGGAGGAGACGGGCCTCGAGATAACGGGCGTCAAGGGCCTGGCGTACGCCGTCCACGTCGAGGACAGGCGGCGCAACGACCGCGCCGTGTCGTTCGCGTTCCTCGCCGAGTACCAGGGGCTCCTCAACCCGCGCGACCCGGACGGGTTCATCGTCGAGGCGCGCTTCTTCCCGGTCGAGGAGGTCGCGATGATCGTCCCGATACCGCCGCTACGCGACCCGCTCGTCACTTACCTGCGCGAGCGCGTGCCGGGGCGCTTCTACGCCTACGGCGGCTGGGACGGGCGGGCGCTGCAGAGCGCCTGACCGACCGGGAAGCAACGAGACGGGGCGGCGGAACTAGAAGCTTCCGCCGCCCTGTCCTTAGCGACCCGGGTCTCAGAGGTTCTCTATGAGCGCCTCGCCGAACTCGCTGCACTTGAGGAGCGTGGCGCCTTCCATGAGCCGGTGGAAGTCGTACGTGACGCGCTTCTGGCCGATCGTCTGGCTGACGGAGCGGAGGACCATGTCGGCCGCCTCGTTCCAGCCAAGGTGACGCAGGAGCATCTCGCCAGAGAGGATGACGGAGGACGGGTTCACCTTGTCCTGGCCGGCGTACTTGGGAGCCGTGCCGTGGGTGGCCTCGAAGACGGCGTGACCGGTGAGGTAGTTGATGTTCGCGCCAGGAGCTATGCCGATGCCGCCGACCTGAGCGGCGAGCGCGTCGGAGAGGTAGTCGCCGTTGAGGTTGAGGGTGGCGATGACAGAGTACTCGCTCGCGCGTGTGAGGACTTGCTGCAGCATGGCGTCGGCGATGACGTCGTTGATGACGATGTTCCGGCCCGTGCGGGGGTTCTTGAGGGTGCGCCACGGCCCGCCGTCCAGGAGGGTCGCCCCGAACTCGCGGTCGGCGAGCTCGTAGCCCCAGTCGCGGAACGCGCCCTCCGTGAACTTCATGATGTTGCCCTTGTGAACAAGCGTCACCGTCGGCTTGTCGTTGTCGATGGCGTACTTGATGGCGGCGCGCACGAGCCGCTCGGTGCCTTCGCGGGAGACGGGCTTGATGCCGATACCGCTGGTGTCGGGGAAGCGGATCTTCCCGAAGGCCTTGGGGAACTCGCGCTTGAAGAGCTCGAGGAAGCGCGCCACGTCATCGGTGCCTTCACGGAACTCGATGCCGGCGTAGATGTCTTCCGTGTTCTCCCGGAAGATGATCATGTCGACGTCCTCGGGGCGCTTGACCGGGCTCGGCACGCCGGTGAAGTACTGGACCGGGCGCACGCAGGCGTAGAGGTCGAGGAGTTGCCGGATGGCGACGTTGATGCTCCTGATGCCGCCCCCGATGGGCGTCGTCAAGGGGCCCTTGATGCCGACCAGGTACTCGCGGATGGCGTCGACGGTCTCGTCAGGCAGCCAGACCTGCTCACCGTAGACCTCGTTGGCCTTGTCGCCGGCGAACACCTCCATCCAGGCGATGGCGCGCTTGCCGCCGTACGCCTTGGCCACGGCGGCGTCGAGGACGCGCTGGGAGGCACGCCAGATGTCGGGGCCGGTGCCGTCGCCCTCGATGTACGCGACGATCGGCCGGTCGGACACTTGCAGCCGACCGTCCTCAAGGACGATTGGGTCCCCGGCGGGGACCTTGATATGGCGGTAGCTCATGCGTTCCTCTTCCGTGAGCCCGCGCTCTCTCGCCTGCTCCGGCATCCGCGGGTCACCCAAGCAACTTGATCGCCTCTCACCTCGAGGCAGTCAGCCCGTCGGCGCGCGTCGTGGCGAGCTTACCATGGGCCTATGCGCGTTCCGGACGCTGCGGGCGGCTTAGCGGGTAGCCAGCGCGTCGAGGGGTACCGGCTCACGCGGCTACACTGGCCCGTCGATGGAGACGCCCGACCTCGATACCCCGACCGCCGCCTTGGAGGCCCAAGGCGCCGGCCCGTTGGCTTCTACGACCGGCTGGCTCGGCGCGCCGCTGCCCGCCGAGTTCTACCGCCGCGCGGCGGATGAGGTGGCGCCCGAACTCCTCGGCGCCTACCTGGCGGTGCAGTCGCCAGGCGCGGCCCCGCGCGTTGGGCGCATCGTTGAGGTCGAGGCCTACATCGGCGAGGAGGACGCGGCCTGCCACGCATTCAAGGGCCTGACGCCGCGCACCCGCACCCTGTACGGACCTCCCGGCACCGCCTACGTCTACCTCGTGTACGGCATGCACGAGCTCTTCAACGTCGTGTGCCAGCCGGCCGGCGTGCCGCACGCCGTCCTCGTAAGGGCGGTGGAGCCCGTCCGCCTCCCCGTTGTCGACGGCGCTGCGCTCGGACCCGCCGACATGGAAGGGGCTCCCGGTGGGCTCGGACACGCCGTGGCGGCCGGGCCGGCGAGACCCGGCGACGACCGGCGCGCGGCCAACGGACCGGGCAAGCTCACACGCTTCCTTGGCATCGGTCGTCGTCACGACGGCAGCTCGCTCACCGCGCCGCCGATAACGGTTCATGCGGGCGCGGCCCCTTCGCGCATCGTGGTCACGCCGCGCGTCGGGGTGGCGTACGCGGGACGGTGGGCAGAAGCTCCTTTGCGGTACTACGACGCAGACAGCCCGGCCGTCTCACGCCCGCCCAAGGGCCGCATCGGGGCAGGCTAGCCGTTCTCGACCTGCTCCTTGAACTCGTCCTTAGGGGTGAGCGTGCGGTCGCGCACGCCCGCCACGTACGGCTCGACGTGGATCGTGGTGACGAGGTCCTCCAGCTCGGTGTGGATGGCGTCCTCCACCCGGCCGACGAGGTCGTGCGCCTCCTTGACCGTCAACGCCGGGTCGACGAAGACGTCGACCTCGGCGAAGCTCGCGTGCCCTGAGCGCCGCGTGCGCAGGCGGTGGAAGCCGAGCACGCGCGGGTCGGCCTCCAGCACAGCCAGGATCTTGGCCTCTTCGCGCTCGGGTAGGCGCTCGTCCAGAAGCCGCGAGAGGGCCTGGCGCATGACGCGGACCCCCACGACCACGATGTTGGCGGCCACTACCAAGGCCACGAGCGGGTCGAGCGGTTGCCAGCCCGTGAACCTTACGAGCAGCACCCCTACCACCACGCCGAGCGAGGTGTAGACGTCGGTGAGGATGTGGCGGGCGTTGGCCGCCAGGGCGTCCGAGCGCTCCCTGCGCGCCACGGAGAAGAGGTAGAAGGCGAGGAGGCCGTTGAGCAGCGCCGCCAGCAGCGAGACGCCGACGCCCATGGCGACGTTGGTCAGCGCCTCCGGTCGCAGCAGACGCCCCACCGCGCTCCACGCGATGGCCCCTGCCGCGACGATGATGAGGGCGGCCTCCAACACGCTCGAGAGGTACTCGGCCTTGGCATGGCCGTACGGGTGCCGGTAGTCGGGCGGCGCCACGGAGACGCCGAGAGCCACCAGGAGAACCGCCGCCGCCACGAGGTTGACAAGCGACTCGGCAGCATCGGAGAGGAACCCGACCGAGCCGGTCGCCAGGTAGGCGGAGAACTTCAAGCCGAGGATGAGCACCGCGCCGGTCAGGCTGACCCACGCCGCACGGCCGCGACGCCCGCGGGGCACCTCGAGCGCTCCTGGCACCGCGTGCGGTCCGGCGCCTGTGGGAGCGTCCGGACTCATGTCAGGTGTCGGCTTCTCCGGCGTCGTCCGGCCGTGACGTGGCCCCCGAGGTCCAACCCGCGTCCTCGTAGCGCGCCTCCGCCTCACCTTCGAGGTCGCCGTCGGCTCCATCGTCAACCCACGCGTCCCTGAGCTCCTCCGGGATGTCGCCGTGTTCCATGCGCTCAAGGAGCTCGTCCAGCTCGTCGCCCTCGAAGTCCGTGACCGTCTCGGCGATCACGGCCAGCGCGCGCGCGCCGTCGGCCTCAGGGACCAACACGTACGTCGCCTGAGCGGACGTGAGCCCCAGGTGGGAGAGCGCGTCCGCCATGTTCTCCGCACCGCGGACGATGGTGATCATGCCCTCGTCCTCGAGGATGGTGGCGACCATCTCCGCCAAAGGCATGGCAGGAGCCACGTCGACGATCATCCAGAGATCGCCGTTGATCAGTACCTTCTCGCCCTTCATACCGCCTCCCCGTGCCCCGCTCGTGCGAGGTATGCCGTGGCGAACCCGGCGTAGGCGCGGCGGGCCGCGTGCAGGTCCTCCACGGCCACGCTCTCGTTGGTGGTGTGCGCCAGCTCCTCCTCGCCAGGCCCGAAGCCGATGACAGGGGCGCCACGCTGCGCCAAGTGCGGCGCGTCGGTGCAGAACCACCACACACCTTCTTCCAGGCGCCTGCCCTCCGCTGCCAGGGCGCGAGCGAAGGCCTCGCGCGCCACCTTCACGGCGTCCGCCTGTGGGTCCGCCAGGTAGGCCGGGGCGACGCGAGCGGCCCCGCTGGAGCTTCTGGCCACCCTCACTACGATGCGCTCGTCGTGGGCTAGCCTCTCGAAACGTTGGATCACGTCGTCAGCCTGCTCACCGGGCACGGCCCGATAATCGATGGTGAGGACGGCGGAGCCGGGTACCACGTTGGTGGAGTCGGCGGGTGAGCTGACGAGCCGCGTGGGGGTAGCGCTGGAGCCGCTCAGCGGCCCGCCGACCGGTAACTCCAACCGTTCGAGCGCTTGGATGTACCGCGCGGCGTGAGCGAGGGCGTTCTCTCCCAACGAGGCGCGGGCCGCGTGCGCTATGGCCCCGGGGAACACGACCTCGATGACCATGGCGCCGCGGTGCCCGAGCTTCATGTGCAGCTTGCTCGGCTCGCCCAACACCGCCGCGTCGTATGCCAGCGTCGCGCCGACATGCCTCGAACCCTTGCCACCGACCTCCTCCTCGACGACCCCGCTCACGATCAACGTGCCCGAGAACCCGGCGCGCGCGGCGTCGGAGGCGGCCAGGACCATGCAGGCGAGGGCGCTCTTCATGTCGCACGCGCCGCGACCCCATAGGCGGCCATCGACGATCGAGCCGGAGAGCGGCGGGTACGGCCAGAGGTCGGGGTCGCCGACGGGGACGGTGTCGATATGGCCGTTGAGCATGAGCGTCTTGCCCTCGCCACGGCGGATGACACCTATAGCGTTGCCGACCTCGTCGACGTAGGCCTCGTCGAAGCCGTTCGCCCTGAACGCCGCGAGCATGACCTCGGCCGCCGGCCCTTCCTGGCCCGTCTGACTAGGCGCCTTGATCAGCTCGGAAGCGAGGGAGACGAGAGCGTCTGGCATCCAGGCATCATACGAATAATCGCAGCGCCTCCGGCTGGCGGGCCATATGCTTGAGCCTAGAGATGACGATGGACGCCGCCGCCCTGCCTCCAGGCGCGTGGGCCTGCCCGGCTTGCGGCCAGGTGAACCTCGCCGGCCTGACCTGCGAGGCGTGCGGGGTCGCCCGTCGGGCCCATGATGACCCGGCGCTCGACATCCCGTACCGCCCCCGCCTCACCCGCCTTCCGAGCTTCTGGCTGGCCCTCGTGTGGGGCTTGGCGGCGCTCGGCGGGATCGCGTTGTGGCTCTCCCCCGTCGCCAGGAGCGCCGCCGGCAACTTCTTCCTGGTCGGGGAGATCGTCGCGTCCGGCGCGGCCACCTTCTCGTCGCTCTTCACAGCGTTGTGGCAACGCGTCTTCAACGAAGTGGAGGTCGTGGTCCCTCCGCACGTCAAGAGCGGCGAGGAGCTGAACGTGGAAGTGCGACTGGTACCGTACGAGACGACGAGCATGGTCTCCGTGAGCGTGCGCCTCGTTGATCGCTTCTACGTGAAGGTCGACGACAGGGTCGAGACGGCGAAGCGCGAGCTCGGCAGCTCAGAACTGCTGGGGCGCGGCACGCTGCGCGGGCGACGCCTCACCAGCCTCTCGACCCGGTTCATAGCGCCGTTCCCCGCCACCACGCACCAGAGCTTCCAGGCGGAGATGATGGCCGATCTGCTCGGGCTCCTCGCGTACGTCGTGCCGGCGCTCGCCTGGCAGGCTCGGAACCTACGGGAGCACGGCGGCTACTACGTCGAGGCAGTCGTGAGCGTCGGGCTGCTCACGCGGCGCTACCACAAGCGCGTGCTCTCTTACATGATCGGCGACAGGCTCTACGTCGGCTGAGGCTCCCGACCGGCTGAGGCTCCCGACCGGCCGAGGCTCTCGACCGGCTGAGGCTCTCGACCGGTCGAGAGGCGAGGTTCGACCGAGGCGCCGGTGCGGGCGAGGTCTTCGGTCGGTCGCGCCGCTACTCCGCCTCGCCTAGCCACCGATAGCGCCGCAGGTCGACGCGGTCGTTGATCACCTCGACGCCCTCTGAACGCAGGATGGCGACCTGAAGCTCGCCGGAGCCGACCTTGTAGGTAGAGATGCCGCCGCTCGCGTTGATGACACGCTGCCACGGCACGTCGTCCGCCTCGTCGTCGCGCAGGCCGAAGAGGATCGCGCCGACCTGGCGCGCATGGTTCGGACGCCCCGCCAGGAGCGCCACCTCGCCGTAGGTCGTCACCTTACCCTCCGGAACGGAACGCACGACGCGTAGGACCGCCTGCCTGAACCCCTCGTCCATGCCAGATGCTAGCGCCCGTAAGGGCGTCATGCCGGCAGGAACCGACCCCGGTGCGACCGCCGCGCGGCGCCGTGCGGCGCCGCGCGGGCTCCGACGATCGCCGGAGCCACAGACGTCCGGTGCCGCGAAGCGTGCGGCGACCGGCCGCTTCCGTTATCCTCTCCATCGGAGGCGCGAGTGCTGACGTTGACGGTGCAGGTCGCCAGTTACGTGTTCCTGGTCGGCGTGCTGCTGCTGTTCTCGAGCGCCTCGCCCAAAGTGCGCGAGTGGTTCCCGCGCGGCTTCGCCGTCGGTTCACTCCTCGCGTTGGGCAGCTTCCTGGTGGTCCTCGTCGGCGCCCTGGTGTTCCGCTGAGGCGTCCGGCGCGGCGATTGGAGCCCGAGTTGCGAGCACACGTCATCACCTTCGGGTGTCAGATGAACGAGTACGACACCCACACCATCCAGTCCGAGCTGGTGGCGGGCGGGCACGCACTCGTGGCGCACCCTGCCGACGCCGACCTGCTCCTCCTCAACACCTGCGCCGTGCGCGGCAAACCCGTCGAGAAGGTCATTAGCGTGCTCGGGGACCTGCGCAAGCAGCGCACGGAGGGCCGCGACGTCACCGTCGGGCTCATGGGCTGCCTCGCCCAGCTCGACGAGGGGCGCGAGGTGGCGCGGAAGTTCGGCGTCGACCTACTCGTCGGACCTGGCGCCATCACCGACCTCCTAGAGGCTCTTGACGAATACGCCAGCCTGCGCTCGGCCGAGCACGGCGGCATGATCGAGCGCCTCGGCTTCGAGGCCGATCTGCACGACTACCAGCCCCCGCCGCCTCAGGGACTGTCCGGCTTCCTCACGATCATGCGAGGCTGCAACCACCACTGCACGTACTGCATCGTCCCCGACACGCGCGGCCCTGAGGTCTCGCGCTCGGCGGAGAGCATCATGCGCGAGGCGGAGGCCATGCGGGCGGAGGGGCTGTCCGAGGTCACGCTCCTCGGCCAGAACGTCAACTCCTACGGCATCGGCCAGCCCGACCTACCAAGCTTCCCCGAGCTCCTCCGGATGGTGGCCGACCTCGGCTTCGAGCGGGTGAAGTTCACGACCAGCCACCCCATGAACTTCACGAGCGCGTTGATCGACGTCATCGCCACACACCCGAACGTCTGTAACTACATCCACCTCCCCATGCAGTCGGGCTCCGACCGGGTGCTGAGGCGCATGGCGCGCGAGTACCGCATCGAGCGCTACCTGGACATCGTCAGGGAGATCAGGGAGAAGGTGGCGGAGGTCGTCATCTCGACGGATATCATCGTCGGCTTCCCCGGCGAGACCGAGGAGGACTTTCAGGCGACGCTCGCAGCGGCGGAGACGGCCGCGTTCGAGCAGGCGTACATGTTCATGTACTCCGCGCGCCCCGGCACCCCGAGCTACAAGCACTTCACGGACATGCCGCGGGAAGTGAAGGTGGAGCGCCTGCAGCGCCTCATCGAGGCGCAGAAGGCGCGCAGCCTGGCGGCCAACGACGCGCTGGTCGGCAAGACCTTGCGCGTGCTCGTGAAGGACCTCGGCCGCGACTCGCGCTACGCGGTGGGCCACTCCGACCAGAACCATACGGTCCTCGTGCCCGCCGAGAGCGTCACGAGCATGGGCGTGAAGCAGGTGACGATAACGGGCGCCACGCCGCACGCACTGCATGGCGAGGTCGTCGGCGCGGCGCCGCGTGGCATCGAGCTCGTGATGGCGTCGTGAGGGCGTGACCGACCCGACGCCGCAGCACCTCATGAGGCGGCACCTGGCGGTCGTACACCC
>JBDZVI010000095.1:0-9997 GCA_040255585.1 Deinococcaceae bacterium
CGGCTACCTTCCAAGACGCTACCGCCCAAGCCGGCACGGCGAGCATGGGAGGTCCAGTTTGAAAAACGACACGATATGCAACGAGGCAGTTGCGCAATCGCCTAGTTGCACAAGTACTCATTTCCCAAGAAGACCCCCGACCCTCGACCGCCGACCCCCCAACCCCGAGAGCGAGAAGCGCAACGCTCGACCCGAACGCCTAGACTGCACTCAGGTACCTTATTAGGAGAAGCCCGCACCCTGTAGTCAGTCAGCGACGAACGCGACACTCACGAAGACGCCACCAACCGACCCCCACTACCCACCGCCCCCCCACCACCCCTGCCTACCCATCAGAAGCAGCACACGACATAGGGCGAACACGCCCTAAAAGACAAAGAGCTGTATGGCCGTCCCGGCGACCGGGGTCGGCTGCCGGCTGTCGGGCGGTCGGCACCGGGTCAGGGTCTGGCGTCACTTCTGCGGTAGACGCCTGTCGCAGTAGCCTCGTAAGAGGTATGGGAGCGCCCGGCAGAAGAGGCGATGCGAGGGATCGGCGGGCGGGGCGAGACGCGCCAACCACGGTCTGGGCCGGCTCCGCGCCGGCCGTGACCACAGCGACCGAGACCCTCCCCACCGAGACCCTCCCTACAGAGGCGCTACTCACGGAAGAGCCGTGGACCGGCACCCCCTGGGCCCTGCCACCCGGCGAGCTGCTGACGCGCCTCGGCGTCGATCCGGCGGTCGGTCTCACCGTCGAGACGGTCGAGACCCTGAGGCGACGCTTCGGCGGCAACGCCTTGGACGTCGGTGGGAGCCGCCCGGCCCTCGCCGTGCTAGTCGAGCAGTTCAGGTCGGTCCTCGTCGGTCTCCTGGCCGGGGCGGCCGGCCTGTCGGCCTACTTCGGACAGGTCGCCGAGGCAGTGGCGGTGCTCGTGGTGCTCGTCCTGAACGCCCTCATAGGCTTCGTGACGGAGCTGCGGGCCGTGCGATCGGTAGAGGCGCTCAAGCGCCTCGGCACCGCGCACGCCAGGGTCAGGCGCGCCGGCCGGCCGCTGACCGTCGCGGCGGACGACCTGGTTCCTGGCGACATCCTCCTCGTGGAGGGCGGCGACGTCGTTGGCGCCGACGCGCGGGTGCTCAAGGCCAGCCGGCTCGAAGTCGACGAGTCCAGCCTCACGGGCGAGTCCGTGCCGGTCGCGAAAGGGCCCGCCCCGGTCCCGGCCGACGCGCCGCTCCCGGAACGAGCCTCGATGCTCTACAAGGGGACGGCCGTTACGAGAGGTACCGCCGAGGCCATGGTCGTGGCGACCGGCATGGCCACGGAGCTCGGTCGCATAGGTCGCCTCGTAGCGGGTGCCGGCGGCGGCGGGCGGGGCGGCGGCACGCCCCTCGAGAAGCGCCTCGACGGTATGGCGCACCGCCTCGTGTGGCTGACGCTGGCGGTCGCGGCGCTCGTGACCCTCACCGGACTCGGCAGCGGCAAGCACTGGCTCGTCCTGCTGGAGACTGCCATCGCGTTGGCGGTGGCCACCGTGCCGGAAGGCCTGCCGATCATCGCCACCCTGACTCTCGCTCAAGGCGTGAGGCGCATGGCGCGTCGCAACGCCCTCGTGAACCGGCTGTCTGCCGTGGAGACGCTGGGCGCCACCAGCGTGATCATCACCGACAAGACCGGGACGTTGACGGAGAACCGCTTGGCCGTCTCGAGCCTATGGCTGCCAGCAGGCGAGGTCGTGTTCGGTGCCGCCGACTCCGCCGCCGTTGTGGCCACGCTCGGCGAGACCCACGGCGCTGGCCTTGGCCGAAGCGAGCAGGAGCCGGGTGGAAGGGAAGTAGATCGACAGCTTCGGCACGCTCTCGAGGCGGCGTCCCTCTGCGTGACGGCCGAGCTGCTGCCGCCGGCCAGCGGGGCGACCGGTTCGGACCAAGCGGGCGGAGGCGGGGTGGGCGACCCGTTGGAACTGGCGCTGCTGCACGCGGCGAGGGCCGCCGGCATCGAGCGCGCCGAACTCCTGGCGCGCTACCCCGAGCTGCGTCAGGAAGCTTTCGACTCCAACACGCGCCTCATGGCAACCACCCACCGCCTCGGCGCGGACAGGGGCGACGGAGCCGCGGGCGCTCGGGCTTGGCTGATCGTCAAGGGAGCCCCGGGCGCCGTCATCGCCGCCTCGACGAGCCTGGCCGACGGCCGGGCTACGCCGATCGACGACCGTGACCGTGAGGTCTGGCTCGACCGCAACCGCGCGTTGGCGGCACGTGGGCTGCGCGTGCTGGCGTTGGCCGAGCGCGCCATGGGCGCTACCGGTGAAGGAGCTACCAGTGAAGGCGCTGCCGGCGCTGGCGCTGGCGCCGTGAATGGTGCGGCGGCAGCGCCTGGTGCCGCCGCACCCGCCGCGACGGAACCCATGTATCACGATCTCACGCTGATCGGGCTAGTCGGCTTGGCCGACCCGCCACGTGGCGAGGCGCGTCGGGTAGTCGAGCGTTGCCGCGCTGCCGGCATACGCGTCGTCATGGCGACGGGCGACCAGGCGACTACGGCCGGCGCCATCGCTGCCGCCGTCGGTCTGGCCGATCCGCAACGGGTTGCCGATGGCCGCGCCATGACACGACTACTCGCCGGCGATCCTCGAGGGAAGGACGAACTCCTCGAGACCTCCGTCTTCGCCCGCATGACGCCCGATCAGAAGCTCGAACTGATCGCTTTGCATCAGGAGGCCGGGAACGTCGTAGCCATGACGGGCGACGGCGTCAACGACGCCCCGGCCCTGCGTCAGGCCGACATCGGCGTGGCGATGGGACGCGCCGGCACCGACGTGGCGCGCGAGGCGGCCGATATGGTCCTGCTGGACGACTCCTTCGGCACGATCGTGAAAGCCGTGAGGGAGGGCCGGATCGTGTTCGAGAACATCCGCGCCTTCGTCCTGTACCTCCTCTCGTGCAACCTCAGCGAGGTCCTGGTGGTCGGACTCGCGGCCGTGTTCGGCTACCCTCTGCCGCTCCTGCCGCTCCAGATCCTGTTCCTCAACCTCGTGACGGACGTCTTCCCGGCGTTGGCGCTCGGCGCCGGCCGGGGCGACGCGAACGGCCTCACGCGCCCCCCGCGTCCGGCCGCCGAAGCGCTCCTCGCGAGACGACATTGGGTGGCCGTCGTCGGTTACGGGACGGTGCTCACCGCGGCGACCCTCGGCGCCTTCGCGGTGGCCCTCGAACTGCTTGGCGCCACCATGGCGGAGGCGGTGACCATCGCGTTCATCGGCTTGGCGCTCGGTCAGGTCTGGCACGTGTTCAACATGCGAGAGCCAGGGACGCCAGTCTTACTGAACCAACTCACGCGCAACCCGTGGGTCTGGGCCGCGACGCTGGGCTGCACCGCGCTCGTGCTGCTCGCCGTGGTGCTCCCGCCCCTCAGGTCCGCTCTACAGGTCGAACCGCTCGAGCTGTCGGGCTGGCTCTTGGCCCTCGGTGCGGGGGCGGCGCCCGTGCTCGTCGGCCAGATTGGCAAGGCCTTCGGCCTCGGGCGGGTGACCTGACGGCCGCCTACGCTCGTCTCGCGCGCCTATGCTCGTCCCGCGCACGCACGTTCGCGGTAGCCCCGGCAGCGCGCGAGTTCCAGCGAGCGAGTTCGCGGCTCTGGCTAGGGGGCCTCGCGGGCCAGAGCCGCCGCGAGCCGGTAACTGTCGCCACGGGTGAGGCCGCCTTGCGGCTCTGGTCCGCCGGCCAGCCCTGCGATACGCAGGTCCTCCCAGGCGGGGCTCGGTGGGCATGTGGCTAGCTCGCACGCGGCCCGTGTGAGCACCTCGCCTGCGATCTCCGACGTCAAGGGCGCTCCGGCGTCGTCGGACACCAACTCCAGGGTCAGCTTCACGAAGTCGCCGCCGACGTCGGTCCGGTAGAAGAACCGCGTGGCCACGTTGCTCAGCAGGTAGGCGAAGGAGAGCGCCGACACCGGGGCGTCCAGTTTCGGGTCGTTGTCGTAGCCTCCCACGGCCAGTCCGCGCGCGATGAGCGTGCGGAAAGCGCCGTAGGCCGGATGATCGACCGGTCCGGTCGCGCGGCGCGCATGGGCATCCGGTAGGTACGCACCGCGACCGACGAGTGCCTCCCGCACGCTGTCGAGCAGCCCGGCGTCGTGGACCACCATGCTGGTCGGTACGGCGAGACGCACGGATGTCGCGGCCGCAACCCCTGCCGCCTCTCCCATGGCCATCCCGAAGGGCACGACGCGTGCTGAGGCGAACGCGACCGGGTCATAGCCGGCGCTGCGCCCTACCACCCACAGGTTGTCGACCGTCGCCGTGGTCATCATGCAAAGCCGGCCGCCGTAGATGTCGGGCGCGCCCCAGACGAAGCCGGCGTCGTGCGCCGTGAAGCTCTGGGCGTCGAGCGGGTAGCCGCCCGCGGCCACCGCGTCCGTCGTCACCAGGTTGTCGAGGGCGGCGTCCGCGGTGAGGACGCAGTCGGCGAGGAGGTGGCGAGACTCGCGCACGTAGAGCTCGGTAGCGGCGCCTGCCAAGCGCGCCCGCTCGAAGCCTGGCAGGTGCTCGCGGAGGTAGGCGACGATCGCCTCGCCCTCGTGGAGGCCGCGGGCGCGCCCGCTCGCCAGGCTGACCGGATCGAGCGGATCGAGTCCGTAGAGGAGGAGGGCGTTCACCAGGACGCTGCCGTCGTTCTGCAGGCCGAGGTTGAGCCCCCTGAGGCGCATGTCCGGCTGGCTGGGGACGTAGGCCGTCGGCACGCCGCCGAAGGAGCCCCAGGCCACCGTCTCGCGCATGTTGGCGTAGCTCCGGCCGCGCGCGCTGACGCCTCGCCTGAGCGCCTGCCAGTCCACGCCCGCCACGTTCAGGACCAGCGTGTCGGCTTGGCGCTGGGAGACCCCGAAGCGTTCCCAGCCCAGGTCGAAGGGGGCGTCGGTCTGGGCGGCGAGGTCGGCGTCGGCACTGGCGTCGACGACCTGCAACGCGTTCACCTCGACCTCGAAGTCGGTCAGCTCGATGCCGCGCAGCACTCCGCTCACATAGCGTGGCGCGACCTGCCCGGCCTCGGTCCAGACCTCGACCCCGGCCTCGGAGAGCAGGCGCTGGAAGGCGCGCTCGGCCGTGAGCACGTCGAAGGCGTCCATGGCCCCGACCATGCGCCACCAACGCTGGAACAGACCGCGCTGGTAGTTGAAGGGCTGAGTGCGCATGTCGAGCATGTTGAGCTCGCCAAGCACGAACAGGCCGCCGAGGCGAGCGTCGGCCGTGACCAATAGCGTGCGCGCGCCCTCTTCCGCGGCCGCCACCGCGGCGGCTATGCCCTCCGGCTCGCTCCCGTAGACGATGACATCGAAATAGGCGGTGCCGCCACCGCCGGGAAACGACGGCCCGAGAACGCGCTGCGCCGCTGCGGGTCCGCCTATCGCCATCGCCAAGGCGACGAGCACCAGAGCCATGACCCTCACCGTGCGCGCCCCTTGAGGACGAGTTCGTCCAGCACGCAACTCGCTACGGCCGCCGCCGAACCCGGGTGCGCGAGCCGGGCGCAGTTGGCGCGCATCTCGGCGAGGCGGTCGGGAGTGGCGAGGAGCCGTTTGAGCTTGTGGCCGAGCGTCGAGATGCTGTCCACGCGCACGGCGGCGCCATGTTCGAGTAGCACGCTGGCGTTCACCTCTTCCTGCAACGGGTAAGGATTGGCTATGACCATCGGGAGGCCTGCCGAGAGAGCCTCGCTGCTCGTGAGGCCGCCCGGCTTGGTGACGGCCACGTCCGCCGCGGCCATCAGGGCCGGCATGTCGGTCGTGAGCCCGAGCACCCTGACGGTGACGGGAGCTTCCGCGCCGCCGGCCAGTGCCCTCGAGCGCTCGTAGAGCTCCTGGCTGCGGCCGCATACGACCACGACCTGCAGGGGCGAGTGCAGCGCTATCAGCTGCTCCATGACCTCGCGCAGCTTGTCCTCGCCGAGGCCGTTCGCCAGTAGGAGGAGGACATCGCTGTCCTGGCCGAGGCCGAGGGCGGTGCGCGCCGCCGCTTTGTCCGGCAGGGCGGCGAAGCGGGGGTCGATCGGTATGCCGGTGACGCGGATCCTATGGTCGTCCACTCCGGCGGCCATGAGCTGCGCGCGCACGTCGTCGCTGGCCACGAAGTAGCGCGCTATGCCGGGCTGCAACCAGAAGGCGTGGGCGAAGAAGTCCGTGATGACCTCGGCCTGCGGCAGTGGCCGCCTGCGCCGCATGCGCCCTGACACGATCTCGGCGCCGAGGAAGTGCGTGTGTACTAGAGCGTCGGGGCGGTAACGGTCGATGAGGCCGGGCACCTCGTACGAGAGCAGGCGCGTGACGCGCGCCCGCAGGCGCTGCTGCACACCCTTGTACTCGCTCGGGTTGCGATCGAAGCGCCTGCCGATCCACTCGACCAGATCGGGCATGGTGCGAGCGAGGTCCAGGTACGCCTGGCTGTAGAGTCGTCTGAACGGCATGGACGAGTACTCGAGCAGGTCGATGTGCTCGGCGTGCGCCCCTTGGGCGACGATGGCCGTATGCAACGCCTTGCCGGCGGCTACGTGGCCGCCGCCTACCGAGGCGGACAGGATCAGCACCCGTGGCGGGTCGGTCACTGCCGGAGCATAGCAAGCGAGCCTGAGCGCTTGAACAGGGGCGGGGGAGGCTTCCCCGCACCGCGGCCCACCCGCGGGTGCGTGGAGAGATTCTCAAGAAGCCGGTGATAGCATGCGACGTGGAGGGTACGAATGCCACGAATCTGGCTGCTGCTCGCCGTCATCGGCGTAACTCTCGCGGGGTGTGTGCCGACCTCGGCGCTTAGGATGGACGACCTTTACATCTACGGGATCGAGAACGCCCGGCTCACCTACTTCTACGGCGAAGCGGGTCAGATCCTGTACGACGGGGGAAGCCTGAGCCTTGCCGAACGGCCGGAATCCGCGGTCCCGACCGGGAACTACGTCGTGCGGGGCGCGCTCGTGGCGGCCGGCAAGCCGTTCCTGCGCGTGGCGGTCGACCCGCTCCCCGTCGAGCCCGTCGTGGTCAGCCGCATCCCGTTCACCACGGACCTGCAGGTCGCCCTCAAGACCGACGTGGACGAAGTGGTGTACTACGATGGCCAGTCGTTCCTCCGCCTGCTCGAGACCGATGAGGCTGGCACGGTGCGTCCGGTCGTGCCACGACCGCGCTTGAACGGGCTGCGTGGACTCGGCCAGCTCACCAACGCCGAGGCCGATGCCCTGGCCGCCGCGCTGACCGCCGGCGGTCGACCGTTCGCGCTCGCGGCGCTGCCCCTCGCCAGCCTGCCGTCTCACGCCGTCGACGGCCTCTCCGAGCACCGCCGCACGGGCATCTACGTACAGCGCGAGATAGCCACGGACGCTTCCGCCTACCGGCCGACACCCGAGCGCCTGACATGGGACGTCGTCGCTCGCGGCGACCAGGCGGTAGGGTTCGCCTCCGCCAGCTACCAGCTCGTCACCAGCCAGGACGAGCTCATCTCCCTCTGGCAGCGCGCTTACGGCAGCCGCTTGACGGTGCCGGCGCTGCCAAGCCTCGATTTCCGGCGCGAGACGATCATCGCCCTCTTCATGGGCAGCCGCTCGTCCGGCGGGTACTCCATGGACGTCACGGACGTGCGGGAGGAGGGCGGCGAGCTCTACGTTGAGCTGCAGGTCACGGAACCGGCCCCGGGCACCATCACGACCCAGGCGCTCACGAGCCCGTGGCTGATCTTGCGCGTGCAGCGCGGCGGTTACGCCGCTGCGTGGTTGCGCGACGCGGGTTCGGGCAACCTGCTCGGGGTGGCGCGCGCCGACCGCTGACAGTCCAACGTGGCGGCGCACCGACGGTGCGCCGCCACGAGCCGGCTACATCAGGTGAGCGCCGTCGGATCGAAGAGGCGACGGTACTCGTCGTTCGCGTAGCGGTCCGTCATGCCGGCGATGTAATCGGTGACGGCTCGTTCGAGGCCGAGCGCCTGCACCTGGCTCACGACGTCGGGCGGGAGCATGTCGGGCGTCTCGACGTACGCGTGGTAGATGCTCTTCAACACCAGATGCGCCTTGTGGGTCATCCGGATCAGCCGATGGTGGAAGTAGAAGTTCGCGTAGAGGAACTCCTTGAGCTCGGCTAGCTGCCTGCCCATGGCCTCGGAGGGCCCAAGGAGCTTCTTGCCGGCGCGGCGCACGTCGTCAAGACTCCTGACACCATGGTCGGTCAGGCGCGCGTCCGTGGCGTGAACGACGTCGGTGATGACGTCGCCGAGGAGCTCGCGGATGAGCACGTAGCGTTGCGAGGAGTCGAAGCGCTCGGCGTTGAGACCGAGGCGCGTCATCAACTCGCCGATGATCGGGACTGTGGCGACGGCCGTCGGCTTCAGGTGACCGGAGCGCAGCCCGTCGTCGAGGTCGTGGGCGTTGTAGGCGACCTCGTCTGCAGCGTTGACGACCTGGGCCTCGAGGGTCGGCTGCACGTCTGGCTCCCAGCTCGGGTCGGGGAGGTCGTACTCCGTCTCGTGCTTCATGATCCCCTCGAGCGTCTCCCACGTGAGGTTGAGGCCGGGGAACCCAGGGTAGCGGCGCTCGAGCTTCGTCACGATGCGTAGGCTCTGCCGGTTGTGGTCGAAGCCGCCGACGTTGGCAGCCAGCTCGTTGAGCGACTTCTCGCCGGCGTGGCCGAACGGCGGATGGCCGAGGTCGTGCGCGAGGGCGATGGTCTCGGCAAGGTCCTCGTTGAGGCCGAGGGCGCGCGCGATGCTCGTGGCGACCTGCGCGACCTCGAGCGTGTGGGTGAGGCGGGTGCGGTAGTAGTCGCCCTCGTAGTTGACGAACACCTGGGTCTTGTACTCGAGCCGCCTGAAGGCGCTCGTGTGCACGACGCGGTCGCGGTCCTTCTGGAAGGCCGTGCGATAGGCGCTCTCGCTCTCCGGGTGGAGGCGCCCGCGCGACTCCGCCGCCAGCGCGGCGTAAGGGGCGAGGGTCTGGCGCTCGCCCCGCTCGAGCTGTTCACGCGTCATGAGCATCGTGGCGTTATCGTACCAAGTCATGCCAGGCACGCAGCTCGACGACTACCTAGCCACGTGCGTCTCCGCCGCCTACGACGCCGGTCGCCTCACCCTCGGCTACTTCTCCGCCAACGTGGCGGCCGACTACAAGCCGGACGACTCGCCCGTTACGCGCGCCGACCGCGCCGCCGAGGAACTCATCCGTTCCCGCCTCGAGGTCGCTTACCCGGACCACGGCATCGTGGGCGAGGAGCTGGGCGCGAGCAGGGAAGGCGCGCCCCTGCGTTGGTTCATCGATCCGATCGACGGCACGAAGAGTTTCATGCGCGGCGTGCCCCTCTACGCCGTGTTGCTCGGCCTGGAGGCGGAAGGCGAGATCATAGCCGGCGCGGCGTACTTTCCGGCGCTCGACGAGCTCGTATACGCGGCCAAGGGTAAAGGCGCCTTCCTCAACGGTCGGCCCGTGCGTGTACGCCAGACCGAGGCGCTCGCACGGTCGTTCGTCGCGTTCACCGACGCGGCGTCGTTCGAACGGCATGGTCGTAAGGCGGCCTGGGAGCGCATCCAGGCCGCCACTTATCACAGGGTGGGTTGGTCGGACGCCTACGGTCATGCCCTCGTCGCCACCGGCCGGCTGGAACTCATGCTCGATCCCGTCCTGAACGCCTACGACGCCAGCCCCTTCGGCGTCATCCTCCCGGAGGCCGGCGGCTACTTCGGCGACTGGAGCGGCAACCCCGGGATCCATGGTGGCGAAGGGCTGAGCACGACTGGGCGTCTGTTGCCCGAGGTGCTCGAACTCATAGCGCGAGGAGAGTGAGGCGTCGGCACCGCCCCGGCGGCCGTGCGGCCGGCGCCCTCGGCCCGCTGTCGGCGGCGAGCGCGCCGCCGACTTGCCGCCGCCGCTGTGCGCTCGCCGGTGACGCGGCCGCGCCGCGCCCGATAGTAGACTCGACGGCGTGATGGCGAGCGGCGGAGGCGGGCACGCTAGGCGCACGACGCCCACGACGTGGGTCGGGTCGGTGCCCATG
>JBDZVI010000015.1:0-46963 GCA_040255585.1 Deinococcaceae bacterium
CTCAGCGCGACCTGCCAACGGTCCGCGACGCGGGCGTCGAGGAGACCGAACGTGCTGGCGGCGTCGCCGCGCGACGCGTTGTAACCGGACGGCACCCACAGGTTCACTTGGAGGTCCTTCGGCGCCAAGCCGAACTGGGCCAGTGAGTGGTCGAAGCGCAAGTAGTAGGTCCGGCCCTGCTCGACCCGGATGGCCGAGCTACCGACGACGATCGGGGTGGAGCTCGAGCCCGTGGCCGCCGGGGCGCACGCTGCCGTCATCAGCACGAGCGCGACGAAGCCAAGCACTAGGTTGCGCGAACGGGCCGCGAACGGGCGAGCCGAGGGCGAGGGCGTAGCCCGCGCGCCGGCCGCGGGGGCCTCCGATTGGGTAGCGATGGTTCGCGTCATGGTTCGAGGCTATCAGAGGCGCATGAGGGCCGGTAGGGTACGTACACCGCGGCGACATGAGGGCAAGCGCCCATGCCATGATGCCCGGGAAGGCGCGGGCGGCGCGGCATTTGACGTGGCCCACCAGACGATGAACCAGACCGACACCCGCAGGATCCCGACGAACCGCCACCTCTCCGAGGCGCGGTGGCGTCTCCTCGGCGAGGTCCTGCGCCACCGCGATCGCGGTCAGACCGTCGAGGAGCTGTCCGAGGCGCTATCCGTGTCACGCAACGCCGTCCAGCAGCACGTCACGTCCCTTGAGCGCGACGGCCTGCTCCGCGTGCTCGGCCACCGCATGACGGGCGGCCGGCCTGGGCGTGCCTACACGCTGACCGAGGCCGCGCTGGAGCTGTTCCCGAGGAGCTACGCGAAGCTCGCGGACGACATGCTGCGCAACGTGCGCGAACTGTTCGGCGAGAGCGGGCTTGACCGGATGCTCGTCAAGATGGCCGACGAGGTCGCGAGCGGGCTGGAGCCACGGCTGGCCGGCAAGAAGGGCGCCGCGCGGATCGCCGAGGTCGCGGCCATCCTGCACGAGCTCGGTTACGAGGCGACCGTCGATGACGGCGGTCGGCTGCGAGCCGCCAACTGCGTGTTCCATCAGCTGGCGCGCTCCAGCGCGGCGGTATGCCGGTACGACCAGGTGCTGCTCAGGCGCTTGCTCGGCGACGACGTGGCTCAACTGGCGTGCATAACGGACGGCTCGGCGGCTTGCGTGTTCGCGCTCAAGTAAGCCGGCCGCCGAGTTGATGGGGGAAGCCACGGCGAACGCCGCGCTCCGGCTGGCTTGGCAGCGGCGGATCCGCCTGCGCCCCACGCAAGGACCACGGCGGCGGATGTACAGTTCTCGCCAGTGACAGACGCCAGTGAGCCGGTCCGCATGGGGGAGGTCTTCCGGACCTGGCTGCCACTCGCCGCCAGTTGGCTGGTCATGGCCATGGAGCAGCCCTCCGTCAGCGCCGTGATGGCGCGCCTCGCGGATCCGGAACTCAACCTGGCGGCTTATGGGGGCGTCGTCCTACCCATCGCGCTGATCGTCGAGGCGCCTGTGATGCTGCTGCTGGCCGCCAGCGTCGCCCTCGCCAAGGACCAGGCCTCCCACCGGCTCATCTACCGGTTCATGATGGGGCTCGGCCTGGGGTTGACCGTCCTGCATGCGCTGCTGGCGTTCACGCCCCTGTTCGACCTCGTCATCGTGCCACTGCTCGGGCCGCCGGCCGGCGTCGTCGAACCGGCCAGGCTGGGCTTGAAGCTCATGCTCCCATGGACCTGGGCGATCGCCTACCGGCGGTTCCACCAGGGTCTCTTGATCAGGTTCCGACGTTCGCACCACGTCACCATCGGCACGGCGCTGCGCCTGGTGACCGTCGTCAGCGCCGCCGCGGTGCTCGGGTTCGCTCTCGGCGCCCCCGGCGTCGTGGCCGGGACCCTGGCCATCTCCATCGGGGTCATCGTCGAGGCGCTGTATAGCGGCTTGGCGGCGTTGCCCGTGGTGCGGCTCCAGATCAAACGCGCCGCCACCGTCACCCCTCCCCTGACCATCGGGGCCTTCCTCGCCTTCTTCTTCCCCTTACTCCTCACGAGCCTACTGTCACTGCTCGTGCAGCCGATAGGCAGCGCCGCGCTCGCGCGGATGCCCGAGGCGTTGGCGTCGCTCGCCGTGTGGCCGGTCGCGAACGGCCTCATGTTCATGCTCAGGTCGGTGGCGTTCGCCCTCAACGAGGTGGTGGTCGCGCTGCTCGACCGGCCCGGTGCCTACCGCACGCTGCGGCGCTTCACATGGCTCCTGGGAGGCTCGCTCCTGCTGATCACCTTGGCGGTAGGCTTCACGCCCCTCTCCCGGGTCTGGTTCGTGAACGTTTCCGGGCTCACCCCGGCCCTGGCTTCGCTCGCCACGGTCGGCTTCGCCTGGGCGCTCATGTGGCCCGCGCTCGACGCTTATCGGAACCTCCTACAAGGCGTCGCCGTGTACGCCAAACGCACGGCCGTCATCAGCTCGGCGACCATCATCTTCCTCGCCGTCAGCGCGGCGCTGCTCGTGGCAGGCATACTGACCCAGCGCTTCCCCGCCCTGCCCGTTGCGATGTTCTCGTTCGTGGTCGCCACGGTGGCGCAAGTGCTGTGGCTGGCCGTGAACGTACGACGAGAGGCCGCGGCCCTTACGAAGAGCTAGCACCGGAGCGTGGCGCCGGCCTGAAGCCGCTAGGCTCGGCGACCAGCGCCGGAGCGTGCGACGCCGGCGGCAGGGTCTGGCGCCGGCGGCAGGGTCCAAAGACCACAGGCACCATCGACGCCCGACCGACCGGCAGCGCAGGTCAGTACTGGAACCGGGCTAGCCCGGTGTCGGCCGTCGTCGTACGGTCCGGGGCGGTCGGCGGCGCGACGCGTAGCCGCGCCGCCAGCCGCCGCGCCTCGGCGAGGTACGCGGCGTAATCCTCTTCGCGTGGGTTCTCGGAGACGTCCACCGGGGTCCAGGCTTCCGGCTCGAACGCTTTCGCTGCGTGCCCGGGGGCGTGCCCATCGCCTGGCCCGGCTCCGTCCTCCCCTACGCGCGCCCGCCCTACCCGCACCACGTGGTCGACCCCGCCCGCGCCCGCCTGATGGCCTGGCGTCCCAGCCGCCGCGTAGCGCCAGGCGCCGCTGTGCCAGTCGAAGTCGTAAAGGGGCAGGAACGCGTCGCCCTCCTCGGCCAGGAACTCGATGGCGGAGAGGAGGAACTCGAACTCCGGCTCGTCGACGAGGAAATGGAAGCTCAGGCGACACCAGCCGGGCTTGAGACCGTCGTAACCCGCCTCGATCTGACCGAGGTAGGCGTTCGAAGTCGCCTCGTCGATGCCGAGGAGGTCATGGCCGTACGGTCCGGCGCACGAACAGCCCGCTCGCCCCTGGATACCGAACAGGTCGGAGAGGAGCCTGATCACGAAGCGCGGGTGCAGGTAACGGCCGGTCGGCTTCAAGAGGAACGACACGACGGCGAGCCGCGGCGCCTCGAGGTTGCCAAGGATCTCGACCTTGGGGTTACCGGCGAGCCGACCGATGGCGCGCCGGATGAAGGCCTCCTCGCGCTCGGCGATGACTCCCTCCCCGACTCGCTCCTTCACGCGGAACGCCATGGCGGCGCGGAGCTTCTGCATTATTCCGGGGGTGCCGGCGTCCTCGCGCGTCTCGACGTCCGCCACGTAACGCTGATCGTCCCTGTTAACGAACGTGACGGTACCGCCGCCCGCCGTGGTGGGGCTCCGGAGCTTGTATAGCGATTCGTGGATGAGGAGGACGCCCGACGACCCCGGCCCACCCAGGAGCTTGTGCGGGCTCAGGGCCACGGCGTCGATGCCGTCGTTGGCTCCGGGAGCGGACTCGCTCACGTCGATGCGCACGTAGGGGGCGCTGGCCGCGAAGTCGAAGGCGGCCAGGGCGTCATGCTCGTGCAGCAGCTTGGCCACGGCCCGGACATCGGTTAGGAGGCCCGTGACGTTGCTGGCCGCCGAGAACGACCCTATGCGGGGCCTGCCCAGAAACCGCGGGTCTAGGAGGGCGCGCTCCAGCGCGGCCAGATCGAGCGTGCCGTCGCGCGCCAGCGGTATGGGCACCCGCTCGGCCAGCGACTCGCGCCAGGAGACGTCGTTCGAGTGATGCTCGTACGGTCCGACGAACACGACCCAGCGCTCACGGGGTTCGAGCGAGTGCAGGACCTTGTCGCGCAGGTGCGGAGCCACGCTGACGCCGAGCACTTCCTGCAGTCGCTTGAGCGCCCCGGTGGCGCCGGTGCCGGCAAAGATGAGCTTGTGACGCTCGCCGCCGCCCAGCTGGCGCTTCAAGTAGTCGCGCGCCAGTTCGGTCAACTCGGTCGTATGCGCGCCGGTGGCGCTGTCCTCGGTGTGGGTGTTGGCGTATAGGGGGAGCACCGCGCGCCTGAGGGACTCCTCGACTGAGGCCAGCGGGCGGCCGGAGGCGATGTGGTCGGCGTAGGTCAAGCGTCGGGCGCCGAAAGGCGTGGTGAAACAAGCGCCTTCCCCGATGACGTCGGCCCGCAGCTCCTCTAGGGTGAGTCGCTTCTCTGCCTGCACTGCCACCTCACCTCCAGCCGGTGTCGACTCAGGTTACATCCTAGTGGTCGCCAGGTTAAACTCGCTGACCGTTGAGGGGGAGTAGCCGCCCGCGCCCCGCGGGAGCACGCCATCGTCAGCACGGCGGTCAAAGGCCGCCCGGTGGCGCGCGCGTAGGCGAGACCCTAACGGGAGGTCTTAATGACCGAACCGCTATGGGCCTGGTTCGCCTTCGTCGGCTTCGTCCTCGCGATGCTTGCCATCGATCTCGGGGTCTTCCAGCGCAAGGCGCACGTGGTGAAGCCACAGGAGGCCGCCCTCTGGACGGGCGTCTGGGTGAGCCTATCACTGCTCCTCGGGCTGGTGTTCTACTTCTGGCTCGGGTCCGAGAAGGCCATCCAGTACGTAACGGGCTACGTGCTCGAATGGTCGCTGTCCGTCGACAACATCTTCGTCTTCGTGCTCGTCTTCACCTACTTCAAGACGCCTTTCAAGTACCAGCAGCGCGTGCTCCTATGGGGCATCCTCGGCGCCCTAGCGATGCGCGCCATCATGATCGTGGTCGGCGCCGCGCTCATCCAGGCGTTCAGTTGGGTGCTCTACATCTTCGGGGCCTTCCTCCTCTTCACGGGCGCCCGCATGCTCTTCCAGAAGGGTGAGGGCGAGACGGACCTGGAGAAGAACCCGGGCTTGCGCCTCGTGAGGCGACTGATACCGGTCAGTTCCGAGTACGACGGGCAGAAGTTCTTCACCATCAAGAACGGCGTGCGCATGGCCACGCCCCTCCTGCTCGTGCTGGTCGTGATCGAGTTCACCGACGTACTCTTCGCCGTCGACTCGATTCCGGCCATCTTCGCGGTCACCACGGACGGCTTCATCGTGTTCACGGCCAGCATCATGGCCGTGCTCGGCCTGCGCTCCATGTACTTCCTGTTGGCGCACGTCGTCCACCGCTTCGTCTACCTCAAGACGGGGCTCGCCATCATCCTCGTCTACATCGGCGCGAAGATGCTGCTCCTCGACGTGCTGCACATCCCGAGCCTCGTGTCGCTTGCGGTGGTCCTCTTCATCCTGGCGGTAAGCGTGGTGGCGTCCTTGGTATGGGGCAAGCCCCAGGTGCCCGCGCACCACGAGTCGGTTCCGCCAAGCTGAGTCCGCGCCCAAGTGGTCCCTGCGGGCCCGACTCGCATGGGTGTCTGACGTCCGCAGCCGGCGGGTCCGATAGGTTACCGCTCGGCGGCGTCCTCATCCGACCGCGTACCGGTTGGTGACGATTCCCGAGCCGGGATAGGTGCGCGCGCCAAGGAGCTTGAAGGTCGTCTGGGGGCGGCGCTCGAACAACGGCACGCCGCCCCCGGCCACCAACGGGAAGTACGTGATGTGCAACTCGTCCACCAGGCCTTCGGCCAGCAGGTGGTTCCACAACAGCCGCCCCATCAGGACGAGGACGTCGCGCCCGGCGCCTTGCTTGAGCGCACGAACGTGGGCGGCGGCGGACGCAACGGACACGACGGTAGTGCTGCCGCTCCAAGCACCGAGGTCGGCGGTACCCAGTCTGTCCGAGACCACGACCTTCTCCACCTCCCGGATGAGCCTGGAGAACTCGCGCCGGATGGGAGTGGCGGCCGGATCTGCCTCGACGCCGGTCCAGTAGGCCTGGTTCCCGAGGAACGAGGTCTTGCCGCTCAGCAACAGCGTGTCGGCCGCGCTCAGCCTCTCCACGTTGTGATGGTCGAACGCCTGGTCGCCCCGATAGTCCGGATGGAGATGCTCGAAGAACGGCTCGATGGTCTTGCCGGGCGCCTCGTAGTAGCCGTCCATGGTGGCGAAGTTGCTGACTACGACCTTGCGCATGTCCGGCCTCCGCTCCGGCGCGACCTCAATCCCCGACGAGCGCATCGAGCAGTCCCGTACGCCACGCTTCGGCCACCGGGTCGTACGCTCCGAAGCCGTCCGCGAACTCCCAGTAGGCCCAGTTGAGACCCCGGGCTTCGGCGGCTTCGCGCACGGCGCGGGTCCAGCTGACGCGTGAGGCCATGTCCGCCTCCTGGAAAGCCCCGAACTCGCCGATGAGGACCGGCGGCGCGCCGTGCGCCCCCGCCCACGCCTTGAGGTAGTCGAACGCGGCGCCTATCGCTTGCGTCTCCGTGACGAGGAGCGGAAGGCGCTTGCCCACCGCCCGCAGCTCGATGCCTTGGAGGACGAAGGGTGCCTGAGCGACGCCTGAGCGGTCCTGAAGGACGACACGGACGACCCCGTCCGCGCCTCCGCAGGCGTCCAGATCTATGACCGTCTCGACCCCCGGCAGGGTGTCTACGGCCACGGACACGGGTGCCGCCACGTCGCCGGGACCACAGGCGACCAGCAGGGCGACGGCGCGCGAGGTCGTGAACGCCAGCTGGTCGTAGCCGAAGACGGTCGCGAGCGGCTGCAGGTAGTAACCTGCCCAGGCCGCCTCGAACGTAACGCTCAACTCGTTCCCGTAGTCCCGGGTCGTGTCCCACGACCAGTCGGCCCACGTCGCGCTCGGCGTGAGTCGCGTTCCCGTCCATGCGACGCCGACAGGCGGCGACGGATCCACCCAGTCGGCCCCCTGGTGCGTGAAGTAGAACGGGTCGTAGTAGTGCACGGTGAGAACCAGGTGGTCATCGGCCGGCCAGTGCAGGCCGGGCAGCGAGCCGATGCCGTTGAAGCCTGTCGGCCCGACCACGACCCACCTGGCAGGGTTGGTCTCGCGAATTACGGCCAGCGCCTGAGGAACGAGCTCGTTCCAGGTGGCGTCGTCCAAGGCATCGTTGGGCTCGTTGAGAAGCTCGAAGACAACGCTCGCCGGCGCGTCCTGGAAGTGCTCTGCGATCTGGCGCCAGATACCGAGCCACCGCGCCGCATGACCGACCGGGTCGACGTGGATCTCGTCGTAGTGGTGGAAGTCGACGATGACGTTCATACCCCTGTCGACGATCCAGGCTACGACCTCGTCGACGCGCGCCAGGAAAGCCGGGTCGATGGCGTACGGCGCGTCCGCGGCGGCATGCGCCGACCACTTGATCGGGAGCCTGACCGTCTGGAAGCCGGCGCTCTTCACGGCCTCGGCGTAGCCCTGCTGCAGGGTCACGCCCCACTCGCCCTCGTTGGGCGCTTCAAGGGCGTTGGCGAAGTTAATGCCGCGGCCGAATGGTTCCGGCACGTTCCCTCCGCCCGGCGGCACCGGCTGACCTGCACAAGCCACGAGCAGCACGAGGGCGATGACGAGGCTGACGACAGATGACGAGGCGGCTGCGCGACGTGGTCCCTTGTCCATGGGCGGTCCCTTGTCCATGGGCGAGTATAGGGTCGGGTTCCGCAGAGGCGGCTGTTGAATCCATCACGGTCGTCCCGACCAGGATCCGAAACGACGCCGACGCGACGTACTACCATCACCCATGGCTCAAACGTTCCAGCTCGGCCCCACCGGCGGAGGCGATCCGCGCCTCGAGACGCTCCTCAGCGAACTGGAGATCGCGCGCCGCTTCACCGTCAGCATCGTCCGCGGGTTGACCGCCGACGAGCTGGCGGCGAAGCCACAGGAAACAAGGAACTCCATAGGCGCGATCCTCAGCCACCTGGCGGCTGCCGAGCGCCTGATGCAACGCATCACGTCGCTCGGGCAACCGTTCCCCGCGGGTACGGAGGACGACCGCCGCGTGTTCGCGTTCGAGGTCGAGCCGTTGGCCGGCAACGCGCTGTCCGCCTATCTCGCGCACCTGGAGGAGACGCGTGCGCGCACGCGTGCGTTGTTCGCGGAGCACGACGACGCTTGGCTGGAAGAGCCCAGAACGTTCTTCGGGAACCCGGCCAACTACCACTACTACTGGCTCCACCTCCTCATGGACGAGGCCAGGCATCAGGGCCAGATCATCCTCATGCGCAAGTACCTGATGCCCACCGCCGACCCCGGGTTCGACCCTTACGCCGGGCTGGCGGCGGACGCAGACTAGGCATCGTCCCGCCCCAATGACGGGACAACGCCCCATGACACCGGGACGCCCGGGTGCGCAAGATGCGCATCCGGAGGTACCGATCATGTACAGCCGCAAGACACACCACTACACGAAGCGCCCGCGGACCGCATGGCTCACGCTCAGCGCCCTGGCCCTTCTCACCGGCCTCGCCCAAGCGGCGGCCGACGTGCGCACCGAGTACTCGAACGGCAGCCTGCGCGCGCCCGAGATATACGCCGGGGAGGGTTTCCACTCCATCGGGTTGATCAACGAGAGCGAGAACTCCGTCGTCTTCAGCGTGTACCGGTTGCACGACGGCACGGACCTGGCGGCGTTCGAGAAGACGGACGCCGCCTTGCAGTCGGCGCTGCAGACCGATGACTCCGTGCCGGCGATGAAGGCGTTCATGGCACAGGCCGACGCGCTGAGCGGCACCGTCGTGGCGGCGCATTCCGAAACCGACATGTTCGTCGACCTCGAAGAGGGCACGTACGTGGTGTCGGCCAACCTCGACGGCGACGACGCGGGCGCGCCGACGTACACGTCTTTCATGGTCACGGAGGGCGGCGATCAGGGGACCGCGCCGGAGGTGGCCAACGTCGTGCACTTCTCCGACTTCGCGTTCGACTTCCCCGCCACCGTGGCGGCCGGAAAGGACCTATGGGAAGTGACCAACACGGGTGACCAGCCGCACATCGCGGCGTTCTTCAAGCTCCAGCCTGGCAAGACGACGGCCGATCTCGAGGCCTTCCTCGGCGGCGCGGCCGGCGAGGAGACGCCCCCTCCGTTCGACACCAGCGTGGACGTCAACGTCGAGGCTCTCACGCCAGGAGTGACCGTCTACCTGCCCCTAGACTTCACGAGCGGAGACTGGGTGGCGGTCTGTTTCGTTCCAGACCTGAACAACCCGACCATGGCCCACTACATGGAAGGGATGGTAGAGGAGTTCGTCGTCAACTGAGGACACCGTAGGGCGCGGCGGCCGCTCACCGTTCGCGGCGCGGCCGCGTCCTACCGCGGTGGAGCTAGCCGGAGGCGAGGGCGCGGCGATCATCCGCACCCTCGCCTCTCATATTGGAGGTGTAGCCTAGGCGCCGCTTAAGGAGCGGTGACCAAGGTGTTAGAACGCGCGCCCTTCAGCCGCCGAAACCGCGCTCGCGGAGCGTACCGGACCACCCGGACCCGCCACGCCGATTCGACCAGAACCCCCACCCAGCCGCCACAGCAGGACAGGCTGCGCTGCGCCCTGCACGACCGCCTCGGCCCGGGGCTCGCGAACCTCGAGGTCAGGCTCGAACTCCTCGAGGCCGCCATGACCGGACCGGGCATTACTGGGCCGGGCATAACTGGGCCGGGCGTTGCCGGGCCCGGCGGCGGCCGCGAAGCCGTGGCCGCGTTGCGGAGCGAGGCCGGGCGGCTGGTCGGCGAACTCCACCGTATCGTTCACGACGAGCCGCCTGCCCTCCTGGACGCGGGCCTGAAGAGCGCGATCTCCCAGGTCTGCCATGACGCCGAGCGGCCTGGCTTGAGTGTGCGCTTCCGCGTCGTCGGGGCGCCGCGCGAAACCCCTACCGCGTCGGCGGAACTCCTCTACCGCGCGGCGCTCGAGGGCACGGCCAACGTCATCCGCCACGCCGGCGCCAGACGATGCACGGTGACGCTGCGCTTCTGTGGCAGCTCGGTTGCCCTACAGGTGCGCGACGACGGTGTAGGCCCCTATCGTCGCTCACGCGGCGCGGCCAGGGTCCATCACGGGCTCGGTATCGCGTCGCTGCGGCAGTCGGCGCGGCTGCTGGGCGGCCAGGCCCACCTGCTCGCGGTCCCGACGGGCGGTTCGAGCCTCCTCGTGACGTTGCCGCTCCACCCGGGCCGCGGGAGCGACGCCACGAGCCGCGACGCCCTGGGGCGGTATTGACGGTGGGCGACCAGCCGCCCACGCCCAACGCACCCGACCGCGTCACCGTGATGGTGGTAGACGACCACGAGCTTTTCCTGGAGGGACTCGCCCTGCTCGTCTCCACCATGCCGGGCTGTGAGGTTGTCGGGATGGCGCACGACGGCGCGCAGGCGGTCGATCTGGCCAGACGCCTCGCGCCACGGGTCGTCCTGATGGACGCGCGCATGCCCAACCTCTCCGGGCCCGAGGCCATCGCCAGCCTGGTGGCGGACCTCCCTGGTACGGCCGTCGTGATGGTGACGATGTTCGCCGATGACGACCTGGTCTTCCAAGCCATGCGGGCCGGAGCCAAGGGCTACGTGCTCAAAGGCGCGTCGAAGGACGAACTCCAGCGCGCGATCATGGCGGCTGCGAACGGGGAGGCCCTGTTCGACCACGACATCGTGGAACGGTTCGCCCGCTACTTCTCGGTCGGCCAGACCGGCGGCCCCTTGGCGTTCGGCCTCACGCCGCGAGAGCGCGAGGTGTTGGAGCTGCTCGCCCGCGGGCTGCATAACCACGAGATGGCCAAGGAGCTGCGCGTGACGGCCAAGACCGTCAGGAACCACGTGTCCAACGTCATCAGCAAGCTCGGGGTGACCAGCAGGTACGAGGCGGCGACCAAGGCACGCGAGGCCGGGTTGCTGAGAGGCCGAGCGTAGCCGCGTGCTACAGTCTCCATGCGCAAAGTGCCCATAGGCGCAATGACGTTGAACCCTGGGAGGCGTTCAATGAAAGAAGCCCTCGTGAAGTTTTCGCTCCTCGTCGCGGCGATCGCCACGCTGTTCTCCTTCGCGGCCGCGCAGGCCCCCATCACGGTGAGGATCGGCTTCAACCCGACCCAGAACTCCGATCTGCTGACGTCTGCCTCTGAGGGCATCGCCAACTACCTCGAGTCCCAGCTGGGCGGGGCCGTCGAAGTGCAGGTCTTCATCCCCACCGACTACCGCGGCCTCATCGAGGCCATGGGCTCGGGCAACCTCGACTTCGCCTTCTTCCCGCCCGACGGCTTCGTCGTGGCCAACAGCGAGGTCGGCGCCCAGGTCCTCCTGAAGTCCGTGCGCACCGGCAACCCGTACTACTGGTCCGCCATCGTCGTGCGCAAGGACAGCGGCATCGAGAACATCGGCGACCTCGAGGGCAAGTCCATCGCCTGGATCGACCCGAACTCGGCCGCCGGCTACACGTTCCCGCGCGCCGAGCTGATCACGGCCGGCATCAACCCTGACGACTTCTTCAGCAACCAGGTCTACGCCGGCGGACACGACGCGGCCGTGCTTGCCGTCCTGAACGGCTCCGTCGACGCGGCGGCCACCTTCGCCAACGACGACCAGAACATCTCAGGCGCCTGGACACAGTTCCTCGACGCCGACCAGGCCAGCCAGATCACCGCGATCTTCTACACTCGCCCGATCCCGGGCGACACGTTCAGCGTCTCGCAGCAGTTCGCGTCGGAGCACGCGGCCCTGACCTACCAGATCGCCGCCGCCATCGCCACCATCAAGGCGCCCGACAACAACCTGCTCATGGACCTCTACCGGATCGATTACATGATCCCGGCCGACAGCTCCGACTACGCCGTGGTGCGCGACACCCGCCGCATCCTGGGGCTCGACCAGTAAGCGAACGGGGAACCGAGGGGTCGGCACCGCCTTGCGCGCTGCCGGCCCCTTGCCCGTCCTGACACTTGAGGCTGACGGCCCCAGATGATCGAGGTCTCGAACCTTAGCAAGGTCTTCCCGGACGGCACCCAGGCGTTGTCTGAGGTGAACGTCACCGTGCCTGACGGCGATTTCATCGCTGTCATCGGTCTCTCCGGCGCGGGCAAGTCGACGTTCCTGCGCTGCCTAAACCGCTTGGTCGACCCTAGCGAGGGCTCCATCACGGTGGGCTCGAAGGACGTCGCGCGGCTGCGCGGCAGGCAGCTACAGCACTATCGGCGCACGGTCGGCTTCATATTCCAGCAGTTCAACCTCGTTCAGAGGCTGTCGGTCCTCGACAACGTCCTCAGCGGCCGCCTCGGCTACCATCCGACGTGGCGCGGGCTGCTCGCCCTCTACACGGAGGCCGATAAGGAGCTGGCCATGGCGGCCATCCGCGAGGTAGGCCTGGCCGGCAAGGAGGACGCTCGCGTCGATCAGCTCTCCGGCGGCCAGCAACAGCGCGTGGCGATAGCCCGCGCCATGGCGCAGGAGCCGCAGCTCATCCTCGCCGACGAGCCGATGGCCAGCCTAGACCCCCGCCTTTCCGACGTTATCCTAGGTATCTTGCGCAACTACAACGAGACGAAGGGCGTGACCGTGCTCGTCAACATCCACGTGCTCGACCTCGCCAAGCGCTACGCCAAGCGCGTCCTCGCGTTCAACAAGGGCAAGCTCGTGTTCGACGGTCCCGTCTCCAGCCTGGACGACGACCTCGAGACGCGCATCTACGCCGGCTCGCTGGAGGCCCTCTGATGTGGGGCGCCCTCGCGGCCGGCGCGCTGGTCGCCGTTCTGGCCGGGCTGGCGCGCGCGTCGATGCGCCGCCTGGTGGTTACGGCCGGCGCCGCCCTCGTGGCCGTATATATCGCTTTCCCGTTCTCCACCACCGTCGGCTTCGTCAGCCGCGACACCATCCGGCCGACGCTGCTTGGCCTGACGCCGCTGCAACCGCTACTGGCCGTAGTACTGATAGCCGGGCTCGCCGCCATAGTGGTGGCGCTGCGGAGCCCGCGCGCCGGCGGGCTCGTCGGCATCGCGGCAGCCGCGGCGAGCCTGGCGGCCATCCTCGTCTGGCGCGCCCAGGCGCCCGTACTCGTTCACCTGCTCCCTCTCGGCGGCCTCATGGAGGTCCTCACGGCGATCGTTCTGGGAGCCGCTATCGCGGCTGCCGGCTGGGGCTCGCGGCGCCTGCGCTGGCCGCTCCTGGGGCTCGGCCTGGTAGCCGGCATACTTATCGGCGTCCTGCTGCTCTCGCCGACGGGCCACAGGCTGTTCCCCAACGCCGTCGGCTACTACCGACTCGTTACCAAGACGTCGTCCGCTGAGCAGGAGACCATCGTCGAGGCGTACAACGCCAACCTAGACGTCACCAACGCGCAGCGCCAACGGATCGGCCTGCGCCCGCTGCCGCCCATCGAGACGACGGCCGGGCTCGCCACCGAGCGCCTGCCGGAAGAGGCCGCAGCCGCCGGCTACCGCATGCTCAGGCCGGCGGAGGGCGGTTACGGCGTCGGCGTGGTCTTCCTGCTCAGCGGTCTGCTGCTCGGCAGCGGCATGATGCTGGCCGCCCGGCCGAAACTGAGGAACGGTAACGACCTCGTAACCGGCTTGGTGTACGCCTCCGCCCTCGTCGTCCTCGCCCCCGCCTTCGCCTCGACCAAGTTCAGCCTGGCGAAGATCGTCGAGGGTTGGCCGTTCCTCCTCAACTTCCTCGACCGCGCGTGGCCCCCGCTCCTCGCCGACCCGAACTACGGTCAGTTCGGCCTCTTCCCGCTGCAGGAAGTCGCCAGCCAGATGCTGATAACGCTCGAGATAGCGCTCGTCGGCACGTTCCTCGGGGCTCTCTTCGCCGTCCCCCTGAGTTTCCTCGCCGCTCGCAACCTGACGGCCGGCAACCCGCTCATGCGCGCGGCCTTCGTGATCACGCGCGGCTTCTTCAACCTGGACCGCGGGGTGGACACGCTGATCCTCGCCCTGATCTTCGTCGCGGCAGTCGGGCTCGGCCCGCTGGCAGGTGTGCTGGCCATGGCCATCCACTCGATCGCGGACCTCGGCAAGCTCTACTCCGAGTCCATCGAGAACGTCGACCGCGGGCCCATCGAGGCCCTCGAGTCCGTGGGGGCCGCGGGCAGCAACGTCGTGCGCTGGGCCATACTCCCACAGGTGTCGCCGCTGTTCCTCGGCTGGACCCTCTACCGCTTCGAGATCAACTTCCGCGTCTCCATCGTCCTCGGCCTCGTGGGCGCCGGCGGCATCGGCTTCTTCATCCAGGACAAGATGGCGTCGGGCAAGTACGACCAGATGATCATCGCCATCATCGCCATCGTGGTCGTCGTGAACATCATCGACTTCGTGTCTTCTTGGTTGCGGGGGAAGCTGGTTTGAGGGGTAGGCGGGTGGCTCTTAGACCGGGCATGCTCACGACCCATCGCTTAGCAAGCCCCTAGCAGGTAGTAAGGTTCGTCAGAATGTGCTGGGAGGTCCTCATGGTCACCAGTCGGCTCACTAGCAGATGGCGAACCACCATCCCGAGAAACGTGCGCCAGGGGCTGCAACTCCGGGAAGGCGACCTGCTCCGGTTCGAGCTGATGGACGGGTACGCGGTTCTTCGTAAGCAACAGCCAGCTTACGGTGCGAATGAGGATGCCTTCCCGGTCTTCGAAGAGTGGGCCGGCGAGGCGGACCAACGTGCCTATCGCGAACTGTGAGCGGAGGGCAACGGGGTCCGCGTTCCGGTCGCTTACCGCTGTAGACGCTCCCGCCAGCCCCCGTCATAGCTTCGAGGACTCGAACAGCAGCTCCTTGACGTGCGCCGCCGTGCCTGCGGACCGAGCGTCATCCTCCTCTAGCAGGAAGTACATGGCGCGCAACATGTGGGTGACGTCGACGACGCGCGCGTAACCTTCTGGCATGCCTAGCTGCTCGCACTCTTGGACCAGGTCTTCAAACCGGCGAACCACCCCGCGCGCGGGTAAACCGGTACCACTGGACTAACCTGCCGCCTCGAGCCCAGACCTGGCGCCGGACGCCAACCGGTAGGTATGCACGACGACGCCGTTCTGCCACTGCTCCACCCCGGCCAGGTCCAGGTCGACGCGCTCGGTGAACAGCGGCCTGCCGCGCCCGAGCGCGACGGGATGGACCATGAGCCGGTACTCGTCTATCAAGCCGAGTCTCGTCAGCTGCTGCACGATGCTGATGCTCCCGTCGAGGCGGACGCCCCTCATCGACTCCGCCTTGAGAGCGCGGATCTGCTCGGGTTCGATGCCGCGCATGATGGTCGTCTCGTGCCAGTCGGCCCTCGTCAACGATGTGGAGAACACGACCTTCCTCATGGCGTTGAAGTTCGCACCGATGGTCTTCTCGGCTTCGGTTGCCTTCGGGTTGTCAGGGGCATCGGGCCAGAACGTGACGAAGCCCTGGTAGCTCTTGCGGCCCAGCAAGAGCGTGTCGGCATGGTAGGTCAACTCCGCCATGTAGTCGGCCCGCTCGTCGCCCATGCTGATCCAGCCCAGGCTGCCGTCCTCGCCGGCGACGAAGCCGTCGAGGGTGGTCGCCAGGACTACGTGGAGTTCGGCCATGACGGTGGTTCCTCCCGTCCCGCTCAGTAGGAAGCCAGGTTAGCACCGGCAAGCCGACGATCCTGGCCGGGAGCACCTGGGCTGCGACCAATGTCACGGCCGGTTCGGCCTACGGCGCGGCTGTTCCGGCCGATCGCGTTCGGGCAATCCCACTCGGGCAATCCCACTCGGGCAGTCCCGTTGGGCCGATCGCGTTCGGTGGTTTCCGTTCGGCTTATCCCGCGACCACTTCCAACCCCCGCTCGAGCACGGCGTCGCGGCCACCGACGAAGAACCCCGGCTCGGGCACCACCGCCACGTCGGGCAGCACGCCGCGCCCATCGAAGAGCAGGCCGGAAGCCTGGAACGACGCCATAGACGCGAAGCGGACCTTGAGACCCGAGGCCGGCAACTCGACCACCTGGGCCCTTGCGCTTCCGCCACCGCTCGCCTCGCCGATCAACGTGAGGTTCGGAAGCCCCTTCAACGCGGAGAGGAACACGTCGCTGGCGCTGAAGCAGGCGGCGTCCATCAGGACAGCGACGGGCCTACCGAGGTACCGAAGGGCCTCATCGTCGACCGTGGGTGCCACCACCATCGCGTGCCACGGGCTGAACTGGTCGACAGGCAGCGGCCACTCCGGGGTGAACCCCGGCATGAACCGCTCGAGCGCTTCGTTCTCCGACCTCGACCAACGACCGGAATCGACCGGGTACAGGTAGCGGTTGGCGAGGTGGTCCGGCGGGAACCCGTCCCAGGCTCGGTAGGCGGCCACGTTCACCACCATGGGCTCGGCCCCGGGCTCCATGAGCAGCGGCAGGAGCGCCCGCAGTGCGTCGCGGGTGCCGCCGCCGTTACCGCGAACGTCGATCACCAGTCCGGTGGTCCGGGCGAAACGCCTCATCCAGACTGGGAGCTCCTCGGCGGCTTCGGTCGTCATCGCTTCCAGCCGCAGGTACCCGATGTCGTCGCCCAGCAGCTTCGACTCCGTGCGCGGCCAGGTTCCGAAGAGCCCCGACCGCTCGGCCACGGCCGACCTGAGCGTTCGCGGTGATCTTCCGTCCGGTCCGGACGCGAGGGTCACCGTGAGGTCGTCCGTCAGCGGCAGGCCGAGGTCGGACCGCAGCAACTGCACGGCTCGCAGCCACCGCACGGAGTTGCGCCTCACGAACTGCGGCGAGCCGACCGGGACGTAGGCCGCAGCGGCCGTCAGCCACTTCGCGACAGCCAAGCCGTCGATCGCGACCAGGTACGGTCGGTCGGGGTCCAGGAGAGCAGAGCGATCGGGCTCGAACGCCACCAGGCCCTCGGCGGCCCAGTCGGTAAGGAACGGCAGGAAGCCGCGCGGGCTCGGCGGCGCGTTGACCGCCGCATGCCCGTCGCCGAACCGAACCATGAGCTGCTGCAGCTCGAGACCGAGCCGGCCCGGGTCCACGGGCTCCGGCAGGCGACCGCGAAGGTCGGAGAACAACGCCGCGTGATCCACTGAGCCAAGGTGTAGATAGGCGAAGCGGTCCTCCAGGGCTTGTTCCAGGAAGTCGACATCCTTCAGCGCGTCGGTCCTCGTCAAACCGCACCTCCGCAAGTAAGGTCCCCGGGAGGCTAGCACGGGTCTCCGGGCGACGCGACCGGTCGGGGGCCTACCCGACCGTCGAACGTCGACGCAGCCGCCTCAAAGCCCCAGCTCCTCGTTAGGTGAGTACGAAGGGGAAAGGCTCCGCCCCGGAAGCCTGGGGCGGTCCGTCGCCGTCGACCTCATCGGACTCATGCGCCAGGTACTCGAGGATCCCGTCCGCGAGGGCCTTCGCCAGCAACGTCTGGTACTCGTCGCTCGCCAGCAGCGGCCCTTCCTCGGCGTGCGTCACGAAGCCGAGTTCAACCATCACGGCCGGCACGGACGTCCGGTACAGGAGGTAGAACCGGCTCGACCGCATGCCGCGGTCCGGAGCGCCAGTGGCCGCCACGAGCCTTGAATGGATCACCTCCGCCAAGGACCGGCTGGCGAGGAGCCGTGAAGTGAGCGTCGCGTCCGGACCCATGTCGGGCGTCCACGTCTGGATACCGCGGAGGAACCCGCTGCCGGCGTTGGCGTGAAGGCTCACGAGCAGGTCCGCCCCTGACGCGATCTCCACCCGCTTGACCAGGTCATAGCCGAGGGACTCGCCGAGGCGGGCGTCAGCGTCGCGCGTGAGCACCGTTGCGACCCCTTCGGCCTCGAGCAGCTCGGCCAGCTTGACCGCGACCTGCAACACGACGGGGTCTTCATCGACGTACCCTCGCGCACCGGTGCCGCCCCCATGGCCGGCGTCTATCGCCACGACGGGTGCGCCTGCAGGCACGCCGTTAGGCGGGCGCACCGCCTCCTGAGCGCCTCCCACCCCGAGCCACGCCGCCAACAGGCCGATGCCGAGGAACGGCAGCGCCGCCCGGGGCGAGGAGCCGGCGGCCGGTCGGCCGAGCAGGCGCCTCACGCGCCGTACGAGCTGGCCCGCGTTCCCGCCGGCAGCCAGCACCGTGGTCGGCATGGCGCGTGCACCCTCCAACCGCGCCAACGCCTGCGCCAACACCACCGGTTGGAGACCGGTCGTCGCGAGCGCCAAGTCGTCGCACGCCTGTTCGCGCTCGAGCCTGATCACGGCGCCGGCCCACCACGTGAGGGGGTGAAAAGGCAGGGCCGCCTCCGCCACCGCCAGAACGAGGTTGGCGAGACCGTCCCTCCGCTTCAGATGCGCCAGCTCGTGTGCCAGCACGAGCTCGAGTTGGTCGTCAGGGAGTCCGGGATAGGCGCCGCGCGGCAACAGCAGGACGGGCCGGCGGCCGCTCGTCACCGTCGGCACGTCCACTCGTCTGCTTTCTCGCACAGCGGCCGACCCGGGCAGACCCATACGGCGCGCGAGAACGGCGACCCTGTCTTCCAGTTCGAGAAGTTCCCGGCCGCTCCGTCCGATCCGTGCCGCAACGACCAGGGATGCGAGCAGTCGCAGCAACAAGGCGCAGCTTGCGATCAGCCAACCGAGCCCGATGAACGGCAGAAGGTCGTCCAAGCGCGGCGCGAACGGAGCGGCCAACCGCGCCAAACGCTCGACCGATGAGCTCCCAGCCCGGTCCATGTACCCCGCGCTGGAGCCGCCCATTCGATCCGCCACGGTCGGGGCTGCGAACTCGCCGTCACCCTGGATCGCCGCCTCCCGCCCCTCTCCGGCTCGCGGCTGCGCAGCCGACCGGGCCGACTCGTGCAGCGCGAGGCCGGCAACCGGAACGACCAGCCAGATCGCCAGCGTCGTCAGCGCAACCCCATGGCGGAACGCGCTGGACTTACGCCTGGCGAGGCGGAGCGCGAGCGCAAGCATGGCCGCCAACGCGAGCCCTTGCCATAGCCCGTCCACCGCGATCCAACCGAGGCGCGCCAGTGGGCCGGTCGAAGCGAGGGCGCCGAGCATCACCCTCGCCGCGCCTTCTCGATCAGGGCTTCGATCTCGTCGAGCTCCGCCTTGGTCGCCCGCTTGACGTCAAGCGCCCTGGACATCAGGGCGGAGGCCGAGCCGCCGAACGCCCGGTCGAGCAGGTCTCCGAGCAGCGTCGTCTGCGCCTCCTCACGAGTGACCGCAGCCCGGTAGACGTAGGAGCGCCCTTCGAAGTCTCGGCTCACCAGGCCCTTGTCGAACATGATCTGGAGCATCGTCTGCACCGCCGTGAACGAGAGCTTCTCCCGTTCGTTGAGGGTCGCGTGCACGTCGCGCACGCCGGCCTGCCCACTCACCCACAACACGTCGAGGATGTCCAGTTCCCTTTCGGTCGGACCAGCGCTAGCTCTGCGGGCCATGTCGCCTCCTTCTTGGAGGCAATCTAAACTAGGGAATTAGGTGTTGTCAACTAGGGAATTAGTTGACGGGTCGTCGCCGGAGCCCGACTCTCAAGACCCTACGGTTGGAGGTGAAGTGCCCTCCGAAGATCCTCGTGCTCGAACGCGCTGCTCATGCGCTCTATCTCACGGTCCGGAGCACCTTCGGCCGCAGCGACGTCTCGCCACAGCCGAGTAGCGTGGGCGACCTCCCACGCGACCCGCTTGGCAGCCCGCGCGCTCAGGCCGAAGAAGTCCGCCACGCTAAGGGCGAGCTCGACGTCACAAGTGCGCTCGTCGCCGTCTATGGCCGTCGTAAGCATCCTTGGCCGGATTTCGCTCGGCGTAGGGTTGAGATCGTAGGCAGGCGAAAGCACCAACCCTTGCCGACCGCGCCACAAGAAGGCGTGATTACGTATATGGTCGTCTACGTTGCTTACCAAGATGTTGAACACCATCCGCCTAAAGAGTTCCGACGAGTCGTTTTTCGCTTGGGCACCATGTTCGGCGATGGCATCGACCATTTCCGGATAACTAGACTGCTCTCCGTCACGGAGGTCGAGCATGGCGAGGGCGGAGAGGAAAGGCACTCTGTCTTCGCCCTCCCGATCGAAACGTTGCACTATCAGGACGGGTTTACCGGCAACTTGCATCAAATCCGCATGCGCAGCATCGATCCCGGCTAACCGGGCCAGCTTTAGCGCGATGGCTTCCCAACGCTCCAGGCTGTACGGATCCGTCTGCTTAGGGAACTTGGCTATGACGAGGCGCCGCTGGTCATCCAACACGGACGCTTTCGGTCTGGCTCCTCCCAAGGATGACCCGGGTGCCAATATGATTCGCAGGTCCTCATCGGTCTCTTCGTCCAACAGGGTCCGTTCCGTGGCCTCCAACAACCGTCGAACGTGCACGATGCTGGGCACTCCATCCTCCGTGGGGGCCAGGAAGGTGTTCGTTCCGACACGCCTGAACCTGAGCGCCCCTACTCTCGCCAGGTCGGAGACGCCGAGAAGAAAATCGAGTTCGCGTAGCGCCCGGACGGGCCTGTTCTCACGCTGCGCGTTCCGACGCTCAGCCCGGAGAAGAAGGCTACGACCCCACGAGTCCGGCGCGGAATCACCCAAGGCGCCAAGCAACGTTTGTGCTTGATTAGGAGCGAACGGGGCGGGATCAAGGCGCAGTGTTGGTTGTATGGAGAAGCGGTACGGGTTATCCAGCCACGCCGGCGCGTACTGGAAACCGACCGCCTCGAACCCCCTGCGCTGTTGCCTATGCAGCGAGCCGACCAGGTAGTCTTCGCCGCCTATCCGGACGCAGACCTCAACCTCATCCCTCCTCGTCGCTCCCCTTTTGTCCGTACTTCCTACTCCTCGCTCGCCGCGGAAGCGCTTCTTCGGAATAAGCCAAGCCGACCTCGTCTGCCCCTGGATCCGCGAGTTTGCGGAGGTTGTCGAGAAGCCCAAGCGCCTGGAGGACACTGGCGTAGATACCTATGCCCACCCCCGGATCACCGGCCTCTATGCGCTGAAGCGTCGGGCGACTGGTGAACGCGCGCTCCGCCACGGTGCCCATCGTGAGGTTCCGCCGGAGCCGGGCAACCCGGACATCGTGGCCGAGTTCCCGCAAGACGCGGCGAACGGCAAGAGACGGACGGTGCGGGGCAGCCATATGTAAACATCGTACACCACTAAATATGGTTACCGCAATTGCACGTTTACATTAGGGACAGGGCGCTCAATCCTGCCGAGAACGCGCAGCATCGAGGCCGCGCTGAACCGCGATGACCCCACCAAGGAGCAGCATAGGAAGGACGAAGTCCAAGGCGGTGTTCAGTCCGTACCAGAACCCGGACTGGATGAGGGCCGGCTCGCCGGGAGCAGCGACGACCTTGGCAGCAAGGGAGGCCCCTAAACGGTAGAAGTGGCCGGCGGCTACTTGCCAGACGGAGACCCCGATGACGATCGCCACACCACCCAGCCACACGGAAGATCCAACAGCTGCCAGCACCCGATCGAAGACGGTTGGAGAAACGCCAGAACGACGCACCAGAATGGCGAGCCCCACCGCGACGATCAGTACGGCGAGAGCCGGAGCGTAGAGGCGCACCAACGCCGCGACACCGAGCAAGGCACTGGCCTGGCTCAGAGCGGCAGCGACCAGGTACAGGAGCGCCCGCGCTACCGGAACGATGAGCATGTAGCCGGTCAACCCGAGCAACGCCCACTGTGCCCGCACGGCCCAGCCCATGTTTGGCCTGACCTTGCTGAACTCCCGCGTCAAAGCGTCTGGTGTGCCTACGCGGTGCGCGGCTAGCCAGAACGCCTCCTCGGGGCGCAGGTCATTCTGCAACACGTCTTCGATGTGCTCAAGGTGGTCCTGCAGCTCATCGACTTCGCCCACCGTGAGACCGCCACGGCTCAGGATCGACGTGCGCCAGTCGCGAACGGCAGTCTCGCGATCGAAGTTCATATGGTCCCCCAAGCGGTCCGCAGCGCGGCGTCGACGACTTCCCAGGCCGCACGCTCACCAACGAGCGCCTCCAAGCCCTTCTTAGTGATGGCGTAGTACTTGCGACGTTTCCGGTTCTCGGCCACCCGCCAGTCCGACTCGATCAAGCCCTCGCGCTCGAGGCGGTGGAGCACCGGATAGAGCATCCCCTCTCGCCAGGCAAGGGAGCCGCCGGAGAGCTGCTCGACTTCCCTCAGGAGCGCATAACCGTAGTTGTCGCTCCGCGCGAGGACCGCGAGCACCAGCGGGCGCGACGATGCCGCCACCAGGTCTTTGGAGAGGGAGAACTCGGGCATAACCTACCTTACCTAGAGGTGCTAGGTATAAGTAGGGACAAACGGCCTGAAGCGCTGCCTGCTAGTAGGCTTCTTCGAACCCCAACCCACGGTTGAGCCGCAGCACGGCCGTGTTCCTCGGGTCGTTACGGGTCGTCACCGACACCGTCCCGCGATCATGCAAATACTGCAACGCCTGCAACTTCAACACCCTCGCGATCCCGCGGCGGCGGAAGGCCCGCTTCACCACCGTCACACCGAACTGCGCCCCTGAGGCCGGCAATTGCAGGTTCGTGAGACCGACCCACTCGTCGCCGACGGCGGCGAGGAACTGGCACTCGGCCCACCGCCAGTAGAACGGCTCGAACAGGCGGTCCGAGAACTCCTCCGGATCCATGAAGGTTCCGTCGTTGCTTGGGTCGTCGATGACGCCCTCGCGCACCAGTTCGTAGAGCCGCACACGCGTGTCCGGTGTGTCCTCGACCTCCGCCAAGGCGAAGAACCGGATGCCCTCGTAAGCACATCCATCCACCGCGAGCTGCATCTCGCTTGCTGGTCTCGTCGCTAGTTCGAGGGTCAGCGTCAACAAGTCCGGCATTCACCACCTCGGCTGATGCGACTCGTGTGGCCATGGAATCTGGACTTCCAAGATCCGTTCAACGCGCGTCCCGAACGGCGTGGCGAACCACCGCCGCGGCCGCCAAAAAGGACCAAGTTGACCCAGCGTCGTAGCAAGTGGCCACCGCGGAACTCTCTACAAGTATAGAGCCAAGCAGGTAGATTGCCGGGAAACGCTCTCGTGCTATTACGGTACCTAGGCCGAATCACAGCCGAGCGAGGATCCGACCATATGGCGGAGATCGGTACTGGAGTAAAGCCGACAACATACGCGATCGTGGCCTTCTTAGACTTGGCCGCATTCCCATGGGTCGAGGAACTCCGCGAAAAGTACGACCCCTTGGCTCGGCGAGTAGCAGCCCATTTGACTTTGGTGCATCCGTTCACCACCACGTTGGCACCTCAACAGCTAGAGTCTCACATCCATGAGGTGAGTCGCTCCTCAGAGGTCTTCACATTGGAGTTGCGGGGTGTAACGGGTCACCAACATGAGTATCTCTTTCTCAATGTCAAGCGCGGCAACGACGAGGTGATAGCCATACGCGACGCGCTCTACTCTGGCCTCTTGGCAAGGTTCCTAGACGCCTCCGTGACTTACGTGCCGCACGTGATTGTTGGGCGGCTCGCTAGCCCCACACAGTTCCAAGAGGCCCTTAGAGCCTTGCACGAGCATTCGGAACCTGTGCTGACATCGTTGGATAGACTCTCCTGTTACCGCATAAACCAGGACGGCAAGCGGGTAATCCTGACAGAGTCTCATCTAGGTAGGTTGCCCTCAAGCAAGCAGTAGCACGACGATCTCAGGACGTGGGACTGCCCGCTCGATCAGCTTGGATTTTTTACCGGCTGTATCCGCAGCCGATCGCTCGGACCGCCACGTGCCAGCGACGAGGTCTCTAAAGGCAGGTTCGCGACCTCAAATGCCCATGAACCATTCGGAGTGGGCTTGCCACTGCAACCCTCTCAACTACCATTTCGTAGTCAAAATCCTTGACTACCTTTTCGTAGTCGATTATGATGACTACGATTTGGTAGTCAGGAGGCGACCGTGAAGTACACCGGCAAAGTCGCGAGCGCCGAGTCGCTGGGCAGGATCCTGCAACAAGCTCGCCTGCTCAAGGGCCTGAGCCAACGGGAACTTGCCAAGCTCCTGGGGACAACGCAACGCTACATCTGGGAGATCGAGGCGGGCAAACCGTCAATCTTCATGGAGCGACTGTTCGCGATGATGAGGCAGATCGACGTCGAACTCTCCGCAACGATCAAGACGCCCGAACAGCACGGCTGACCTGGTCCTCGAGCCCTACGGCCGCTCCCCCGGCGCACCACAAGCACGGCTCCATCAGGATGCGCCGGAAGTCGCGCTCGCAAACCCCTTCCCGACAGCAGCCCTACCATCGGTAATGCCGGATGTGCTCCCCGCGCTCCGCGATCTCGCTCATGGACTGGATGCCGATCTCGATGTGCCTGTCCGTGAACTCACGGAAGACGGCCTTGGCGGAATCCTTCGTCTTGATCCCGTCGCGCCTCAAAGGGAGGTCGGAGACCAGGAGCAGCGCTCCGATGGGCACCTTGCTCGCGAAGCCGACCGAGAAGAGCGTGGCCGTCTCCATGTCGATGCCGAGGGCCCGCTCCTCGTAGAGCTGCTGCTTGAAGCCCTCGTCGAACTCCCAGAACCGGTAGTCGGTGGAGTGGACCACGCCCGTGCGGTAGTCGAAACCGCGCTCGACGATGATCTGGGAGACGAACTTCTGCACCTTGAAGGTAGGCAGCGCCGGCACCTGCGGGGGCATGAAGTGCGTCGAGGCGCCCTCGTCGCGGATGGCAGCCGTCGGCAGCACGAAGTCGCCCAGCTGCAGCGAGCGGTGCAGACCGCCGCACATGCCGAGGAAGAGGACCGCCTTGGGTTCGGCGGTGGCGAGCACCTCGATGATGAGCGCCGCCACTGGTGAGCCGACCGAGAAGTTGATGATCGACACGTCCAGCTTCGCGCTGTGGCGCGCCATCATGGCCGAGCCGCGGGTGGTCACGACGTCGTCGGCCATGCCCTCGAAGCGGTCGAGGTAGTACTGGAAGTTGGTGAGCAGGATCTGCTTCCGCAACGCCTCGGGTGCGGCCCCCGTGTAGCGCTCGAGGATCTCACGTCCTATGCGCCACTTCTCCGGGTTGTTGTAGATGAGGTTGCGGTTCAGCGGCCGATCGTCCTCGAAGGCGTCCGCGGCTCCTGAAGCTTGCCCTGTGATAGGCGACTGCTCGCCGTCGTTCGACATGCGCCATCTTATCGCCGCGGCCTGTCATGACCGGGTGCCGCGCCCGCCGGGGTTACTATTGCCGGTCATGAGCACCCGAGCCGACGCCGCGGCCGCCCTGAGGCACCACCTCCGAGAACGAGTCCTGATCCTGGACGGCGCCATGGGAACCATGATCCAGGCGGCACGTCCAACAGAAGCGGACTTCCGGGGTGACCGGTTCACCTCCCACCCCAAGGACCTGAAGGGCGCCAACGACGTGCTGGTGCTCACCCGACCCGAGCTCATACGCTCCATCCACGAGGCGTACCTCCGTGCCGGCGCCGACATCATAGAGACGAACACGTTCAACGCCACGCGCCTTGGGCTGGCCGAGTACGCGCTCGGCGACCACATCGCCGAGATCAACGAGGTCGGCGCGCGGCTCGCGCGCCAGGCGGCCGACGCGGTCTCGACGCCGGACCGGCCCCGCTGGGTGGCCGGCTCGATCGGGCCGACGAACAAGACGCTGAGCCTCAGCCCGCGCGTCGAGGACCCGAGTTACCGGGAAGTGACCTTCGAGCAGGTCCACGCGGGCTACCTTGAGCAGGCGCGGGCGCTGATCGCGGGCGGCGTCGACCTGCTCCTCGTCGAGACGGTCTTCGACACCCTCATGGCCAAGGCGGCCATCCTCGCGTGCGAGGACGCGGCCGCGGAGGCTCGGCGCACCGTACCCCTCATCGTCTCAGGGACGATCACCGACGCTTCCGGCCGCACCCTCTCCGGCCAGACGCTCGAGGCGTTCTGGACGTCCGTCAGCCACGCCGACCTGCTCGCCGTCGGCCTCAACTGCGCTCTCGGCCCGAAGGAGCTGAGGCCGCACGTCGAGGAGCTGGCCGCTCTCGCCGACGTGTTCACGATCGCCTATCCCAACGCCGGCCTTCCGAACGCCTTCGGCGGCTACGACGAGACACCGGAGAGCATGACGGCCGTGCTGCGCGAGTTCGTCGAGCGCGGCTGGGTCAACATCCTCGGCGGCTGCTGCGGCACGACCCCCGACCACATCGCGGCGTTCGCGCGGGCCGCCCGAGGCGCGAAGCCGCGCAGGCCGGCCGACGAGGACCCACGCCCACGCTTCGCCGGTCTCGAGCCGCTCGTCATAAGGCCGGACACGAACCTCGTGAACGTCGGCGAGCGCACGAACCTCACGGGCTCGAAACGCTTCAAGCGCCTCATCGCGAGCGGCGACTTCAACGCGGCGCTCGAGGTCGCCCGCGACCAGGTGGTGGGCGGCGCGCAGGTCATCGACCTGAACTTCGACGAGGGCCTCATCGACGGACCTACCACGATGGCCAGGTTCCTCGACCTGTTGGCCGCCGAGCCGGACATCGCGCGCGTGCCCGTCATGCTCGACTCCTCCAACTGGACGGTCCTGGAGACGGGCCTCAAGCACCTGCAGGGCAAGGGCGTCGTCAACTCCATCTCCCTCAAGGAGGGCGAAGCCAAGTTCCTGGAGCAGGCGCGTGTCGCGAAGCGCTACGGCGCGGCTGTCGTCGTCATGGCCTTCGACGAGCGAGGGCAGGCCGACACGTTCGAGCGCCGCTGCGCCGTATGCGCGCGCGCGTACAAGCTTCTCGTCGAGGAGGCGGGCTTCGCGCCGCGGGACATCATCTTCGACCCGAACATCCTCACCGTCGGTACGGGCATGCGCGAGCACGCGCGCTACGCCATCGACTTCATCGAGGCCGTGCGCTGGATCAAGGCGAACCTGCCGGGAGCCCTCACTTCCGGCGGCGTGTCGAACGTGTCGTTCTCCTTCCGTTCCAGCCCGCAGGTGCGCGAGGCCATGCACGCGAGCTTCCTCTACCATGCGGTAGCGGCCGGTCTCGACATGGCCATCGTCAACCCCGAGGCCCTCGGCGTCTACGAGAACGTGGAGAAGGGCCTGCTCGAGCTGGTCGAGGACGTGCTGTTCGACCGCCGGCCCGACGCCACGGAGCGCCTCGTGGCGTTCGCCGAGAGCCTCGCTCCCGGCGCCGAGAACGCTAAGGCGAAGGACGCCGAGTGGCGCTCGTGGCCGGTGCAACGGCGCCTGCGGCACGCGCTGGTGCTGGGTATCGACGAGCACGTCGAGGCCGACGCCATCGAAGCCATGCACGAACTGGGTAGGCCGCTCACCGTCATCGAGGGGCCGCTGATGGACGGCATGAACAAGGTGGGCGACCTCTTCGGCTCGGGCAAGATGTTCCTGCCGCAGGTCGTGAAGAGCGCCCGCGTCATGAAGAAGGCCGTCGCCGTCCTGACGCCTTACCTGGAGGCGGAGAAGGACGCCGGCGCCCCTACGAGCGCCGGGAAGATCGTGATGGCCACGGTGAAGGGCGACGTCCACGACATCGGCAAGAACATCGTCGGCGTCGTGCTCGGCTGTAACGGCTACGAGGTCGTCGACCTGGGGGTCATGGTGCCGGCGGAGAAGATCCTCGACACCGCCATCGCGGAAGAAGCCGACGCCGTCGGGGTGTCCGGTCTGATCACGCCGTCGCTCGAGGAGATGGTGCACGTGGCGAGCGAGATGGAGCGGCGCGGCTTCACGCTCCCCCTGCTGGTGGGCGGCGCCACGACCTCGCGCGCGCACACGGCGGTCAAGATCGCGCCCGCGTACTCCGGCCTCACGATCCACGTGGCGGACGCCTCGCGTGCCGTCGGGGTCATGAGCAGGGCTACCTCCTCGGAGCAGGCCCCGTTGCTCAAGGCCGAGATAGCTGAGCAGTACGAGGAGATCAGGCGTCTACACGCGGGTCGCAAGGCGCCCGAGATCGTCACCTTGGAGGCGGCTCGCGCCAACGCCCCGGAGATCGGCGGCTGGGAAGCCGTGACGCGACCGGCGTGCCCGGGAGTAAGGCGCATCGTGCCGGTGCCGCTGGCCGAGCTCCGCGAGGTCATGGACTGGGGGCCCTTCTTCCACGCCTGGGAGCTGCCGGGCAGGTACCCGCAGGTCCTCGACGATCCGCGCGTCGGCGAGACGGCGCGCGAGCTGTTCAAGGACGCCAACGCGCTCCTCGACCGGGTGGTGGCCGAGGAGTGGCTGGAGGCGCGCGCCGTGTTCGGGCTGTTCCCCGCCAACCGCGACGGCGACGACGTCGTGATCTTCGCGACCGAGGAGCGCGGTGAGGAGCGAGTGCGGGTGCCGACGCTGCGCCAGCAGGTGGCCAAGCGCGACGGCCTGCGCAACCTGGCCCTGGCCGACTTCGTGGCGCCCCGTGGCGCCGCAGAGGATTGGCTGGGAGCCTTCGTCGTCTGCGTGCACGGGGCCGAGGAGCGGGCCGCGGCCTTCAAGCGCGCCAACGACGACTACTCCGCGATCCTCGTCCAGGCGCTCTCCGACCGGCTCGTCGAGGCGACGGCCGAGTACCTGCACAGGGCGGTCAGGACCGAGCATTGGGGTTACGCCGCGAGCGAGCGCCTGACGCGCGAGGAGCTGATCGCGGAGAGCTACCGGGGCATCCGGCCGGCGCCCGGCTACCCCGCCAGCCCGGACCACCGTGTCAAGCGCGTCATCTTCGACCTGTTGGACGCCACCGAGGTCGTGGGAGCCGAGCTCACGGACTCCATGTCGATGCGGCCGGGCTCGTCAGTCTCCGGCCTCTACTTCGCGCACCCGGAGGCGCAGTACTTCGACGTCGGCAGGATCGGACGCGACCAGGTCGAGGACCTGGCGACGCGCACCGGTGAGAGCGTCGCCGAGACGGAGCGGTGGCTGGCCCGTTCGTTGGCCTATCAACCTGGCTGAGCCGGCATCCACCGGGAGGCGACCCGCAAGCGGCGGCCGAGCGGCGCGGCGGGAGGGCAGGCAGCGTGCTCTCGGCCGCGACGCGCCGGCGCCCTCAACCGAGCAGCTCGCCCAACCACGCTCCGATGTCAACGTTGATGGGCATGAAGTATAGGTTCGCGTCATGCCGCTCCGCGAACTCGATGGCCTCGGCGGCGAAGCGCGTGTGCCACGCCATGGTCGGCTCGAAGCCGGCCGGGAAGACGGCGCGGTTGCGCGTCAGCCAGTAGTTCATCGCGCGCTTGCTCGTCACGCTAGTGAGGCCCCAGAACACTGGCACGCCGGCCAGCAGCTCGCGCCATACCCCCATGAGCCTGGTATCGAAGAACGGTTGGGTGAAGAAGCCGTCGGCGCCGGCCTCCAACTTGCGCATGGCGTACTCGAGCTCGTGGCTGAAGCCGGACCGGTACGGGTCTAGCGCGGCGTAGACGCGCCAGCCGGGGTGCGCTGCCTTGAAGGCGCGGATGACGTCGGTCGAATGAGCGCCCGTGATGGGCCTTGCCATGGTGGCTGGCGGGTCGCCGGCCACGACGAGGACCTCGCTCACACCGGCGGCCGCCAGCTTCGCGCCCGGCGTCCAGGGTCGATGCAGCTCGACCTCCATGGCGCGGACGTGCGGCACGGCGGCGAAGCGCGGGTGGCTGGCTCGCAGCCTGAGGGCGGCCTCCCAACCCTTGAGCGCGAACTGGGTCAGGTCTGGGACGTTGACGGCGTCCACGCGGGCCAGACGCTCGACCTCGGCGAGTTGCGTGGCCAGGCTCTCCTCGTTGCGTGGGACGACCTCGACGGCGATACGCACCCGAGGAGCATACACGCTAGTCGATAAGCGCTCCGGCCACAGGCTCGAACCGCGCGCTGAAGTGCCTGAGCACGGGCGGCGCCTCGACGATGCGCACGCCGCGCACGCGGTCGCGCAGCTCCCCGACGTGGAGGAGGACCTCGGCAAGGTAGTCGACGTGGCTCTGCGTGTACGTGCGGCGCGGGAACGCCAGCCTGACGAGCTCCAGGGGCGCCGGCTTCTCGCTGCCGTCCGGTTGGAGGCCGAACATCACGGAGCCGATCTCCACCGAGCGCACGCCGCCCACGAGGTAGAGCACGCACGAGAGCGCCCACGCGGGGTACTGCGAGGCGGGGATATGACCGAGGAGCTTGCCGGCGTCGAGATAGACGGCGTGGCCGCCCGTGGGCTGGATGATGGGGATGTCCGCCGCCAGGAGCCGCTCGCCCAGGTACTCGATGGAGCGCAGGCGGTAGCGCAGGTAGGGCTCCTCCAGCGCCTCGCCGAAGCCGACGGCGAGCGCGTCGAGGTCGTAGCCGGCCAGGCCTCCGTACGTCGGGAAGCCCTCGCCGAGGATGAGGAGGTTGCGGGCGCGTTGGGCGAGCTCGTCGTCGTTGAGGGCCAGGAAGCCCCCGATGTTCGCCATGCCGTCCTTCTTGGCGCTCATGGTGGCGCCGTCGACGTAGCTGAACATCTCCTGCGCGATCTCCCGCGGGCTCTTGTCCTCGTACCCTTCCTCGCGCAGTTTTATGAAGTACGCGTTCTCGGCGTAGCGGCAGCAGTCGAGGATCAGGGGCACGCCGAACCGGCGGCAGGTGGCGCTCACGGCGCGGATGTTCTCCATGGAGACCGGTTGGCCGCCGCCCGAGTTGTTAGTGACGGTGAGCATGGCGAAGGGCACCCGCTCGCGGTCCTCCTCCAGGAGCAGGCGGAGGGCGTCGACGTCCATGTTCCCTTTGAACGGGTGCAGCGCCTCCGGGTGGCGCGCCTCCGGCAGCGGCAGGTCGACCGCCACGGCCCCGACAGCCTCGATGTTCGCGCGTGTCGTGTCGAAGTGGGTGTTGCTCGGGACGATGTCCTTCGGTTTGAGCGCCGCGCCGCAGAGGATGCGCTCGGCCGCCCTGCCCTGGTGGGTCGGGAAGATGTGCTTGAGGCCCGTGATGCCCTTGACGGCCGCCTCGAAGCGGTCGAAGGAGCGGCTGCCGGCGTAGCTCTCGTCGCCGCGCATCATGGCGGCCCACTGCTCGCTCGACATGGCCCCCGTGCCGGAGTCGGTCAGGAGGTCGATCAGGACGTCGTCAGCGTGGAGGTTGAACGGGTTGTACCCGGCCGCGACCAGCGCGCGTTCCCGTTCCTCGCGGGTCGTGAACCGGATCGGCTCGACCGACTTGATGCGAAACGGCTCGATGATGGTGTGGAACTGCGGGTCGACGCGGCTGTTGGCCATGTGTCCTCCCCCTCGCTCAGCGTCTCAGTCCAGGACTAGCAGGGCCTCGATGCGCTGCAACGCCTCGCGGATCTGATCGAGGCTCGTGGCGTAGCTCATGCGCACCTTGCCGGGCGCCAGGAAGTCCGTGCCGGGCACGACGGCGACGCGCGCCTCGTCGAGGAGCTTGATGGCGGCGCGCTCCTCGTCCGGGTCGATCGAGGTCGTGTCGGCCATGACGTAGAAGGCCCCGGCAGGCAGGGGCGTGCTCAGACCGAGGCGGTTGAGGCCGCTCACCAACACGTCGCGGCGCTCGCGGTAGGCGGCGCGCGTCATCGCCTGGAAGGCGGCCGTCTTCTCGACCTCGTTCAGGGCGGCCACCGTGGCGTACTGGGCGAGGGAGTTGGCGCCGGAGGTCGTCTGGCCCTGCAGGCGGTTCATGGCCGCGATGAGCGGCTTTGGTCCTGCTCCGAAGCCGATGCGCCAACCCGTGAGCGCGTAGCCCTTGCTGGCGCCATGCACGATGAGCGTGCGGTGCGGCACGTACGTGGCCGCAGTGCTGAACTCGCCGTCGTAGACGAGGTGCTCGTACAGGTCGTCGGAGAAGAGCCAGAGGTCGTGCTCCTCGGCGAGCTCGGCGTAGCCGCGCACCAGCTCGGGCGGGAACACGGCGCCCGTCGGGTTCGACGGGGAATTGATCAGGAGGACCTTCGTGCGCGGCGTGATGGCGGCGCGCACGGCGTCGAGGTCGGGCACGAAGCCGTCCTCGGCGCGCGCCGTGACGACCACGGGCACCCCGCCGGCGAGCTCCACCTGGGCCGGGTAGCTCACCCAGAAGGGGGCCACGATGACGACCTCGTCGCCCGGCTCGATGACCGACATGAAGGCGTTGTAGAGCGTCTGCTTGCCGCCGTTACTGACGAGGACCTGGTCGGGGGCGTAGGTGAGGCCGTTCTCGCGCTTGAACTTCGCGGCGACGGCCTCGCGCAGCTCGGCCGTGCCCTCGGTGGCCGTGTACTTGGTGAGGCCGAGCCTGATGCCTTCCCGCGCGGCCTCGAGCACGTGCTCCGGCGGCAGGAAGTCCGGCTCCCCCGCGGTCATGGAGATGACGTCCACGCCCTGGCGCGCCAACTCCTTGGCGCGGGCGGCGAACGCCACGGTGGACGACGCCTTCAGCGAGTTGACACGCGCGGAGAGCCCTGGCACGCTCAGCCCTGCAGTTCCGGGAAGAAGATGCCTATCTCGCGTTCCGCGGTGGCCGGCGCGTCGGAGCCGTGGGCCACGTTCTCGTCGATCGTCGTGGCGAAGTCGCCGCGCACGGTGCCGCACGGGGCGTCCTTCGGGTTCGTCGGGCCCATCATGCCGCGCCAACCGGCGATGGCGTTCTCGCCTTCCAGCACCATGGCGACGACGGGGCCGGAAGTGATGAACGAGACGAGCCCGTCGAAGAAGGGCTTACCCTTGTGCTCGCCGTAGTGGCGCTCGGCCAGCTCGCGGCTGATGGTGAGCTGCTTGAGGCCGACGACGGTGTAGCCCTTGGCCTCGATGCGAGAGACGATGTTGCCGACGAGCCGGCGGCGCACGCCGTCGGGCTTGACCATTGCGAAAGTGCGTTCGACTGCCATAACGGCTGACGATATCACGTCTACCGCGGGCTCCCCGAGCCTCTAGGGCCTCTCCAGTTGCTCCAGGTGATTGAGGTCGTGGCCCGCCAGGTAACGGACCAGGTCGTCAACACTCTGCGGGCCGTGGACGGGATGGTGCCCTCCGGCCAACCACCCCTGCAGATCGAGGCTCGCGAGCCAGGCGAGGTTGAGTGCCCGCATGGCTCGGAAGGCCTCGAGGGCGACCGTGGCGTCGATGCGGGTGTTGCGGCGCGCCCACGCATCCTGATCGAAGGGCGTGAACGCGGAGCCAGGTTCGCCTACCGCCTGCCGCATGCGGTAGGAGAACGCGAGCTCGACGTCGGCCAGATGCGCGATCACCTCGCGTCTACGCCACTTGCCCGGTCCGTACGGCGACTCGAGCCAGTCGGCCGAGCTCGTCTCGACGATGGCAGCCAGCCGCAGCGGGGTCGCCTGCAAGACTTCTATCGGGTCGGCCTGCTCGCCCGCCGCCGGCGGTACTCGATCGTCTGTTCCCATGGTCCTAGAGGGTACAGCGCCGCCGGCCGGCTCGTCGTCTGCGAGCGGCCATCGGTCAGCCGAAGGCGGTCTGCGGCAGGAAGATGCCGGCGGCGAAAGCGCGCTCGAACGCGACCACCACGGTGGGGTCGAACTGGGTGCCCGAACCGGCGCGGATCTCGGCCGCCGCCTCGCCGGGGCTCTTGGCCTTGCGGTGGGCGTGGTCGGTGACGAGCGCGTCGAAGGCGTCCGCCACGGCCAGGATGCGCGACTCGATGGGGATGCTCTCCCCCGCGAGGCCTTGCGGATAGCCGCGGCCGTCCCACCACTCGTGGTGGGTGAGGGCGATGGTCTCGGCCAACCTCATCATGGGCGAGCGGCTGCCAGAGAGGAGCTCGGCGCCGGCGCGGGCGTGTCCCTTGACGACGTCGTACTCCGCCTCCGTGAGGCTGCCGGCCTTGAGGAGGATGCCGTCGGGGATGGTGATCTTGCCGACGTCGTGAAGCCTGGCGGCGCGCAGGAGGAGTTCGACCTCCGGGGTGGCCATGCCCAGCTCCCTGGCCAGGACGCCGCACATGTGCGCCACGCGCCACGTGTGCTCGCCCGACGAGTCGTCGCGGTACTCGGCGGCGCGCGCGAGCCGCACCAACATCTCGAGCTGCGAGAGCTCCAGCTCCTGGGTGCGGCGCCTGACGGCCGCCTCGAGGCGTTCGTTGTGCTTGACCAACTCGCGCTGGTAGTGCCGCACCTCGAGCAGGTTGCGGATGCGTAGCCTGACCTCGGTAGGGTTGAACGGCTTGGTGAGGAAGTCCTTGACGCCGCTTGCGAGGGCGGCCTCGCGCAGCTCCGTGCGGGAGTCGCCAGTGATCATCAGCACCGGAAACGCCTCGGGCAGCCGAGTGCCGAGTTCCGCTAGCACGGAGAGGCCGTCCTTGCCGGGCATGTGTTGGTCGATGACCAGCAGGTCCGGCTGCTCCTCGACGAAGCGGGCGGCCGCCTCGAACGGCGACTCGCACGTCCTCACGTCGCTGTAACCCGCCCGCGTGAGCAGCCCGCGCACGAGCACCAGCGCGGACTCCTCGTCGTCCACGAGAAGGATGCGCATGCCCGTCAGATCCACTGCCCCCGCATGATATGGCGCTGTAGTCGCTAACACTGCTTAAAACTCCCCATCTCCCCCGCACGCGCGCACGAGTGGGCAGCGTGACCTCTCAGGGCGAGGGTAGCAGCGAAGGGCTGACGGGGTTCTTACGCCACGGGGCGCGGCCGAGCCGAGCGGGCCGGCTGGTGGCCCTGTCGGACTGCCAGCCGGCCACGCAAATCCCGAACTCAGGAACCTGCGACGAGGCGCGGGCCTACGCTGAGCAGCGTGTGCCACCAGCCCGGCAGGATGCCGAGCAGCACGGTACCTACCAGAGCGACGGCGATGGCGACGCGCGCCGGGGTCGACCGGAAAGTGTGCGGTGCGTAGGCGCTCTCCCTGAAGTACATGTACGCGACGACGCGGAAGTAGTAGAAGAGCGCGACGACGCTCGTGGCGATGCCGAGCACGGCGAGCCACACGTGACCGGCGTCGATGGCTGCCTGGAACACCATGATCTTGCCCGTGAACCCGCCGAGGAACGGGATGCCGCCGAGGCTGAGCATGAACACCGTCATCGCCGCGGCGAGTCCCGGCCTGGTCTTGCCGAGTCCGGCGAAGCGCTCCAGGTCGTCGCCGTGGTCGCCCGCGTCCATCACCAGGGTGAGGACGGCGAAGGCGCCAGCGTTCATGAGGGCGTAGACGCTCAGGTAGAAGGCCGCCGCCGGCACGCCGCCGTGGTTGGCGGCCAGGAGCGCGAGGCCGAGGTAGCCGGCGTGCGCCACGGAGGAGTAGGCGAGCATGCGCTTCACACCGCGCTGCATGAGGGCCGTGAAGTTGCCCGCCACGAGCGTCAGGGCGACGATGACGGCCAGGGCCGTGAGGAGCCAGGGCTGCAGGGCAGGGAACACGGTCGCGGCGATGCGCAGGAGGGCGGCGAAGGCGCCGACCTTGATGACGACGCTCATGAAGGTGACGACCACGGTGGGGGCGCCCGTGTACACGTCGGGCGCCCATTGGTGGAAGGGCGCCAGGGCGGCCTTGAACCCGAGGCCGGCCAGGACGAGCGCGCCGCCCGCCGTCGCCAGGAGCGCCAGGTTGCCGCCCGCCAACGCGGCGGCCACGTCGCCGTACACGAAGGAGCCGCTCGCCCCGTACAGGAGGGCCGAGCCGTAGATGAGCATGGCCGAGCCGAAGGCGCCGAGCAGGAAGTACTTCATGCCGGCCTCCTCCGACTGCCTGTCGCGCGTGCGCCAGGCCGACAGGGCGTAGGCGGGCAGCGACATGATCTCGAGGCCGAGGATCAGCGTGATGAGGTCGCCGGCCGACGCCATGACGACGGCGCCGAGGGCCGAGAGGAGCATGAGCGGGTAGTACTCGGGTTGGCCCATGCCGCCGCGCTCGAGCTGGTCCCAGCTCACGAGGATCGCGATGGCCGTGCCGACGAGGATGACTAGCGTCAGCGCCGTCGCGGGCACGTCGCCGAGGTAGCGCAGCCCGAAGCTGACCGAGCCCTCGTTGCCCGAGAAGAGGTGGGCGACGGCGAAGACCATGGCGGTGAGCACGCCGATGAGCGCGACGGCGGCCGGGCCGCGCGAGTCCCGCCAGGAGAGGCCGAAGAGCAGCGCCGTGATGGCAGTGATCAGCAGCGTGATGGCCGGCGCCATGACGTTCCAGTCGATGTCGAGCACGCCGGGGAAGCTCACTTGGCACCTCCGAGGGTCAGCGTCTCTCCCATTGGGGGCGCGCTAAGGCCGAGAGCGCCCGGCGCGCTCGCGCCGGAAGCCGCTACCCGCTCGAGTTGCAACGTCGTGAGCTGCGACTGCGCCTCGATGCGCTGCATCTGGGGCGCCGACATCACGCCGAACCAGAGCACCCCGACGACGACGGGCAGCAGCACGTACATCTCAAGGCCGTCGAGGTCCTTGACCCGTACGTCGCTGGGGCCTTGGAAGACGCGCTGATACAGGTTCACGCCGTACACGCCCGCCGCTATGACCGCGAGGGTGGCGATGGCCGCCGGCCACGGCGCGTTCTGGAAGGCCCCCATGAGCGACATGAACTCGCCGGGGAAGTTCGAGAGCCCTGGCACGCCGATGAACGCGAAGATGGTGAGGAGCCCGAGGGCTGCGAGCGCCGGCGCGGACTTGGCGATGCCGCCGTAATCGGCGAGGTCGAACGACCGCCGACGGTGGTAGAGCATGCCGCCGACGAGGAAGAGCCCGCCGGTCGAGACCATCTGCGCGGCCAGGAAGTACATGGCGCCGTTGAGGCCGGCCAGGTGCATGCCGAAGATGCCGACCCCGATGATGCCCATGTGGGAGAGGGAGCCGTAGGCGAGGAAGCGCTTGAGGTGCTTCGAGCCGATGGCGCCGAACGCGCCGTAGAGCGCCGTGACGGCGGCAAGGGCGATGAGGATGGGCGCGACGCGCGACGCTCCGGCCGGCAGGAGCGGGATGCCCCACGCGAAGAAGCCGAACGCCCCGACCTTGTAGAGCGAGCCGAGCACGTCGGCGGCGCCGGAAGGGTGGTTCTGCTCGTTCAGGTCGACGAGCCAGGAGTGCAGCGGCCAGATGGGCAGCTTGACGGCCATGCCGAGCGCCAGCCCGACGAACAGCCACGTCTGGGTGGCTACGCTCAGGTCGGGGGTGACGAGCATGAGGTCGATGACGTCGAACGACGCGGCGCCGGAGAGCGTCTTCAGGGCCAGGATGCTGACGAGCATGAAGAACGAGCCGGTGACGGCGTACACGAGGTACTTGGTCGTCGCCTCGCGGCGCTTCTCGCCGCCGTAGAGCCCGAGGAGGAGGAGCCCGGGGACGAGCGTGGCCTCCCAGAAGACGTAGAAGACGATGAGGTCGCGCGCCATGAAGATGCCCGCCAGCCCGGCCTCGGCCGCCAGTAGCAGCGCGGCGAAACCGGCGGCGCCCTTCTCGACGCGTGTGAGGGCGACGAGCAGGGCCGGGATCATCATCAGGGCAACGGCGAAGACGAGCACCGAGGCCGCGCCGTTGCCGTCGACGCTGAAGCTCACGCCGAACCCTGGCAGCCACTCGGCCGAGAAGGGCCGGGAGCCGGGCAGGAGCACGGCCAGCACGAGGGTGGCGACGGCGCCTGCCAGCGCGACGACCCGCATGAGGAGCGTCGAGTTCCTCAGCAGGAGCACGAGCGCGGCCGTGACAAGGGGGACGAGGATGGTGAAGACGGGCGTCACTTGAGCACCCCCACGATGGCGGCCGCCGCTACCAGGCAGGCCGCTCCGACGAGCATCGCGAACGCGTAGGCCCGCACCTGCCCGGACTGCCAGCGCCGCAACAGGCCGCCGATGAGCGGCACGACGCCGCTCAGGCCCACCAGGCCTCGGTCGACGACCTCGCGGTCGAGCAGCGTGACCGCCTCCGCGGTGCCGGCGCCAGTGTCGACGAACAGGGCCCGGTAGAGGATGTCGAAGCCGAAGGCCCCCCGAGAAGCCCCGGCGATCGGCGCGTTGCCGAGCCGCTTGGCCAAGGCCCCCTTGCCGACCGCGTAGACCCAGTACCCGAGGCCGAGGCCGATGAAGGCCACGACCACGGAGGCTATGAGAAGCAGCCACTCGGTCGCTACGCTCGGGTGCGAGAACTCGCCCGCGGCCGTTGCGTGGCCGAGCCACGCCGCGATGCGGTTGTCCGCGAGGAAGGAGGGTAGGCCGAGGTAGCCGACGAGGACGCTGCCGATGGCGAGGATGGTCAGCGGCACGGTCATGACGCTGGGCGACTCGTGGACCTTCTCGCTCACGCCGCGCTCGAGCCGCTCCTCACCAGCGAAGACGAGGTAGTACCACCGGAACATGTAGAACGCCGTGATGCCGGCCGTGACCATGAGGAGGGCGTAGAGCACCTCTCCCCCGGCGCCGGCGAGCGCGCCGCTGGTGAAGGTGGCGACGACGATAGAGTCCTTACTGAAGAAGCCCGACAGGAACGGCACGCCTGCGATGGCGAGGGTGGCGATCAGCGCCGTGGTGCCGGTCACCCTCATCCGCCTGCCGAGGCCGCCCATCTTGCGTACGTCCTGTTCGCCGCCGAGCGCGTGGATGACGGAGCCCGCGCCTAGGAAGAGCAGGGCCTTGAAGAAGGCGTGCGTGAGGACGTGGAAGATGCCGGCCCAGTAGGCTCCGGCCCCGACGGCCGCGATCATGAAGCCGACCTGCGAGATGGTGGAGTAGGCGAGGATGCGCTTGATGTCGGTCTGACCGACGGCTGCGATGGCCGCGACGAGGGCCGTGAGGACGCCGACCCACGCCACGGTGGCGAGGGCGGCCGGCGCGACCGCGTAGACGGCGCTCGTGCGGGCGATGAGGTATACGCCGGCCGTGACCATGGTCGCGGCGTGGATGAGGGCCGAGACGGGCGTGGGGCCGGCCATGGCGTCGGGCAGCCAGACGTGCAGCGGCAGTTGCGCCGACTTGCCGGCCGCGGCCAGCAGGTAGAGGAGCCCGATGCCGGTCAGCACGGCGGAGCCGTAGAGCATGGTCGGCGCCATGGCGCTGACCGTCTGGATGTCGAGGCTGCCGAAGACCTTGAAGGTCAGGAACATGGCGAGCAGGAAGCCGACGTCGCCGACGCGGTTGACGATGAACGCCTTGCGGCCGGCGCTCGCGTTGGCGAGGTCGTGATACCAGAACCCGATGAGGAGGAAGGAGCAGACCCCGACGCCTTCCCAGCCGATGAACATGAGCACGAACGAGTCGGCCATGACGAGCACGAGCATGGAGGCGACGAACAGGTTGAGCTGCGCGAAGTAGCGCGAGTAGCCCGGATCGCCGTGCATGTACCCGATCGAGTAGACGTGGATGAGTAAGCCGACGCCCGTGATGATCAGCATCATCAGGACGCTCAGCTGATCGAGGTGGAAGCCGAGGGAGAGGGTGAAGTCGCCGGCCCTCAGGAAGTCGCCGAAGCCGACGCGCACCGCTTCGCCGCTGCCGGCCACGCCGAAGAAGGCGATGAGCGAGAGGACGAAGCCGGCCGCCACCGCGACGCTGGCGATGATGCCCGGCGCGGGCTCCTTGAGGTTGCGGCCGAACAGGCCGTTCACAAAGGCGCCTGCCAACGCCAGCAGCGGCGCGAGGGCGGCCAAATGGGCTAGGTCGGTCATGCGCGCACCTCCGACAGCTCGTCCACGTTGGTGCTGACGCGGTTACGGAAGATGGCGACGAGGATGCCGAGTCCGACGGCCACCTCGGCCGCCGCGACGGCCAGGACGATGAACACGGCCGCCTGACCGTTGAGCGCCGTGGTGGCGCCGCTCGCGCTCCAGCTCCGCGCGAAGGCGACCATCGCGAGGTTGGCGGCGTTGAGCATCAGCTCGACCGACAGGAAGAGCATGATGGCGCTCCGGCGCGTCAGGACCCCGACGGCGCCGATGGCGAAGAGAACGGCGCTGATGGCGACGTAGTACTCGGTGCCTACCATCAGTGGTCTCCGTGCGCGAGCTCGTCGCCCGCGGCGGCGGCGCCTTGCGTGGCGCCCGCACCGGAAGCAACGCCGGTGCTAGGCGCCGCGCCGGCCCCGAGAGCGCCGACGAGGTGCGGCGTCGCGCCCGCCTCGGTGTCGGGTCCGTGCGGCGCGACGCGGGACGTCCGCTCGCGCTGCGGCCGCGTCTCCGGCGCGGCGCGCTGCACGAGGCTCACGGCCGCGACCACGCCGGTGAGCAACAGCACGCCGACGAGTTGGAAGGCGAGCAGGTAGTCCGTGAAGAGGACCTCGCCGATCCGGTCGGCGCCGCCCCCGCCCAACGCCCCGTCGATGACGGAGGCGCCGGGGAGGGGTTGCCGCTGGAGGAAGTAGACGGTCGCGAGACCGACAGCTGTGACGGCCGCGCTGCCCCACGCGGCGGGCTTGAGCCACTTGAGCCTGTCGGCTGTCCGCTCGCCGCCCACGTTTAGGAGCATGATCACGAAGAGGAAGAGGACCATGATGGCGCCTGCGTAGACGATGACCTGGACGGCGGCGAGGAAGTGCGCGTCGAGCGTCACGTACGTGACGGCCAACGCCAGGAGCGTGCCGACGAGCGCGAGCGCGGCGTGGACGGGCTGGCGCAGCGTGACGACGCCGACGCCGCCGGCCAGCAGGAGCGCGGCTAGGATGACGAAACCGACCATGTCAGTAGTCGACGCCTTCCAGCTCGGACCGGGGACCGGCCTCGAACCCTAGCTTCACGTCCTTGCCCTTGGCGTCGGCCTCGCGACGCTGCCACTTGCTCCCCTTGGTGCCGACGAGCATGTCTTCCTTGCGGTAGACGAAGTCCTGGTAGCGGAAGTCGGCCATCTCGAACTCGTGACCGAGCACGACGGCCCCGGTCGGGCACGCCTCCTCGCAGAAGCCGCAGAAGATGCAGCGCAGCATGTTGATCTCGTAGATCTTCGCGTAGCGCTCGCCGGGCGAGACGGGGTCGTTCGGGTCGTTCTCGGCCGCCTCGACGTAGATGGCGTACGCGGGGCAGGCGGCCGCGCAGAGGCTGCAGCCGATGCACTTCTCCAGGCCCGTATCGGGGTGCCTGAGGAGATGGTGCCGCCCGCGGAAGCGCGGCTGGATCTGGACCTTGTCGCGCGGGTACTGGACCGTGACGGGGCGCTTGAACATGTATCCCAGGGTCAGCCCCATGCCCTTGGCGATGTCGATGACGCTCATGCTGGAGTACCTCCGTGACAGGCGTGCGAGTGGGTGGCGCGATCAGATGACAAACGCGACCACCGCCCCGGTGATGAGCGCCGCCGCCAAAGCGAACTCGAAGACGTAGATCCAGCCGAAGCGCATCAACTGGTCGTACCGCAAGCGCGGCAGCGTCGCCTTGAGCCAGATGAACAGGAACATGAAGATGGCCATCTTCACGAACAGCCAGATGAACGGCCACTCCGAGACGCCGGGGATGAGCGCGTCGAGGAAGCGCGGGCCGCGGTATCCGCCAAGGAACAACGTCGAGATGAAAGCAGAGGCGGTGAGCATGTTCACGTACTCGGCCATCTGGTAGAGCGCCCACTTGATGGAGGAGTACTCCGTCAGGTAGCCGGCTACGAGCTCCTGCTCGGCCTCGGGGAGGTCGAAGGGGGTGCGGTTCACCTCGGCCGTGCCGGAGATGACGAACGTCGCGAAGGCGAGGAGCAGCCCCGGCCAGAGCCAGGGGCTCACCGACCAGATGTTGAGCTCGACGATCTCGCGCAGGTTGAGGGTGCCGGCAACGATTATGACCGCGAGCACGCTCAGTCCGAGGCCGAGCTCGTACGAGATGATCTGGGCGCTGGAGCGCAGGCTGCCGAGCAGCGCGTACTTGCTGTTGGCGGCCCAGCCGCCGAGGAAGATGCCGTACACGCCGAGCGACGTCGCGGCGAGGATGTAGAGGAGCCCGATGTCGAGGTCCATGACCCATGGGTTGAAGCCGAAGAGGCTGCCGGCCGGGCCGGCGGGGATGGCGCCGAAGGCCGAGAGGGCGAAGACGATGCTGATGGCCGGCGCCAGCACGAGCACGAACTTGTCGGCGGCCGTGACGTTGAGGTCTTCCTTGAAGATCGTCTTGATGGCGTCGGCGATGGGCTGCAGCCAGCCGCCGGGGCCGACCATGTTCGGGCCGGGGCGGTGCTGGAAGCGGCCGAGCAGCTTGCGCTCGATGAGGGTCATGTACGCGAAGGCGCCGAGGAGCAGAACACAGACGATGAGCGCCTTCACGAAGGTGATCCACAGCGGATCGTGGGTCACGACGCCACCTCCAGGCGCACCTGCTCGACGACGATGCTCGTCAGGTCGGCTTGCGCCAGGCCGATGGGCTGCTCCGGGAGGCTCGGGATGGTCATCAACCCGCGTGGCACCGCGTCCGTGACTTGGACGACGGCCTGACGCCACGTGCCACCGACCCTCAGCCGCACCTCCGCGCCGCCGGCGAGGTTGTGCTTGGCCGCGTCCTCGGGGTGCACGCGCAGCCGGTTGCCGCCGAGCGCGGCGGCCAGGTGGCGGTTGCGGTTCAAGTACTCGGCCCTGGCCATGCTCGGCACGACCAGGACGTTGCCGGTGGCGGATGGCGCCTCGCCGGCGACGGCCTTGGCCGGCCCCCTGCTCTTGGTGCGCGGGAGCAGCCCGTGGTCGGGCAGCTCGGTGAAGTCGACGTCGAAGCGCTTCTTGAGGGTCCGGCGCGCCGAGCGCACGCTGCGCCCATCGAGCCGCTTGCCCATGGCCTCGCCGAGGGCGCGCACGACGCCGGTCAGGTCCGCGCTGCTGCCGGCGTCGACCGGCGCGGCCCGCACCGGCAGGAAGCGGCCCTCGAGGTTGACGACGGTGCCGTCGCGCTCGTAGACGCTCGCGGCCGGCAGGACGACGTCGGCCAGGTGGGCCGTCTCGGTCATGAAGATGTCATGGACCACGAGCAGGTCCTTGCCGCGCAGTCGCTCGGCGACCTCGCCGTCTTGCGCGGGGTCGAGGTGCGAGAGGATGAGCGCCTTGGAGCCGTCGAGCATGCCGGCGTAGCCGTAGCGCTCGTGGCTGGGCAGCACCCCAAGAAGTTCTAGGCCGTAGCTGTTGGCCATCGGGCCGACGGCCAGCTCCTTGGCGCCGACCGCCTTGATGAGCGCGCGCGCCGCCTCAGCCGCCTCGCGACGAGTGAGGGCGAAGCCGCCCAGCACGACTACCGCCTGTTTGGCGGCGCCGAGGCGGGCGACGAGCGCGCGCGCCTGGTCCGTCGGCATGCCGACCGCGGCCTGGCCGGCCTCGTCGAGGGTGGCGTTCGCGTCGGCGGCCAGCTTGCCGAGGGCGCGGAAGAACGCCGCCTCGCCCCCGGCCGGGTAGCGCATGGCGGTGCCGGCGTGGCGCATGAGCTCGACGCGGTAAGGAGCCGCCACGGCGAGGATCTCGCGCTTGCGCGGCATGCGCTCCTTGAGGCGCAGGTCGGCGATGGGCACGCCGTGCGGCATGAGGGTCGGCGGCGTGACACCCTTGAGGGCGTCCTTGATACGCAGGTCGAGGATGCCGGCCTCCTCTGTCACGTCGCCGACGACGAGGATGGCGTCGGCGGTGGCGAGGTCCGTGAGGGTGGCCGTCTGGTTGCCGATCAGGGAGGCCGCCGGGCGCGGCGCGTGGTCGAGCTGCCCGGTGCCGAGCTCCTCGGCGAGGGACATGGCCGCCACGCCCTCCTCCAGGGTGGCGTCGGCGCGGATCGCGATGCCGACGTCCTTGCCGGAGAGCCCCTTCAGGCGCTCGGCGATGAAGGCCGTCGCCTCGTCCCATGTGGCCGGCTCGAGCTTGCCTTGGCGCCTGACCAGCGGGGTCGTGAGGCGGTCGGGCGAGTCGACGTACTCGTGGCCGAAGCGGGTGCCGTCGTCGATCCAGGTCTTGTTGACGTCGGGGTTGAGCGCGGCCTTGATGCGCTCGATGCGGCCCGTGCGCGCGTCGACGATGATGGCCGCGCCGGTCGCGTCGTCCATGCTCGTCGTGCGCGTGTGGTCGTACTCCCAGTTGCGTCCGCGGAAGCGGCTGGAGGCGTCGAGGAGCGCGCCGACCGGGCAGATGTCGGCGATGTTGCCCGTGAAGTTGCTGGGGAGGCCCTCGTCGGCGGTGCCAATGTAGGTATGGGCCGAGCGCTCGATGAAGTCGAGGACCTCGTCGCCGGGGACCTCCTCGAAGTAGCGCACGCAGCGCTTGCACTGGATGCAGCGTTCGCGGTCGAGGGTGATGAGGTCGGACAGCGGGTGGTGCTTCTCGTTGTGGCGCTTGTCGAACTCGAAGCGCGAGATGCCGTCGCCGAACTCGTACGAGCGGTCCTGCAGCTCGCAGGCGCCCCCCTTGTCACAGACGGGGCAGTCGAGCGGGTGGTTGATGAGGGTGAACTCGACCATGCCGTTCTGAGCGGTCTTCACGCGCTCGGACAGCGTGTCGATCACCATGCCATCCATCACCTGCGTCGTGCAGGTGGCCATGAGGTTCGGGAACCAGAAGATCTTCGGCTGGCCCGTGGCCTCGTCCATGACCCAGGAGCCGTCCTTCTCCTTGCGTGGCGCGCCGACCTGCGCGAGGCACATGCGGCAGGCGCCGATGGGCGACATGTACTCCTGGCTGCAGAAGTACGGCACGTCACCGCCGGCAGCGAAGACGGCATCGATGGCGCTCGTGCCTGGCGGGAGGTCTAGCTCGACGTCGTTGACACGTACCTTCATGCTTGCCACCAGTCGTTCTTGGCGTACTTCGATTTGCCGTTCGCCGCGAGGTACTCGTACTCGTCCCTGAACCACTTGAGGCTCGCCTGCACGGGGCCGATGCAGGCGTCGGCCAGCGGGCAGAACGCGTTGCCCTTGATGTTGCTCGCCACGCTCTCGAGCAGCTCGATGTCCTCGGGCCGGCCGAGGCCTGACACGAGCTTCTGGTACATGCGCGGCAGCCAGTGGCCGACGCCCTCGCGGCACGGGGTGCACTTGCCGCACGACTCGTGGGCGTAGAAGCGCACGAGGTTGTAAAGGGCGTCGACGATGCACTTGTCGCGCGGGATGACGATCACGCCGCCCGTGCCGAGCATCGAGCCGTTCTTGGCCAGCGTGCCGTAGTCCATGGGCATATCGAGGAAGCGGTCCTCCCACGGGAACATGGGGGTGGAGGAGCCGCCGGGGATGAACGCCTTCGGCTCCATGGTCGGTCCGCCGGCGAAGTCGTAGATCAGCTCGCGGAAGGTGGCGCCCATCGGCATCTCGAAGACGCCCGTGCGCTTGACGGGCCCGGAGATCTGGTAGAGCTTGGTGCCCTTGCTGTCGTCCGTGCCCATGGAGGAGAACCAGGCGGCGCCCTTGGTGAGGATGTGGACGGCGCTCGTGAGGCTCGTGACGTTGTTGATGGTCGTCGGTCTGCCGTACATGCCGGCGGCGGCGGGGAACGGCGGCTTGAGACGCGGGTTGGCGCGCAGGCCCTCGAGCGAGTTCATGAGGGCGGTCTCCTCGCCGCAGATGTAGGCGCCGGCACCGCGGTGGACAGTGATGTCGAAGGAGAAGTCCGTGCCGAGGATGTTCTTGCCGAGCAGGCCGGCGGCGCGGGCCTCCTGAATGGCCGCCTCCATGCGCGTGGCGCCCAGGTAGTACTCGCCGCGCACGTAGAGGAAGCCGTACGTCATCTGCATGGCGTAGGCGCCGATGATCATGCCCTCGACGAGCTGATGCGGGTCGTCCTCGAGGATGTAGCGGTCCTTGAAGGAGCCGGGCTCGGACTCGTCGGCGTTGCAGACGAGGTAGCGCGGCTTGCCGTCTGGCGGCGCCATGAACGACCACTTGACGCCGGTCGGGAAGCCGGCGCCGCCGCGCCCGCGCAGTCCGGAGGCCTTGACCTCGTCGATGACCTGGGCGGGCGTCATGCTCGTCAGGGCCTTCTTGGCGGCCTCGTAGCCGCCGTGCGAGCGGTAGAAGTCGAGCGTGTGAGCCCCGTCGACGCCCACGTAGCGGTACATGGTGACCTCGTAGCGCGGGTCGTGCCGGCTCAGGATGGGCGCCGGCTTCGCCGCGGTGGCGGTTTGGTCGCTCACCTCACCCCTCCCCTCGGTCGGTCGGCTTCTGGAGCGGCTCGGCCTTGGCGGCGCCAACGGTGTCGCCGCCGCGCTCGCGCCAGACGGGCGGCATCTCGCCCTGCCTGAGGGCGTCTATGAGGTGCCGACAGCGCCCGCGGCCCACCCTCTCGTAGTAGGTGTCGTTCACTTGCACCACGGGCGCGGTGCCGCAGGAGCCGACGCATTCGACCTTCTGCAGGCTGAAGCGGCCGTCGGCCGTGGTCTCGCCGTTGACGATGCCGAGCTCGTTCGAGAGGAAGTCGAACAACTCGTCGGAGCCCGCCAGCGCGCAGGAGAGCGTCGAGCAGACCTGGATGTGGAACGTGCCGACGGGCTGCTCGTGGTAGGTGGAGTAGAACGACATGACGCCCTTGACTTCCGTGGCGGTCGTGCCGACGATCTCGGCGAGCTCGTGTACGCGCTCCTCGCTGACGTGGCGCTCCGCCCGCTGCACTTCCCAGAGGAGGGGCATGAGGGCGCTGCGGCGCCCCTCGGCCGGGTAGCGCGAGAGGATCTCGGCGAGCTTCTCCTGCTTGTCGGCGAAGAATGGGGTGTGGGTCTTGGTCTCGTTCATCGGCTCACTTACTTGTCCACGTCGCCCAGCACGGGGTCGAAACTGGCGATGTTGATGACCATGTCGGCGAAGAGCCCGCCGATGCTTGAGGGTTCGAGCGATTGGAGGTTGGCGAGGCTGGGCGCCTTGACCTTGACCCGGTAAGGCATGGAGCCGCCGTCGCTGATGACGTAGTAGCCGAGCTCGCCGCGGGCGCTCTCGGTGGGCACGTACACCTCGCCCTTCGGCGGGTGGAAGCCTTCGGTGACGAGCTTGAAGTGGAAGATGACCGCCTCCATCGAGTTCTCGAGCTCGCGCCTCGGCGGGAGGCTGATGCGTCTGTCGGGGTCCTTGACGGGCCCTGGCTCCAGCAGGTCGAGCGCCTGGCGCACGATCTTGCAGCTCTCGAGCATCTCCTCGAAGCGCACGGCCATGCGCGCGTAGATGTCGCCTTCCTCGCGCGTCGGCACGTCCAGCGCACTGAACGGCTCGTCCATCAGAAGGATG
>JBDZVI010000096.1:0-8046 GCA_040255585.1 Deinococcaceae bacterium
AGGCGGGCACGCTAGGCGCACGACGCCCACGACGTGGGTCGGGTCGGTGCCCATGGGGAGCGACCACCCCGTCGTCGTCCAGTCGATGACGAACACGGCGACGTCAGACGTGGCGGCCACGGTCAAGCAGGTCGAGGACCTGTGGCGCGCCGGCAGCGAGGTCGTGCGCATCACCGTGAACGACACCGCCGCCGCTGCCGCCGTGCCGGAGATACGGGCGCGCCTCGACTTCCTCGGCGTGAGCGCCCCGCTCGTCGGCGACTTCCACTACAACGGCCACCAGCTCCTGACGGCCTATCCGGGCATGGCGGCCGCGCTCGCCAAGTACCGCATCAACCCTGGCAACGTCGGCCCCGGCAAGCGTCACGACGCCAACTTCCTGACGATCATCGACGTGGCCAAGGACAACGGCAAGCCCGTGCGCATCGGCGTCAACTGGGGCTCGCTCGACCAGGCGCTCCTCACGCGCATGATGGACGAGAACGGTCGCCGCGAGGCGCCCCTGCCCGCGCAGGAGGTGCTCGTCGAAGCCCTCATCGCGTCGGCCCTGCTCTCCGCCGAGGCCGCTGAGGAGCACGGTCTGCCGCACGACCGCATCGTGATCAGCGCCAAGGTGAGCAGCGTCCCAGACCTATGGGGCGTCTACCGGCGGCTGGCGTCCAGATGCGACTACCCGCTGCACCTCGGCCTCACGGAGGCCGGCATGGGCCTGAAGGGCGCCGTGGCGAGCACGGCCGCGCTCGCTCCGCTGCTGGCAGAGGGCATCGGCGATACCATCCGGGTGTCGCTCACGCCCGATCCGGGCGCGCCGCGCCAGCGCGAGGTCGAGATCGCGCAGGAGATCCTGCAGGCGCTCGACCTGCGCCGGTTCGCCCCGAGCGTGACGGCCTGCCCCGGCTGCGGCCGGACGACCAGCACCCTCTTCCAGGAGATGGCCCGCGACATCCAGGCGCACCTGAAAGCGTCGATGCCCGCTTGGAAGCTGCGCTACCCGGGCGTCGAGAACCTGCGCGTGGCCGTGATGGGGTGCGTCGTGAACGGGCCGGGGGAGTCCAAGCATGCCGACATCGGCATCAGCCTGCCCGGCACGGGCGAGGCGCCGCGCGCGCCCGTCTACCAGGACGGCAGGCTCCTCACGACCCTCCAAGGCCCGGAGATCGTCGCCGACTTCAACCGGCTGCTGGACGCCTACGTGCGAACGCGCTACGGGACGACCGAACGCGAGAGGGCCTGAACCTAAGTTACCTGCGCACTCTCGCTCCGCGACTTCGATGCTACAGTCCAAAACGTCCGAGGCACTCGGCAAACTCAAGGCGGCCGGCCGCTACCCGTTCTTACGGTGGGATCACCACCCAAGGAGGATGTATGCCCAGACGTTGGTTATCGGGGGCCATCATGCGGCGAAGCTTGGCGATCACGGTGGCGACACTCGCATGCCTGGCCGGCGCGCAAGAGGCGACCAGCGCGCCGACCGTGCATCTCGAGCTCGTGGTGGACGGCCTGATCTCGCCGCTCACGCTCCACTCTCCCGCCAACGACGGCCGCCTGTTCGTGATCGAGCAGACCGGCCAGATCCGGATCGTCCAGGACGGCGTGCTGTTCGCCAAGCCCTTCCTCGACCTGACCGACAGGATGGTGACGGTCAACCCCGCCTACGACGAACGCGGCCTCCTTGGGCTGGCGTTCCACCCCGACTTCGCGAGCAACGGGAAGTTCTACGTCTACTACAGCGCTCCGGTCAGGTCAGCCACGCCGGGCGGCTGGAACCACACGGCGCACGTGTCCGAGTTCACCGTCTCACCCAACGACCCCAACCGGGCCGACCCCGGCAGCGAGCGGATCCTGCTCGCGGTCGACGAACCGCAGATGAACCATAACGGCGGGGCGTTGGCGTTCGGCCCAGACGGCTACCTCTACATCGCGTTCGGCGACGGCGGCGCCGCCAACGACGTGGCCGCCGGCCACCCGCCGCTCGGCAGCGGGCAGGACGTCTCGATCCTGCGCGGCTCGGTGCTCCGCATCGACGTCGACACGCGCGACCCGGGCCTGCCTTACGGCGTACCGTCCGACAACCCGCTCATCGGCGTCGAACTCGACCCCGCGCTCGGTTACTGGGGCACGGCGCCCAAGCCGGAGATCTACCTGTGGGGGCTCCGCAACCCGTACCGCTTCACGTTCGACCGCGAGACCGGCGAGCTCTGGGTGCCTGACGTCGGCCAGAACCTCTTCGAGGAGATCAACGTCGTGACCGCCCCCGGCAACATGGGCTGGAACCTCAACGAGGGCCTGCACCGCTTCCACCCGGATGACCCGAACGTGGTCCCGACCGACGCGGCCAAGACGGAGGGCTACATGGGCGAGCCGCTCGTCGCCCCGATCTTCGAGTACACCCGCGAACGCGTCGACCCGGATGACTTCATCGGGATAACCGTCATAGCCGGCTACGTGTACCGCGGAACTCAGTACCCGGCCTTGCAGGGCAGTTACGTGTTCGGTGACTGGGGCCAGAGCTTCGGCGAGCCGAGCGGGACCCTGGTCGTCGGGGAGCCGCAGCGCGCCGCCGATGGCGCCGTCACCGGCCTCGTGGTCGGGCAAGTGACGCGGCTGGACGAGTTCATCATGGGCTTCGGCGAAGGCGCAGACGGTGAGCTCTACGTGCTGACGAGCGCGACTACAGGCCCGCAAGGTACGACCGGCAAGGTCTACCGGGTAGTGCTCGACTGAGTTCCGCCTCGTTACGCAGTTGGTCTCGTCGCCTACCGGCCACTTGGCGGTGACCGGTAGGCGACGCGAGCGCGTATCCTACTCGCATGAAGATCTACACCCGCACGGGCGATGACGGCAGCACGGCCCTGTTCGGCGGAGCGCGCGTCGGCAAGGACGACGTACGCGTCGAGGCCTACGGGACCGTCGACGAGGCCAACTCGGCGCTCGGGTTGGCGCGTACCGAGCTCGTCCGGGAACGGACCGCCGCCGGCACCGTCGGCGGTGCCACAGGTGCGGCCGCGCTAGCTGAGACGCTCGATGCCGACCTCGCCGCGCTGCAGAGCCTGCTCTTCGACCTGGGCGCCGACCTCGCCACGCCCATGGGCACCAAGACGCGCGAGTTCGTGCGCCCGGTGGACGCAGAGGACGTGGCTAGGATCGAGGAGATGATCGACCACTACACCCTGGAGCTGCCGGCCCTGACGCACTTCATCCTGCCGGGCGGCACCGCCGCGGCGGCCGCGTTGCACATGGCCAGATCGATCATCCGACGAGCCGAGCGCAGCGCCGTGACGCTGGCTCGAACGGAAGAGGTGGGCGAGCAGGTGCTGCCGCTCCTCAACCGTCTCTCGGACCTGTTCTTCACTCTGGCGCGCGTGGCCTGCCTGCGGGCCGGGGTGGGCGAGGTCGTCTGGGAGGCCAGGCGGCCCGAGCGACCGCGGCGCTGAGGCCTTACCGCACTACGGTCTGAACGTCAGTCCGAAGTCGACGTGGACGGAGTTGAAGGTCGCGGTCGCGTCGCCACCGTTGATGGGAACCCTTACCCACGAGAAGACGTAGCGCGTCTCGGTCGACAACGCGAGCCAGTTCGTGAGGAAGTACCTGCCTTGCACGCCGAGCTGGGCGCCGACGCCCGTGAAGTAGTACCGGCTGCCGGGGTCCACCTCGCTGCGCGTGCCCAGTTCCTCGCCCCTGACGATGGTGGCGGGGTTGGTGATGGCCGGTCCGGCGCCGGCGCGAAAGACGAGTTCGGAGTCGGCGCCGACATCGACCGTGTAGGTCACGTTGCCGAAGAACACGTTATGGCCGTCCGAGAGCTCGAAGTGCTGGACGACATGATCCGGGTCGAGGCCGGTCACGTAGTAGGCCTTGTCGTGCAGGAACTCCAGTTCGTAGCCCAGCACGCTCGCGGGTGGGCGGTACGACAGGCGGAACGCGTAGTAGCTCTCCGCCAGGTCGGTGACGCCCTGGATGGGAAGCCAGGGGCGCGTCTCCCAGACGACGTGCTCTATCACCGTGTCATCGAAGCCCGTCTGCGCCACCGTCAACGTGTTGGGCACCTTGGCGCTGGTGCCGGTCGACACCTCGAAGCTCCAGTTGCCTGCGTGCGCCACCGCGCACGCCATCAGGACGCACAGCCACTTCAGCACCCCATACCCCCTCGAGAGCGTACTAGCTAAGACACTCAGCCTCGACCGCGCAACTCCGCCACGCTGTTCGCGCCGCGTCGGTCGAGTTCGCGGGCGATGCCGGCGAGGACCTCGCCGATGAGGGCCGGTCCGCGGTAGATGAAACCAGTGTAGACCTGGAGGAGGTCGGCGCCTGCGGCGAGGCGGTCGAGCGCGTCGCGCGCACCGGAGATGCCCCCGACGGCGACGATGGGTAGCGACGTCCGCGCCCGCAGGAACTCGAGGACGGCTAAGGACCGGGCGGCGAGCGGCCTGCCTGACAGCCCGCCGGCCTCCTCGCCGTGCGAGGAGCGTAGGCCGTCCCGCGCGAGCGTCGTGTTGGTGGCCACGAGGCCGTCCACGCCGACCGCCTCGGCCGTCGTCGCGAGGTCGGCGAGCTCGTCGTCTCTCAGGTCGGGCGCCAGCTTCAGGAGCACGGGCCGGCGACCGAGTTCGGCGCGCAGCTCGGCCACGACTCCGAAGAGCTCGGCCAGAGGCTCGCTCCGCTGCAAGGCGCGCAGCCCCGGGGTGTTCGGCGACGACACGTTGACGACCAGGTAGTCAGCGTGCGGCCACACCGCGGTGAGGGCGGTGCGGTAGTCGGCGCCGGCCACGGCGACATCCACGGCACGCGACTTGCCGACGTTGATGCCGAGGACGGCGCGCGCCGGCCGGCCGCGCAGCTCGCCGCGGTCCAGCCGTTCCAACCGCGCGGCCATGGCGGCCGCCCCGGCGTTGTTGAAGCCCATGCGGTTGACCAGGGCCTCGTCCTCGACGAGGCGGAAGAGCCTGGGCTGCGGGTTGCCCGGCTGGGCGAGCGCGGTGACGCTGCCGACCTCGACGGCGCCGAAGCCGAGCGCCGCAAGGGCGGGGAAGGCCACGCCGTTCTTGTCGAGGCCGGCGGCCAGCCCCAGCGGGTTCGGGAACTTGAGGCCGAAGAGCTCTACCTCCAGGCGCGGATCGTGAGGCGGGGCGAACGCTTCCAGGAGGCGCGGGGCGACCGCGCTGCGGCTGGCCAGCGCCAGGGCGCGGATGACCAGGTCGTGCGCGCTCTCCGGGTCGAGGCGGAACAGGTAGGGCTTGGCGAGGTCGTAGGCGTTCACGCGCCTTCAGTCTCGCACGGGTGCGCCGCTTGGGGCAGCGCCGTCATGGCGACGGTTGGTGGACGTTGATGGGACCGTACGCCCGAGCGGGGCGTTTTTGGTGCCGTGGTAACGTCGGCCGGTGGCGGAGTTCTCGGCTACGGAGGAGAGGGTCGTCGAAGAGAGGCCAACCGAGGAGCAGTTCCTCGTGGCCCAGGAACACTTCTCCGGCTCGCTCGGCGAGCTCGCCCACGCGCTTAGGACCGGCTCGCTCGAGCCCCGCCGCATAGACCTCTACCGACTGGTCCGCGACTACCTGGTGTACTTCGAGCGTCACGCCGAGGCCGACCTGGAGTTGGCTACCGAGGCGTTGCCGCGCCTGGCGCAGGTCATCGAGCTCAAGACCCGCCTACTGCTCCCGAAGCCGCCGAAGGCGCCGGAGGAGGAAGACGAGGAAGCCGTGGCCATCGCGCTGGAGGCCGTGGCGCTCCTGGAGGAGCTGGAAGAGGCGATCCTCTTCCTGCGCCGCCGTCGCGAGGAACGCCGGCTGGTGGTGCCGGCGCGCGCGCCGGCACCCGACTACCCGCGCAAGGAACGGCCCCTGCGGGTCACCCCGCGCGACCTCGCCCGCCTCGCGGGCCGCTACCGTGTCGGCGGCTACTTCGAACTCGCGCTGGAGCGCCTGACCCTCGCCAGCATGGGGCGTTTCATCCTCCGGACCGTGAGGGGCCTCGGGAGCGGCCGCCTCTGGGACATCCTGGGCGCCCGCGACTGGCCGACGCGGACGGTCGGTCTGGCCGCCGTCCTCGAACTCGTGCGCGAGGGCAGACTGAGCGCCTCGCAGGAGGAGCCGTTCGGGCCGATCGTGGTCACGGCGGCGCGGGGCGGCGTAGACGTCGGGCGGGCTGCGGCGGAAGACGATTGGACGGAGCCGGAAAGCGACCTCGCGATCGGGTCGTTCGAGGCGCCAGCTGCCTGAAGGCTCAGGCCAGGGCCTTGCCCCGCTCACGCTTGCGCATGTTCGGATCGAGCACACGTTTGCGCAGCCGCAACGACTGCGGCGTGACCTCGAGGAGCTCGTCGTCGTCCAGGTACTCGAGTGCCTCCTCGAGCGACAGGCGCTTGGGCGGCGTGAGGAGCAGGTTGTCGTCGGAGCCGGCCGCGCGCACGTTCGTGAGCTTCTTGTTCTTGCAGACGTTCACGTCGAGGTCGCCCATGCGGGCGTTGGCCCCGACGATCATGCCGACGTACACCTCGGTGCCCGGGTCGATGAAGAAGATGCCGCGGTCCTCGAGCTTGTAGATGCTGTACGCGAACGTCTCACCGGCCTCCATGGAGACGAGCGAGCCGTGGTTGCGGGTGACGACCTCGCCGGCGAACGGCTCGTAGCCGTCGAAGGTGTGGTTGAGGAGGCCTTCGCCCTGCGTCATGGATAGGAAGAGGTTGCGGTAACCGAAGAGGCTGCGGCTGGGGATGCGGAACTCCAGGCGCGAGCGGTCCTCGCCCGGGTCCATGTTGACAAGCACGCCGCGGCGGGCGGTCAGCGACTCCATGACGCTGCCCATGGCGCTGTTCGGGATATCGACGAGGACGCGCTCGAACGGCTCCATTGTGGCGCCGTCCTCTTGCTTCATGATCACTTCGGGCCGCGATACGCTGAACTCGTACCCTTCGCGGCGCATGTTCTCGACGAGGATGGACAGGTGCAACTCGCCGCGTCCGCTGACCCGGTAGCGCTCGCTGCCGAGGGGCTCGACGCGCAGCGCCACGTTGACGAGCAACTCGCGCTCCAGGCGGTCGGCGAGGTGGCGGCTCGTGACGTAGGTGCCTTCGCGACCTGCGAACGGCGACGTGTTGGGGCTGAAGGTGACGCTAACGGTCGGCTCGTCCACCTGGACCGATGGCAGGGCGACGACGTTGTCGGGGTTGCACAGCGTGTCGCCGATCGTGACGTCGTCCAGGCCGGAGAGCACGATGATGTCCCCAGGCAGGCCGATCTCCGTCTCGATCCGGTTCAGGCCGAGGTGGGTGTAGACCTTCGTGATGCGCGCCTTCTCTGGCTCCTTGCCGGGCGCTACCCGGACTACCGTCTCGCCCGGCTTGATCGTGCCCTCGAGCACGCGGCCGAGCGCCAGCCGGCCGAGGTAGTCGGAGTAGTCGAGGTTGGCGACCTGGAAGCGGAACGGCGCGCTCTCGTCGGCCTTGGCGGGGGCCACGTGGTCGTGGATGACCTGGAAGAGCGGCGCGAGGTCGGTGCCGGGCTCGGTGCCCTCGAGCCAGGCGCGGCCCTCGCGGGCGATGGCGTGGACGATGGGGAAGTCGAGCTGGTCGTCGTCAGCACCCAGGTCGACCATCAAGTCGAACGTGAGGGACGCGACCTCGCCCGGCCGCGCGTCGCGCCGGTCGACCTTGTTGATGACGACGATGGGCTTGAGGCCGCGCGCCAGTGCCTTGCGGAGCACGAAGCGTGTCTGTGGCATGGGGCCCTCCGCGGCGTCGACGAGCAGCAGGACGCCGTCGACCATCGTCAGGGCGCGCTCCACCTCGCCGCCGAAGTCGGCGTGGCCCGGGGTGTCGACGATGTTGATCTTCTCGCCCTTCCACTCGACAGCCGTGTTCTTGGCGAGGATGGTGATGCCGCGCTCGCGTTCGATGTCGCCGGAATCCATGACGCGTTCCGCGACCTGCTGGTTGGCGCGGAAGACGTTCGATTGGCGCAGAAGCCCGTCGACCAGCGTGGTCTTGCCGTGGTCGACGTGGGCGATGATGGCGACGTTCCTATGGTTCATTGGCTCTCCGTGTCCGACTAA
>JBDZVI010000096.1:8146-9944 GCA_040255585.1 Deinococcaceae bacterium
CGGGTAAGCTGTGCCAATGACCGATCGCCAAGCCGACATCGGGCTCGTGGGTCTCGCCGTCATGGGCCAGAACCTCGTGCTGAACATGAACGACCACGGTTACGCAGTGGCCGTGTACAACCGCACCGCCTCCGTCACCCAGGAGTTCATGGCCGGGCCGGCCGCCGGCACGCGCGTCTCAGGCCACACCGACCTGGAATCATTCGTGGCCGCGCTGAAGCGCCCGCGCAAGGTGATGCTCATGGTCAAGGCGGGCGCGGCGGTGGACGCCGTCATCGCTGAGCTGCTACCCCTGCTCGAGCCGGGCGACGTCATCATCGACGGCGGCAACTCCAACCACACCGACTCCACGAGGCGCTCGCGCGCGTTGCGCGAGGCCGGCCTGCTCTACGTTGGCACGGGCGTGTCAGGCGGCGAGGAGGGCGCGCGCTTCGGGCCGTCCATCATGCCGGGAGGGCACGCCGAGGCCTGGCCGCTAGTGAAGGACATCCTGCAGGCGATCTCCGCCAAGGTCGACGGCGTCCCATGCTGCGAGTGGATGGGCGAGGACGGCGCCGGGCACTTCGTCAAGATGGTGCATAACGGCATCGAGTACGGCGACATGCAGCTCATAGCCGAGGCTTACCACCTCCTTTCGAGCGTCGGCGGCTTGGAGGCGAACGCCATCGGCGACCTCTTCGGCCGCTGGAACGAGGGCGTGCTTGACAGCTACCTCGTAGACATCACCGCGCAGATCTTCAAGCACGTCGACGAGGACGGTCGGCCACTCGTCGAGAAGATCCTCGACTCCGCCGGCCAGAAGGGCACGGGCAAGTGGACGGCGACGGACGCGCTGAGCCTGGGAGTGCCACTCACGCTCATCAGTGAGGCGGTGTTCGCCCGCTACCTCTCGGCCCTCAAGGACGAGCGGGTGGCGGCCTCCGGCGTGCTGCAAGGACCGGCGGCGCAGCCGCAGACCGACGGGCTGGCCGACGGCCTCGCTGCCGACCTCGAGCAGGCCCTCTACGCCGCCAAGATCGCGTCGTACGCGCAAGGCTTCATGCTGTTGCGCTCGGCGGCCGCGGAGTTCGACTGGCACCTCGACTACCGCGCCGTGGCGCGCATCTGGCGCGGCGGATGCATCATCCGCTCGCGCTTCCTCAACGACATCGCGGCCGCCTACGAGGCTGCGCCCGACCTGCCTAACCTGCTCGTGGCGCCATTCTTCGTGCGGGCGCTCGAGGGCGCGCAGGGCGGCTGGCGCCGCAGCGTGGCGCGCGCCGTGGTGGCGGGCGTGCCCATGCCCGCGATGGGAGCGGCACTGGCGTTCTTCGACGGCTACCGCCAGGCGCGGCTGCCGGCCAACCTCATCCAGGCGCAGCGCGACTTCTTCGGCGCGCATACCTACGAGCGGGTCGACCGGCCGCGGGGCGAACACTTCCATACGGACTGGACCGGGCATGGCGGCAAGACCACTTCTGGCACTTACGACGCTTGAGGTGCTAGGGCCTGTTCACTCTTGACGGCACGGCGTCAGAAGTTGTGCACGACCGAGACACGATCAATGACGAACCACCAGCCTCCTCCCACACGATGACCGAACACGACAAGGCGCTCCACGGGCACGCACTCCTCGACGACTCAAGAACCGTTCGCGCACCCTACCGGGGTTCTATTTGCCCACCTTGCCGGGGTTCTAACCGTGCAACGCAGCGGATACAACACGGCTACCTTCCGAGATGCTGCTGCTTGGGTCGGCGCGGTGACCATGGGAGGTCCAGTTTGAAAAACGACACGATATGCAACGAGGCAGTTGCGC
>JBDZVI010000097.1:0-9546 GCA_040255585.1 Deinococcaceae bacterium
CCGGTCGGCGGGCCGTATGGCGCCGTGCCGCGGGGAGCGTGGGCAACTCGCTAGTGAGGGTGGGCAGGCGCCTGGAGCGCATGGGTGGTGGCCGAGACGGCGTGCGCGACAGCTGAGGGCAGGGGGCCGCTCCGGTGTCTGCGAAGCGCCATCAGGAGGTCTGCTCCGATGCCTGCGAACCGTCGTTAGAGTGAAGGCAGCCAGGAGGCGACCATGATCAAAGGACTGCACCACATCGTGTTGTTCTGCCGGGACCCGGAGGTCTCGCGCGCCTGGTACGAGCGCGCGGGGTTCCGTTACCTGCACGGTTACGACGGCATGCACTGGTTGGCGTTCGGCGACGCTCGGGTGATGCTGCACCCACTCGGCGAGGCCGACACCGATGCCGCCAGCGGCGACCATGCGCGGGCCGTGCTGCACGTCGCGGTCGAGAGCGCGGACGCCGCGTTCGCGCAGGTCGTGAGCCGAGGATTGACGCCGATCGATCACCAGCGGCCCGGCGCGCAGATCGAGGGTCCCGTCCTACGCGAATGGGGCGACCGGGAGTTCGAACTTCGCGATCCGGACGGGCAGTGGTGGGCTTATACGGAAGTGGTGGGGTGACTGGGAAACCGGTCGGCTGACGTCTGCCGTATGCACGGTTCTGGACCTGGCTCGATGCAGTCGGAATCTCATATGGGCCTGGAGTTGCTGCTAGGATCGTTGCCTACAGACCCGCACCATCAGGTGGCCATTCGATGGTCAGTTCGTACTCGCCCGCCTCGGCGGACCTGCGCACTAGCTCGGCGAACTTGACGTCGCGCTCCTTGTCTCGCCGGCTCCGGTAAGCGAGGACATCATCGAGGGCTAGGCGGTGATGCGCGCCTTCCCAAAGGTAAGGAAGCCTCCCCTCGCTACAGAGGCGAGCCAAGTACTGACCGGAGACGTTGAGTAACATCGCTGCCTCCGCCTTGGTCAGCGTGCGCTTCGGCCCGATGCCGTCGGTTGGGACCCCCTCGCGAGGCGACCCGGCCAGGTTCTCTGCTTCACGGCCGTTGTCCATAGGTGAGTCTAGTGCCACGCGGCAGTTCTTGCAGCGCAATGAGAGCCCCGCCCCAGGCAGCACGGGTCTCCAGGATCACGGGCCGGGCTCTAGCGATAACCCCCGTCGTGGACGCGCATCCCGGGTGATAGACTCGCTCGATGCCCAACCAGCGCTCAGTTCCAGGCGGCCCTCGTGGCTAGCCCGTCCATCGAGTTCACGTTCCGGTGGTGGGGGCCGGAAGACCCCGTCTCGCTCGCGAACCTGGCGCAGGTCCCCAACGTGCGCACCGTCGTCACCTCGCTCAGCCACGTGCCCATCGGCGAGGCGTGGAGCCTCACCGACATCCGCGAGCGCCAGGCCGTGTGCCGCGCCGCCGGGCTCGAGTGGACGGTCGTGGAGAGCGTGCCCGTCCACGAGGCGATCAAGCTCGCCGCCCCGGAGCGCGACCGCTACATCGAGGCCTACGCCACGACCTTGCAGCGCCTTGGCGCGGCCGGCGTGCGCACCGTCTGCTACAACTTCATGCCCGTCTTCGACTGGATGCGCACCGACTTCGACTACCGCCTGCCGGACGGCTCGTCCGTCGTGTCGTACTCGCAGGCTGAGCTCGACGCCATCGACCTCTCCAAGGGCCTGCCCAAGCTACCGGCGTGGCCGCAGGCGTACACGGCGGCCGAGCTGCAGGCGATGTTCGACCGTTACGCCGGCGTTACCGACGAGGAGTTCCTAGACCGCTTCCGCTACTTCATCCGGGCGGTCGCCCCCGTCGCCGAGGCGGTGGGCGTCAACCTCGCCATCCACCCGGACGACCCGCCCTGGCGCATCTTCGGCCTGCCGCGCATCGTCGGCTCCGAGGCGGGCCTCGCCGCCATCCTCGAGTGCTCCGACAGCCCCGCGCACGGGCTGACGTTCTGCACGGGCTCCCTCGGGGTGGTGGCCGGCAACGACCTGCCCGGCATGGTGCGGCGCTTCGGCGAGCGCATCCACTTCGCGCACCTGCGCAACGTGAGGCGGCGCGGCGAGCGCGAGTTCCACGAGGTTGACCACACGCGAGGCGCCGGCAGCGTCGACCTCGTCGAGGTGATGGCGGCGCTCGTCGACGCCGGGTACACGGGTCCGCTGCGGCCCGACCACGGCCGCATGATCTGGGGCGAGACGGGCATCCCCGGTTACGGCCTCTACGACCGCTCGCTCGGCCTCATGTACCTGCAGGGCGTGCACGACGCGCTGCGCCGAGAGAACCCATGACCGACGAACGCTTCACCGAACTCGTCGCGCGCGCCGGCCTGGTGCCGGTGCATGCCGACAGCGACCCGGTCGCGGCCGTGGAGGCGCTCACGGCCTGCTACGCGGGCGGCATCCGCTTCTTCGAGTTCACCGACCGCCTGCCGGGCGCGCTCGAGGTGTTCCACGGCATCAAGCGCGTCGCGGACGCGGAGCTGCCCGACATGGTCATCGGCGCGGGCACCATCACGAAGGTGGAGCGTGCGGCCGCGTTCGTGGACGCCGGCGCGGAGTTCCTCGTGAGCCCTGTCCTCGCGCCCCAGGTCCTCGCCTGGAGCCGGGAGCGGGGGGTGCCGTTCGTGCCCGGCGCGGCCTCGCCCACCGAGGTGTGGCGGGCGCTGGAGGACGGCGCCGGCATCGTCAAGCTCTTCCCCGCCGGCCCGCTCGGACCTGCCTACCTCAAGAGCCTCCTCGGGCCGCTGCCGTGCAAGGTCATGGTCACCGGTGGCGTCAGCGCCACCCCCGAGGCGGTCAGGACCTGGCTCGGCACGGGCGCCGTCGCGGTCGGCCTAGGCTCCGACCTGGTGCCGCGCGGCCGCCTCACGCCCGCGCAGCTCGCCGACCTGACGCGCAAGTGCGAGGGGCTCACGGCCGTGGTGGCGGCGCTTAGGGACCCGGCGGCGTGAGCAAGCCCCTCGTCGTCACGTTCGGCGAGGCCATGCTGCGGCTGTCCGCGCCGCGCGCGCAGCCGCTGCGCCTCACCGACAGCCTGAGCGTGCACGTCGGTGGCGCGGAGGCGAACGTGGCGGCGGGCGTCGCGAGCCTCGGACTGCGCGCGCGGTGGTACTCGCGCGTGGCGCGCGGTGAGCTCGGCGAGCGGATCCTGGGCGACCTAGCGCAGCACGGCGTCGACACCGCGTGCGTGGCGCGCGGCGCTGAGCGAACGGGGCTCTACTTCTTCGAGGAGGGCTCGGGCGCGCGGCCGGCTAGCGTCATCTACGACCGGGCCGGCTCGGCCTTCACGGCCGTGCTCGAGGCGGACGCCGCGGCAGCCGTCGAGGCGGGTCTGCTTGACGGCGCGGCGGCCTTCGTGACTAGCGGCATCACGCTGGCCCTCGGCGACGGACCGCGCGCGGCCGCGGCGTACCTCTGGCGCCGCGCGGGGCATGGTGGGGCGGTGCGCGTGCTGGACATCAACTACCGCAGCCGCCTGGCCACGCCCGCCGAGGCCGCGGCGCAGGCGGCCCCGCTGCTCGCGTCTGCCGACATCGTCGTCGTGGCCGAGCGCGACCTGGGTCCGCTCTTCGGCGACCTGGCGGGCCTACGCGCGGCGGCTGGCGCGGCGCGCATCGTGATCACGCAGGGCGCCGCGGGCGCCTCGACGGTGCTCCCCGGCACGCTTGCCAGGGCGCCCGGCACTTCGTACGGGGCGCCCGGCACGCCTGCCGAAGCCCCCGACGGCACGACGGTCGCGCAGGGCGCCCTCCCCTCGGCCGACGAGGGGCGGATCGGCCGCGGCGACGCCTTCCTGGCCGGTTACCTGACAGCGCACCTCGAAGGGGGCGACGTCCGCGAGGCCCTCGCGTTCGGCGTGGCGTCAGCGAGCCTCAAGTCGACGCAAGCGTCCGACCTGCCCGCGCTCGACCGCGCACGTGTGGAGGCGTTGGCCGAGGAGGCCCTGGCACTCGCCCAGCCGGACACGGCACGAGCCTACGAGGGCTCGGCGCCGGACGTGCAGCGCTAGGCGTACGGAGGTCCTGTGACGAGTGCAACGGGAACCGGGGTACTAGAGAGCACAACGCGGCCCAGGCCCGCATGACGAGCGCAGCGACCAACACGTCGTCGCCGGGCGCCAACCCGCAGCTCACGCCCGGCCAGGCCGAGGCCATCGCACGCGAGCATTACGGCCTGACGGGCACGGCGACGGACCTGCCGAGCGAGCGCGACCGGAACTTCCGCCTCGACTGCGGCGCGGCGGGCACGTTCGTGCTGAAGGTGTTCAACGCGGCCGAGGACGAGGGGTTCGTCGAGGCGCAGCGGCGCGTGTTCGAGGTGTTGGGCGCGGCGTGGGGCGGGGCGTCGGGCCGGACACCGGCCGAGGCCGCGGGCGGTACCACGACCAGCGCCCCGACGGGCACCCCGCCACGCCCCCGGCCTTCCGTGTTCCCCACCCTCGTACCCACGCCGGGCGGCGCGGCCTACACCCACGCCGTCCTCGGGGGGACGTCGCACGCGCTCTGGCTGATGCCGTGGCTGCCCGGTCGGCGCGTCGCCGAGGTCGGTGAGTTGACGCGGCCCCTCCTGCACGACATCGGCACGGTGCTCGGCCGGCTCGACGCCGTGCTGGCGAATAGCCCGCAGGCGGCGGGGCGGCGCACGTTCGTCTGGGCGCCGCAGACGGCGCCGGACGCGATCGCGAGGCACCTGCCCCTGCTGCGTGGTGAGCAGCGCGAGCTCGTCGCGGGCACGCTCCGGGACTTCGACGCGCGCGTGCGGCCGCGGCTCGGCGCCCTGCGCGTCTCGCTCATCCACAACGACGTGAACGACTACAACCTGCTCGTGGCGGGCGACCGGGTGACGGCCGTGCTCGACTTCGGGGACATGCTCGAGGCGTACACGGTGTGCGACCTGGCGCACCTCCTCGCCTACCTGCTGTTGGACCGCGATGATCCGCCGGCCGTCGCGGCGGGCGTGGCCGCCGGCTACCAGTCCGTCTTCCCCCTGACGCCGGTCGAGCTGGGGAGCCTTTACGACTTCGTGCGGCTCCGGTTAGCGTTGAGCGTGACCTTGAGCGCCATGCAGCAGTCGGCGCGGCCGGACGACCCGTACCTCAGCATCTCCGAGGAGCCGGCCTGGCGCCTGCTCGCGCGCCTCGCAGACGAGCCGTTCCGCGCGCGCTTCGAGGCCGCCGTCCTCGCCGTGGCGGGCGCATGAGCGTCGCCGCCGACCGGACGGAGACTCTTCGCGCCGCTGACGGCACGGAGGCGCGGCTCCCCGGCGACGGCACCGAGGCACGCACAGCGGCTAGCAAGGCGACCCGCATGGCGACCCGCACAGCGGGCCTCCTCGCCGTCCGCCGCGACCGTCTCGGCCCCAGCCTGAGCGTGAGCTACCACGACCCGCTCGAGATCGTCAGGGGCGAGGGCCAGTACCTGTTCGACCGCGCCGGGCAGCGCTACCTCGACTGCGTCAACAACGTCTGCCATGTCGGGCACTGCGAGCCGCGCGTCGTGGCCGCCGGGCAGCGGCAGCTGGCCGTCCTGAACACGAACACGCGGTACCTGCACGAGTCGATCCTGGAGTACGCGCGGCGCCTGACGGCTATCTTGCCGCCGGAGCTGAGCGTCTGCTACTTCGTCAACTCCGGCAGCGAGGCGAACGAGCTCGCGCTGCGCCTCGCACGCACCCACACGGGAGCCCGTGACGTGGTCGTGCTTGAGCACGGCTACCACGGCAACACCCAGGCGCTCATCGACGTCAGCCACTACAAGTTCGCTGGACGCGGTGGCCAGGGCGCGCCGGAGACCACGCACGTCGTGCCGCTGCCCGACCCGTACCGTGGGTCTCACAAGGGTTATGAGGCCGCTTCCGGCGCCGCCTACGCGCGGCACGTCGAGGCAGCCTGGGAGCGCGTCATCGCGTCGGGGCGCCGACCCGCCGCGTTCCTAGCCGAATCGATCTCCGGCTGCGGCGGGCAGGTGGTCTTCCCCGCCGGCTACCTGGCCGGGGCGTACGCGGCGACGCGCGCCGTGGGCGGCGTGTGCATAGCCGACGAGGTGCAGGTGGGGTTCGGGCGCGTCGGGCGCGCCTTCTGGGGTTTCGAGCTCCAGGGCGTGGCGCCCGACATCGTCACGCTCGGCAAGCCCATCGGCAACGGCCACCCCATGGCGGCGGTCGTGACGACCCCGGAGATCGCCGCGTCGTTCGCCAACGGCATGGAGTACTTCAACACGTTCGGAGGCAACCCCGTCTCCTGCGCCATCGGCCTCGCGGTGCTCGACGTGATCGAGGGGGACGGCCTGCAGGCGCGCGCTCGGGAAGTGGGCACGCGCTTCATCAATCGCCTACGCGAGCTAGGCACGCGCCATGACCTCGTCGGCAATGTGCGGGGCGAGGGGCTGTTCATCGGCGTCGAGCTCGTCAGGGACCGCGCCACGCTGGAGCCGGCCGCCGCGGAGGCCGACGCGGTGGTGGAGGCCATGCGGCACCGCGGCATCCTCCTCTCCACGGACGGCCCCCACCACAACGTGATCAAGGTCAAGCCGCCCCTCGTCTTCACGCGCGAGAACGCGGACGAGGTCGTGGCGGCGCTCGACGAGGTGCTGGCGGCGCTTTAGATCTCAGCGCGTCGCCGTCACCATCACCTCGATCAGCACGCCCTCGCCGAGCGTCGCCACGCCGATGGTGGCCCGCGCCGGCAGGTCGGCCGGCTCGAACCACTCCACCCAGGCCTCGTTCATGGCGTCCTTGGCCGCGAAGTCGGTGATGTAGGCGGTGGCGGTGAGTATCTTGGAGGAATCCGAGCCATGTGCAACTAGGACGTTGCGTATCTTCTCCAGGACCTGACGGGTCTGTACCCGCATCGGCGCGGTTCGGTCGTCGGCGACGACGCCCGAGAGGTAGAGGGTGTCGCCGTGCGCGACGACGGAGTGGTAGAAGGTGCCTCGTCCGTGACGTTCGATCATGCGTGTCTCCTTCGTGCGCGTGTCGCGCACCCTGGGCGGGGGAGCTCGCCGTCCGACCGGCGGGGCGGCGGCGGAGCCGGGGTCCCGCGCGCTCAGCGCGGCGGCGAACCCGACGCCAGCCTAACCAGGGGCCGAGCCTCGCCGGCGGGTGACAAGCCCACCGCCGATAGAACGCGGCCCACGGCGGCTGCGGCGGGGCGGCGGGGCGGCGCCAGCGTCCTCGGCAGTTACCTCGGCGCCCGCGTGTACTTCGCCAGCACCTCGGGGTCGGGCTCGAAGCCCAGCCCTGGCGCGTCGGGCACGGCGATGCGACCGTCGGCGTCGGGCCGGCCCGGCTGCGCCAGCCAGGCATCGACGTCCACGAAGTGGTACTCGAGCGCGCGCACGTTGGGCAGCGCCGCCGCCAGGTGCAGGCTGGCGAAGTAGCCCGGACCGAAGTACGGGCAGTGCGGCAGCAGCGGCACGCCGTGCCGCGCGCTCACGTCGGCGACGCGCAGGAACTCGCTCACCCCGCCCACCTTGGTGACGCTCGGCTGCGTGAACGCAACGGCGCGCTCCGCTAGGGCTTCCGCGAACTGCACGGACGTGCACCAGTTCTCGCCCGCGGCGATGGGCACCCCGATGTCGGAGAGGGCGGCCAGCGCCCGGTAGTCCTCCGGCGGGAAGACGGGCTCCTCCAGCCAGCTGACGCCGAGCGCGCGCAGCTCGGGGGCGAGCTCGCGCGCCATGGCGCTCGTCCAGTTGCAGTTCACGTCGACCGCCATGGGGATGCCGTCGCCGACGGCGGCACGGGCGGCCGCGATGTCGGGGATGGTCAGCTCGTGGAGCTTGAGCTCCTTGAAGCCGTGCGCCACGGCCCTGCGCGCCATGCGCGCCACGGCCTCCGTGTCGGCGTAGCGCACGAGCGAGGCGTAGAACGGGATGTCGAGCCGCGGCGCGGCGCCGGGCGCCGGGTGCTCACCGCTCGCGCCGACCAAGGCCGCAGTGCCTGGCCCGGCACCGCGGCTCAGCAGCCTGTGCAGCGGCCCACCCGCGCGCTTGGCGGCGAGGTCCCACAGGGCCATGTCGACGGCCGAGATGGCGAAGACCGTCACGCCGTACCGCCCGAAGAGGTGCAGGCGCCGCTGGGTGGCGAGGTTCCAGGCGCCGATGTCGCTCACCGCGGTGCCGACGAGGACGGGCGTGATGAGCCGGTCGACCAAGGCCTTGGTGGCGTCGACGGTGAAGTACCCGAAGCCCTCGCCCCATCCCACGTTGCCGAGCTCGTCCTCGACGCGCACGAGGAGGATCTCGAGGCTGCGCCAGGCGGTCGGGGTTATCCCCTCGCCCTTGCCGCCGTCGTCGAACGGGATCTCGACGATGCTCGTCTGCACGCTGCGGATCGTGATGGGGGCGCCCCACGCGGGGTCGGTAACCATGTCGCTCACTGGCTCCTCCATCCTCAGCCGCGCTCCGCGAGGGGCGGCAGTGGCGCGACGGCGTAGGCGCCGCCCACCCACTCCTCGCCGAGCTCGGGCGGCATGGCGCCGTACGGCCGGAAGCCGGGCGCGAGGTTCTCCTCCGCCCTGTCCAGCGGCCGGTAGCCGAGCGCGAAGGCGCGCGCGTTGTCGAACATGGGGTTAGGGCACTCGGACACGCCGTAGACGACCTCGTGCCCGAGGCCGGGCAGCTGGAGGCCGATGGAGAAGAGCGCGGCGAGGTCGCGCGCGCTCGTCCACATGCGCAGGGTGCGGCCGTCGCTGACGCTCGGGTCGGCGTTGCCGATGCGCACGACGAACGTCGGCAGCCCGAAGCGCCGCGCGTACATGGCGCACGCCGCCTCGCCGAACGCCTTGCCGAGGCCGTAGAAGGCGTCGGGGGCGACGTCCTGCCCGGCCGCGTCGAAGCCGGCCTGGCGGTAGGCGCCGAGCACGTGGTGGCTGCTCGCGTAGACGAAGCGTCGGGCGCCGGCGCTCAGCGCCTCCTGGAGGAGCAGGAGCACGGCGCGGTAGTTGGCGTCCAGGGAGTCCTCGAACGTGAGCTTGAGGCCGTGGACGCACGCGAGGTGCAGCACCGCGTCAACCCCGCGCATGGCCGCGCGCACGTCGGCGGCGGACGCGAGGTCGCCCAGGACGAGCTCCTCACCGTCCGTGACGGCCTCGGCGGGCGGGACGAGGTCGAAGAGGCGCAGGTCGAACTCTTCGCGCAAGTACGGCCTTATGCCGCTGCCAACGCGTCCGCTGGCGCCGGTGATGAGTACCTTCATGCGGTCTCCTTGGCTCGCGGCCCGCCTAAGCGCGCTCGTCTCGGTGGGGTAGCGGGTGACACGCGCGGGCTCACGCTCCCCGCGCAGGATCTCGCCGGCCTCGCGGATGCTCGCCACTAGTTCGTCGAACAGGTCCTCGTCCATGGGTCGAGTCTCGAGAATACGCTGGTCTTGGCAAGGGCTGCCTCCGCTCACGAGACTGGTCGTTGCTCGTGGTATTACCATAAGACCACAGGCGAGGCACGAGGAGGCCCAGGGCTTTGGACGCGACGAACCAGCACACCGAACCGCCGCTCCGCCTGGCCCCCGCCAACCGCGCGTCGCTCTCCGGCACGGTGGCCGACCAGCTCGCCGACCTGATCGTGGCA
>JBDZVI010000159.1:0-1794 GCA_040255585.1 Deinococcaceae bacterium
GCCGCCAGGGCCGCCGCCGGGGACGCCGCCTGGGCCGCCGCCGGGGACGCCGCCGGGGACGCCGCCGGGGACGCCGCCGGGGACGCCGCCAGGGCCGCCGCCTGGGACGCTCAGAACACCGAATTGGAGCGCATGGCGACCGCTGCGCATGAGGCCCGCTCGTGAGGCTCTCCGAGGCGCTTCTCCAACTGTTCGCGTCCAGCCCGAGTTTGGGCGTCCTCGCCCTGTTCGTGCTCCTCAGCCTCGCCGTCGGGGTCGTTGTCGCCGCTCACGACGGAATCGAGTGGGTTGTCAGGCGGTGGCGGGCATGACTCCCCGCCACACGCTCACCCTGCTCTGCACCGACCCCACCTGCGACGGCTGGCACGGCATCGACGGCCTCTACACCGGCGACACGTGGGACTCCCCCGGCGACACCGTCCCGGAAGAATGCCCAACCTGCAACGGCCCACTCGTCGCGCGACCCGAGGCGCGTATCGACCCAGTGACGGCCACGGACGCGCTACTCACGGCGCTGGACGACCACGGACTGCTCGCCACGAACGACCTCGACGAGGCCGCGCTGCTGGCCGTCGTCGTGACCGAGGTGCGCCGCCAAGCCAAGACCGCGAAGGCCCGCGCGCTCGCCAAGAGCCTGAACACCTGCTCGCGCTGCGGCGGTCGCGGCGAGATCGTCGCCCGCACCCGCGCTGTCGGCGGCGGGTGCGTCAACGACGACTGGGACGTGTGCCCAGACTGCCACGGCACCGGGCGTCTGGTGCTTAGGAGAACAGCATGAGCAACGAACTGACCACCCAACCGGCATCCGCGCAGCTCGCCGCATCGAACCTCGCAGCCGAACTGGTCGAGAAGGTCCTGGTCGACGGCGACCTCTCGAAGCTCGCGCCCGCCGAACGCCTGCAGTACTACAAGGCCGTCTGCGAATCCGTGGGACTCAACCCCCTCACGAAACCGTTCGAGTACATCCACCTCAACGGCAAGCTGCGCCTGTACGCCCTCAAGGGCGCCACGGACCAACTACGGAACGTGCACGGCATCAGCATCGAGCGCCTCGACACCCTACTGCAGGACGACCTTGTCGTCGTCACGGCCACCGCAAAGGACCGCAGCGGCCGAATCGACAGCGACACCGGCGCCGTACCCCTAGCCAACCTGAAAGGCGAGGCAAAAGCGAACGCGATCATGAAGGCGATCACGAAGGCCAAGCGGCGCGTGACCCTCTCCATGGTCGGCCTCGGGATGCTGGACGAAAGCGAGGTCGAGTCGATCCCGGGCGCGAAAGCTTACCAGGAGCCCCCTCAATCGACCCCGGCCAAGCGCCTCTCAGCCGAAGTGATCAGCGAAGGTGACGGCCTGCAGTTCGAGGACCTGGAGAGCGACCCCATCGACGCCGAGGTGACACAGCCGAGCCTCGACGTGCGTCCGATCACGGCTGCGCAACTCAGGCGGCTGCATACGGTGGCGACGAACATCGGTGTGACTAACGGCCAGCGTGACCATTTCCGCGCGTTCATCTCTGACATGGTTGGTCGGCCCTTGGCGTCGAGCAAAGACTTGACGCTGGACGAAGCGAACATGCTGCTGAATCACTCGGATGACGAGATGGCGGCGATGCTGGACGCCTGGCAGGTCGACCGGCGGATGACCGCCGAGGCTCACGCGGAGGTCGTGGCGTGAGTGACCTCACGGACCGACTCAACGCAGCCCTGCGCCCCGAGGATGCCCCGGACCACCCCACGGAGGGGTGGTCCATCACGGGCTTGGAGACGGCCGCGTGGGCGTCCAGGAAGGCCG
>JBDZVI010000160.1:0-1791 GCA_040255585.1 Deinococcaceae bacterium
GACGCGGTCGACAACCCGCCCACCATCCCGGGCAAGCCGTCGGTCTCGAACGTCGCTGAGACCTCCGCCGACGTCTCCTGGGCCGCCTCGACCGACGACAAGGGCGTCGCCGGCTACGAGGTCTACGTCGACGGCAACAAGGTCGCCGACACGACGGCCACGAACGCGTCGCTGACGGGCCTCGACCCGAGCACGACCTACAGCGTCACGGTCAAGGCCAAGGACACGAAGGGCCAGCTCTCCGACGCCAGCCCGGCCACGTCCTTCACGACGCAGGACCAGGTCATCCCGGACACGCCGCCGACGAAGCCGGGCACGCCGGCCGTCAGCAACATCGGCGTGACGACGGCCACGGTCACCTGGGGCGCTTCCTCCGACGACCACAGCGTCGCCGGCTACGAGGTCTCCCTGAACGGCACGAAGGTCGCCGACGTCACCGGCAACAGCATCTCGCTGACCGGCCTGACCGAGGACACGGCCTACAGCGTGTCGGTCAAGGCCAAGGACGACGCGGGCCAGCTCTCGGCGGCCAGCGACGCGACGTCGTTCCGGACCGCCAAGGCGGCTGACACCCAGGCGCCGAGCGCTCCGGGCACCCCGACGGGCACCTCGACGAGCAACAGCATCACGCTCAACTGGGCCGCGTCGACCGACAACGTCGGCGTCACGGGCTACGACGTGTTCCAGGGCGCCAGCAAGGTCGCCTCGGTCACCGGCACGACGGCCACGATCAGCGGCCTGACGGCTGACACGTCGTACACGTTCACGGTCAAGGCCAAGGACGCCGCGGGCAACGTCTCGGCGGCCAGCGGTGCGGCGACGGTGAAGACGCAGCCGCAGGCGGTCGAGCAGCCGGTGGCCATCAGCTACGCGGCCAAGGGCTCGACGTTCATCAAGGGCGGCAACGGCAGCGCGCCGCTCACCGGCCAGATCGACGCGAAGATGCTCCTCTCGACGGGCACCTTCACCGCCAACCTGTCGATGCAGGACACGACCGCGAACCTGAAGATCCTCGGGTTCCTCCCGGTCACGGCCAAGCTGTCGTTCGTCCCGGTCGGCCAGACCACGGGCACGCTGCAGAACGGCATCATGAAGGCGCACTCGAGCCTGACCATCAAGATCCCGGTGTCGAAGGCCTTCGGGTTCCTTCCGATCGCCGGTGGCAAGAAGTGCCAGACGACCAAGCCGGTTGACATCAACCTGGCCTCGCAGTCGGGCAAGTTCTTCAACCCGCTCGAGGGTGGCTCGGTGCACGGTGAGTACACGCTCCCCGCGCTGAAGGACTGCGGTCTCATGACCTCGATCCTGAGCGCGCTCACCGCCGTCCCCGGCAACACGATCGACCTGGCCCTCACGCCGAAGGCCTGATCGCAGAGCGTCTGGCCCCCCCCAGACGCCGGTTCGTTGCCCCCCGTCGCCTCGTGCGGCGGGGGGCGACGGCGTTTAAGAGGCGGAAAGGTCGCCAGTCGTGCCACTCGGGCGTCCTGCGCGCGGACGCACGTCGTCGACACAGAAATCCCCTGGAAAGCGGCCTGTTCTCGGCAGGTAGCGCCGCCTTTGGGGAGGTACCGGGTTGCTCCGTCCGCTAAAGGCCGCGATCGTTCGCCGGACATCGAGAAACGGCGACGGCTCTGGAAAAGCCCGCTCGCCTGAGGAGGAGGGGAAGTGCAGCTCAGCTCATCCCGGCTGCGCAGAGCGGTGGCAATAGCCACTGCCGGCGCGGCCACCATCGCGCTTGGCGCATCAGCCTCGGCGGCGAATGCCGCCTCGCTGGACGCGCATTACGTGTGC
>JBDZVI010000016.1:0-29563 GCA_040255585.1 Deinococcaceae bacterium
GGGTGTTCAGCCTCTCGGGTCATCCGTCGCTGTCCGTCCCGTGCGGCTTCGACCCGGACGGGCTTCCGTTAGGCCTGCAGTTGGCCACCAGGCACTTCGACGAGGCCACGCTGCTGCGGGTCGCGCACGCTTACGAGTCGCGCACGAGTTGGCATACCCGTCATCCTGTTGTCGACGCGTGACCCAGGGCCATGAAGTACGGGGCGCACTGTTGCCAGTAGTTACTGTCGCCGGACTGCCTCGACGTTCGGCTCTGGCCAACTATCCTGTAGTGGCAACGCCAACGACGAGAGGAAGAAACACCATGCCCAAACCCACCGTCCAGATCCAGTACTGCGTCCCGTGCGGGCATCTGCCGCGCGCGCTTGACGTCCAGAAGTCCCTTCTCGAGCGCTTCGGTCAGCGCATCGATGGCGTCATGCTCAAGACGGGCTCCGGCGGCATCTTCACCATCGACGTCGACGGCGAGCGCATCTACACGAAGCCGGACGAGTTCGACCTCGACGCGATCGCGCAGACCATCGAAGCGCGCGCCGCGCAGGCCGCCTAAGTCCGGCAGAGGTAGCCGCCACGAAGGTCCTGTTCCCGACCAACGCCACGTTCGATTTCTCGAGGCGGGATATGGGCGTCGAGTACGTGCCGTACGACCCGCTGCGGCGCGTTCCCACCGAGCAGCGCGACGCCGAGGTCCTCGTCGCCTGGCTGAACCCGCCGTCTCGGCTTGCGGAGGCGGCGACCGACCTCCACGAGGTCAAGCTGGTCCAAGGCCTGATGGCCGGCGCCAACACGCTCGTGGCCGCCGGCTTCGCCGAGGATGTGCCCATCTGCAACGGCCGCGGGCTGCACGACCAGCCCGTGGCTGAGCACACGGTCGCGCTCCTCCTGGCGGCCGCGCGTCGGCTTCACCTCATGCGTGACGCTCAGCACGAGCGCCGGTGGTCCGGCGAGCTGGGCGGCGCCCAGCCCGATAGGAACCCCGCTGTCTTCACGACCCTGGACGCTTCCAACGTGACGATATGGGGCTTCGGGAGCATCGCCGCCAGGCTCGCGCCCATGCTCACTGCCCTCGGAGCCAGGGTGAGAGGTGTAGCCACGGCTCCGGGGACCCGCAACGGTTATCCGGTTGTCGGCCCTGACGGGCTGGACGGGCTATTGCCCGATACGGACGCGCTGGTGATGATCCTGCCCGCCTCGGACGCGACATCCGGCGCGCTGGACGCCAGACGGCTGCAGCTGCTGCCCCGTCACGCCTGGGTCGTCAACGTCGGGCGCGGCAACGGCATCGACGAGGCCGCTCTCGTGCGTGCGCTCGAGGCCGGCGAGCTGGGCGGTGCGGCGCTCGACGTGTTCTCGGAGGAGCCGCTCCCGGCGTCGTCGCCGCTCTGGGCCTTGCCGAACGTGATCATCTCGCCGCACGCCGCCGGCGGACGGCCGCTTGGCGCCGACGCCTTCGTGCGCGAGAACGTGAGGCGGCTGCTGCGAGGCGAGCCGCTCCTCAATGTCGTGGACCGCGCCAAAGGGTACTGAGCGCAAGGGTACCGAGCGACCCATCGCACGGCCCGCGCGCCACACGGTGGCGGCTCACGAACCGGCGCTTGGTGAGAGGGGCTCCTCGGGGCTAAGGGTGGTCCGGCGCGCGACCTTCACCTCTCCAGCTCGAGCCCCATGTCCTCCCATAGATGAACGCCGCCATCCAGGTTGGCGACCTCGCCGAAGCCGCGGCGGTCCAGGTAGGCCGCGGCAGAGGCGGAGCGCGAACCGCTGGCGCACACGAGCACCAGCGGGGCAGTCAGCTCATCCAGGCGCGCCACGAACTCGCCCAGGGGGATGTTCGTGGAGTCGGGCAGGTGTCCGGCGGCGAACTCCCACGGCTCGCGCACGTCGACCACCTGGGCGCCGCGCTCGCGCCAGCCGGCTACGTCTTGGGGAAGGATGTCTTCGTACACCACGCGATTCTAGTCGCGCTGGCCGTCCGAGAGGCGTACATACGAACGACCGGATCATCGTCTCACTTGTGATACATTGCGATGTGGCAGGTAACGCCGTTGGTGTCCGAGAACTGCGCAACCACGGGGGCAGCGTGCTGGAGCGCGTGCAGGCCGGGGAGGAGATCGTCGTCACGAAATCCGGGCGCCCCGTCGCCGTCCTCAAGCCTCTGAAGCCGGCCGCTCTGGAGAAGGCCGCTCTGCTGGCGAGGTGGCGGGCGCTTCCTACGCTGGACCTCGGCGGGCTGCGCGAAGACCTCGACCGCGTGCTGGATGCGGCGTTATGAGCAACGTGCGCTCGCCGACCGCGGCCGCAGATGCCGTTGGGCTGCTTGACACGAGCGTGGTCATCCGGCTTCCGCAGCTTGTGCAAGAAGACCTACCGGAGCGCCCGCTGATCTCGGCCATCACGCTGGCCGAACTCTCGGTAGCGCCGTTGGTGGCGACGACCCCGCAGGAGCGCGCCGCCAGGCAGTTGGTACTGCAGCAGGCCGAGGCCGACTTCGAGCCGCTGCCGTTCGATGCGGGTGCCGCCAGGGCTTTCGGTCAGGTCGCTGCCTCCCTGAGGAGGGGCGGCCGTAAGGTCAAAGCGCGGAGCTACGACGCGATGATCGCTGCCATCGCGCTGGCCAATCGGTTGCCCGTCTACACCGCCAACCCTGACGATTTCGAGGGCATCGACGGCTTGACCGTGCGAGTGGTCCAGTAGGGCGCCGGTTGGTCGAGTGCCGCTCGCGAGGCCCCGGGCCGAGAGGCGCGCGAAGCCCATCTGAGGACCGCTCAACCGGCCGCCCCGCGGCGCCTGATCACGACGTCCACGAAGATGGACGCGAGCAGAACGATGGCGGTCGCGATGAGTTGGATGGCCGCGCTGAGGCCAAGGAGCGCCATGCCGTTGACGATGGCCGCGATCACCACCCCACCGAGCACGGCGTGCAGCGGGTGCCCGCGCCCTCCGAAGAGGCTCGTGCCTCCGATTACGGCCGTGGCGACTACGTACAGGACGATGGTGCCGCCGTCGAAGCTCGTCGACATGGAGCGCAGGCGCGAGGCGTACACGATGCCGCCCACCCCGGCCGTCATGCCGGCGAACGTGAACGCGAGCGTGCGGACCCACCCGAGCGCTATGCCGGCGCGCCGAGCCGCTTCGGCGTTGCCGCCGATGGCGTAGACGTAGCGCCCGAAGCGCGTGCGCGTGAGGACGGTCGACCATAACAGGAGGACCGCGAACACCAGGGGGATCACGTAAGGCATCCCGCGCAGAGTGTACGGTCCGACCCCTCGGTTCGCGTTGGTCAGTAGCGCGATGACGGCGGCGGCAGCGACCACGCCGAGCACGTTCAGGACCGTGGTCGAAGGCCGTGGCGCGGCTACGCCCGTGAGGCGCCGGTTCGCATCGCCCCTGACGGTGATGGCGGCGTAGACCACGGCGACGACGGCGACCAACAACCAACCCGCGAGCGGCGGGATGGTGCCGTTGGCGATGCCGTTGATGGTCGCGTTCGGGATGGGGATCGTGCCGCCCGTTCCGAGGATGATGATCATCACGCCCTGCCAGCCGAGCAGGCCGGCAAGTGTGACCACGAACGACGGGAGCCGCAGGCGCGTGACGAGACTGCCCTGCAGGAACCCGATGGCGCCCGTGGCGAGGAGCGCCGTCATAACGGCCGACCACCAGGGCCAGCCCGTGCGCGCCTGGACGAGCTCCGTGACGATCACCCCGCCGATACCGGCCACGTAGCCGAGCGAGAGGTCGATCTCGCCGAGGAGGAGCACGAACACCTCGCCCATCCCGATGAGCATGAAGACGGACGCCTGCACGAAGAGGTTGACGAGGTTGCCCGTCGATAGGAAGCGATCGTTGAGCGACTGGAAGATGATGGCGATGACGATGACGCCGATCAGCACGGGCAGGACGTTCGTGCCGCCAGCGCCCGTCGTGCGCCTCTGGGTACGGGTCTCAGGCGTGCCGGTCGCATCGGGGACAGGGCCCCTCTCGAGTTCGGCGGCGTCCTGGACGGCGGCGTCCGATTGGGCGCCCGTGTTGGTCGTCATGCTGCCCGCGCCTTCCCCGTGGTCATGAGCTCCACCACCGTCTGCACGTCGGTGTCGGCGGTCGGCCCCTCGCTGACCACCCTGCCGAGGCGCATGACGGCGATCCGGTCGGCCACGGCGAAGACGTCCGTGAGGTTGTGGGAGATGAGGAGGACCCCGAGGCCCCGTTCGGCCAGGCGCCTGACAAGGTTCAGCACCTGACGCGTCTGGGCGACGCCGAGGGCGGCCGTCGGCTCGTCGAGGATGACGAGCTTGGAGTTCCACATCACGGCCTTCGCGACCGCGACGGACTGGCGTTGGCCACCGGACAGCGAGGCGACCGGCAGGCGCACGGACTGGACGGTCGTCACCTGCAGGTCGGCGAGCGTGCGCATGGCCGCCCGCTCCATCGCGTCCTCGTCCAGGAAGCCGCGCCTCACCGACTCGCGGCCGAGGAACATGTTCTGCACCACGTCGAGGTTGTCGCATAGCGCCAGGTCCTGGTAGACGACCTCGATGCCGAGGTCGGCCGACTCGCGCGGCGTGCGCGGCCGCACGGGGCGGCCCTCCCAGAACATCTGCCCCTCGTCCGGCAGGTGCGTGCCGGCGATGACCTTGACGGTGACGGACTTGCCCGCCCCGTTGTCTCCCACCAGCGCCGTCACCCGGGCGGCCGGGATGGCGAGGTCGACGCCCCGCATTGCGTGCACGGCGCCGAAGCGCTTGCGCACGTCCACCAGGCGCAGGAGCGGCTCGGCAGCCGCTCCAAATGGTCGCCGAGCCGACTCGTCACTCACCTCGTCGCCCTACTGCCCGATCCCGGCGGCTTTGCACTCGTCGGTAAGCCCGGCGCAGAGGTCAGCCGCTTTCTGGAAGCCGTCCTTCACGACCGTGTCCGCCATGTTCCCTGGCGTGACCCAGATCGGGGTGAGGAGGACCGACTGCACGTCCGCGTTCGCCTCCGAATCGTTGGTGACGCCGTTCACGAGCGATTCGGGCGGCGTGACGCCCGCGCGCAGGAAGACGGCCAGGGCCGCCGCGGCCTGCGCCTCGAGGTTGATGGGCTTGTAGACGGTGCCGCACTGGTAGCCGGCGATGACGTTCTGCAGGCCTTGCACGGTGGCGTCCTGGCCGGTGGTCGGGAACGTCTTGACCGGCACCCCCAGGGTCTTGAGGTACGAGATGACGGCGTTGGCGTTGTCGTCGTTGGGGGTGATCACCGCGTTGATGTCGCTATGCGCCGTGTATTGGCCCTCGAAGGTGGTGCGCGCCTGGGCGGGGTCCCACGTGCCGGCCGGCTCGCCGACGAGCGTGTACGTGCCGGCGTTCACGAGCGGGTCTACGACGGAGTGGTAGCCCTGCGCGAAGAGCGTGGCGTTGTTGTCCGTCGGGGCGCCGTTCATGATCAGGACGTGCGGGTCGGAGACGCCCCACGCCTGCACGCACGCGACGAAGCCGTCGCCGATGAGCTTGCCGACCTGCACGTTATCGAAGCTCACGTAGTAGGCGCGCGAGCCGCCGAGGGTCAGGCGGTCGTAGTCGATGACCTTGACGCCGTGGTCGAGCGCGTACTGCTCGATGGAGGCCCCGACGCCCGAGGAGATGGGGTCGACTAGGAGCACCGTTGCGCCCTGGGTGATGGCGGCCTGCGCCTGCGTGAGCTGCGTCGACTCGCTGCCTTGCGCGTTGGTGATGATCACGTCGGCGTCGGGTACGCCCGCCGCATGGAACGCCTGCTTGAGGAACGGTTCGTCGAACGCTGTGTACCTGGCCGAGGTCGTCGTCTCCGGCAGGAGCACGCCGACCTTCCCTTGGCCTTGGGCTGCCAGCTCCGTCAGGGCCGCCATGGCCGAGAAGTCGCTTGTGAACGAATCGACCGCTATCGAGGAGGCGTCCTGCGCCCAGGCCAGGCTGCCCGAGACGAGGGCAAGCAGCGCCAAGCGTAGGAACCGCCACGAGGACCGCATGCTTACTTGCATGATCGCCGGCTTTCTCCCTGACGAACCGCGTCATCGGGGTCCCGGCCGGTGTTGGCTGCATGTCTTGGCTGCTGCGGGCGGCTGGCCCTAGCGGCCAGGGTCCGCTGCCGAGCCTCGGCGCTGGCAGCGCGCCTGTCGGGCAGGGCCGCCTGCCATCAGGGAGGCTCGGCGGCACGTACCCGAAGCGCCCGTAAGCTTAGCGCCGAGCGATGAAGGAGGGGTGTCTCAACGGTCACGGAAGGTGTCACGGTGTAGGGCATGCTGGTCTAGCCACGATGTCCGCTGGTCTAGCCACGATGTCCGCCCGCGTCCCGAAGGGCGCCCGAGCGGCGGTACGGCCCAGCGTTTAGCCGCGGCGGTCGCCCGCTGCAGGTAGCCTCTCGAGGAACGTGCGCCGCACTTCCACGTCCTCGATCCGCGCCGCCACCAAGTCCCTCGTGGCGCGGGCGTTGGCGAGGAGCCGCTCGGCGCGCGGGTCTGCCGTCATCCGCAACACCTCGCAAGCGTCCGCGAAAGAGCTGAAACGGTCGGGAACCCCGTCTAGGGACGTGCTCAGCAGCCGCTCGAGGTGGGGCTCCAGGGCGGCCAGAGCGGCCACGGTGTCGCCAAGCGCCGCGTAGACGGAGGCTAGGCCGATCGCGAGGTCAGGCGGGGCTTCCGTGGCGAGAAGAGCCCTGGCCGACTCGTAGGCCGTCAGCGCCCCCATAGGGTCGCTCGCCGCGAGCTTGGCGCGACCGATGAGCAAGAGGGCGGCACCCGCTGCCGCCGTGCTGTCGAGCCGCACGGCCAGGGTCCGCGCGGCCTCGGCGGAGGCGATGCAAGCTTCGGTGTCGCGCAGCGCGAGCGACAGCGCGGCCTTGGTGTTGAGCAGCCAACGCTCGGCGCTCAGCTCACCTACCTCTGTGGCCAAGCGGAGGCCTTCTGCGAGGCGCGCTTCCGCTTCCTCGTAGTCGCGGAGTTCCATGGCCGTGAACGCCAAACCTGCGAACTGGAAGCACTCGTCCTGGCGGTCATTGACGGCGCGGTCGACCTCGAGCCCCTCGAGTAACGCCGTGCGCGCGCCCATGTGGAAACCTTGAGCGTTCAGCGCGCTGGCCAGCACGCCGAGCGTGCGGGTCAGGTTGTACGTGCTTCCGAGTTCGCGGCTGAGTTCGAGCGACTCGCGGGCGAGGTTGGCGGACTCGGCGTGGTGACCTTGGTCGTTCAGCAGCATGGCTAGATTGGCCAAGGATTTCGCCTGCCCGTCCAGGTTGCCCACCCGGCGGTTTAGCTCAAGCCCCTCGCGTGTGAGCCGCTCGGCCTCGGCCAGGTCGCCGTCGCGCCACCAGGTGATGGCCAGGTTGTTCAGCGCGCCGGAGACCCCGTCAAGGTCGTCGGCCGCGAGGAAAGTGGTCTGAGCCTCGAGGAAGTAGTCGCGTGCGGCCGCGCGGTCGCCGCTCAGGTCGCTGACGATGCCGAGGTTCGTGTAGCAGGCGCCGAGGCGTCCGCCATCGCCGAGTGCCGTGGCCAACTCGGCGGCGCGGAGCAGGGTCGCGCGCGCCTCGTCCGGGCGTGAGGTCCAGGTCAGGGCCCGGCCGAGGAGCAAAGTAGCGTCTGCCTCGGCCGCCTGGTCGCCGGCTTCAAGCGCCGCTTCCGCTGCCGCGGCTGCGTGCTGGACCGCCAGCTCGTTGACCCCAAGCTTCGCTTCGAACGACGAACGGCGCAATAGAACCGTGGCCCTGGCCGTGGCGGAGCCTAGGAGCTCCGCGAGGCGGTCCATCTCGTCCAGGTCGGCCTGCAACTCTTGGCGGCGGGTGACGAGCTCGTAGACCTTGACCCGTCCGGCCAACAGTTCGAACCGCTCCTTTGGTCCCGGCTCCAGCTCGAGGGCACGCGCGAAATGCTCGAGTGCGACGTCGTTCGCGAAAGAACGTGCCGCCTGGTCCGCCGCGTACCTCAGGTAGAGGCGCGCCTTGTCTGGTACTCCTCCCAGGTCGAAGTGCCACGCCAGCTGTAGCGCGGCTTCCGGAGCGCGCTGACCGTACAAGGCCTCGAGGGCGTTGCCGACGTCCTCGTGGAGATAAGACGCCTCCACCTCGTCGAGCCGCCTGTACAGGTACGCCTGGACCTGATTGTTGGCGAAGCGGTAGTGCGACAGCCGGCCGCCGTCCACGCGTTCGAGGCCGTCGGCCGCCACGAGTCGGTGACGCTTCTGCAGCGTCTCGCCGAGCTCCCGCACGAGCTCCCTCGGATCGCGCGGTTGAACGCGCGCCAGCACCTCGACTGTGAAACGCTCACCCTCGACGCTCGCGATCGTCAGACTACGCGCGGCCTCTCCCTCCAGGCGGCCGAGCCGCTCCTCGATGACGCCTTCCGCTCTGGAAGGGAGCGCTCCCCATTCGAGGTTTGCCGGGGCGATCCAGGCGCCGTCCGCGCCGCGTACCAGTTCACCGCGTTCCTGCAAGGCGCGCAGGAGCTCGACCGTGAAGAGCGGGTGGCCGCCGGTATGGCGGTGCAGCGCCTCGGCGAACTCCTGCCCAAGGTGGTTGGATTCGGCGGCCAGGAGCGCGGTCACGAACTCTAGGCCGCGCTCGGCGGTCGCCGCGTCGAGGTCGACGAGGATGTCGCCTCTGTAACGCTTCAGCTCCGCGATGGTTTGTTCGAGTGGGTGCCGCTCCCCGCCGCGCCCGAGGGCGACGTCGCTCGGCCGGAAGGCCCCGATGAGCAGCACCCTGGCCTCTTCGAGGCGCCTGGCGAGCCGGAAGAGGAGTCCGAGCGAGGCCGTGTCGGCCCACTGTAGGTCGTCGATGAGGAGGACCAGAGGCGCGTCCTCGCTAAGGCGCTTGATGACGTTCGAGTACTGCTCGAATATCTGGCTGGCGTCGAGGGACCTGGGCGGCTCGGTCGAGGTGGAGTCGAGCTTCTTGCGCAGCTTGTCGCCCCAGCGCGACTTGCCCGCCACGTACTTGCCGAGCTTCGCCATCAGCGTCGCGCCTGGTACGAGCACCCCGATGAGGTCGGGCGCGAAGTCGACTAGGGTCTCTCCGACTGCCACGCCGAAGCGCTTCAGGCGCGCGCCGGTCGCAGGCGTGACAGCGCCCTTGGCTACCAGCGCCTCCTCGTCGCCACTCAACTGCTCGAGGATCTCCTGGAACGGGAGATAAGGGTTCGCGGGTCCGGTCTGAGGGTCGCACGTGCCGCTCACCACCAGCAGCTCGTCGTGTGCCTCTTCGGCGAGTTCCGCGAAGGCCTTGAGCAGGGTCGACTTGCCCGAACCGGCGTCGCCGGACACGAGCACCACCTGTCCGGCACCGCCAATGGCCTGCTCGAGCAGGCTCATCAGGCGGTCAAGTTCTTGCTCCCGGCCGACGACGTTGGGCATCGCGGCGCCACTCCTCTTCCGGTGCGTAGCACCGGCAACGTTGCGAACGCCGTCATCGTAATGCTTGGCCAGTTCAGGCGGCTGTGTCGAAGGGGGTCCGCCGGTCTCGCCAGCGCTGGCGGGTCACGGCGTCATGTCGTACGTAAGCCACGGCGTGCGCGTGGCGACGTTGTCGTACAGTCCGCGCGCCCGGTAGTTGTCGTCCGCCGTGATCCAGCGCACGACCGTCCAACCGCGGCGGCGCGCCTCGTCTCGCAAAGCGTAGAAGAGCGCCTGCGCGGCGCCGCTACCTCGCGCCGTGGCGGCTACGAACAGGTCGTCCAGATAGCCACCCCTCGAGGCATCGAGCGGACGCGCGAACTCGCGGAAGTGCGCGAGGCCGATGGGCTTGCTGTTGGCGTCCAGTGCGAGGAGGCATTCCACCTCGTTGGCTTGGTCATGGATCCAGTTCCACACGCGCTCGCGCATCTCCGGCGTCTGCGCCTTGCGGTAGAAGTCCGCGTAGCCGGCGTACAGGACTTCCCAGGCCGCGCGGTGCGTAGCGGCGGCGCGCACGACGGTGATGGCGGGAGCGCCGCCCGTAGGTACGGCTCGGGCTCCGCGCTTCGTCTCCTCCGGAGCGGGAGCGATCGCGTCCTCTCGACCCGCGTCCTCCGCGGCCCCGCTCACCGCGTCTTCCCCCGCGCCGCCACCGGCAACACGGCGGTCACCACGCCGCCGCGGTGCGCGTACACCTCGTCGTGCAGGTTCGAGACGGGGCAGACGTGGTTCGGCACCACGCGCAGCCGCTCGCCGATCACTGGCTTGCGCGCGCAGGCCGAGAAGTCGACGGCGCCGTGCTCCTCGGAGAGCTGCCAGATGACAGCCTCGGGGTACTCCAGGATGTGGCCGTAGCCGCCGGCGGGGTCGCCGCGGAAGAGGTCGCTCGTCAGGGTCTTCGAGCCGGCGTCGATCACGCCACGGCTTGCCGTTGGCTTGCTCACCAGCGTCGCGTGGACGTGCAGGGCGCAATCGTCGAGCGTGGCCGAGCCCGCCGCCACGCTGTTGCGGTCGTTGTAGACGTACGTGCCGGCTCGGTGTTCGGTAGCCACGCCGGGCACGTGCGACTGCCAGACGCCCGGCGTACCGCCGACAGACACGACCTTAAGCTCGAGGCCCGCCTGCTCGAGCAGTTCGCGGGTCTTGGTCACGAAGTCCGGCACCGCGTCCGAGTTGGGGTACGTGAGTAGGCCTAGGAACTCGACCTTCGGCCGCTCGGCGGCGGAGCGCGCCAGCGCCACCGCCTCCTCTGGCGTCACCACGCCTTGGCGCTTCTTGCCGCACTCGAACTCGATGAGCACGCCGATCGTCCGGTCGGCCAGAGCAGCCGCGCTCGCGACGGCGTCCAGCGCGACCTCGTTGTCCACGGCGACGCGCACGTTGGCCAGGGCGGCCACCTGGGCGAGGCGCCGCACCTTCTCGGGGCCCATGACGTCGTAGGTGATGAGGATGTCGTCCAGGCCGGCCGCCGCCATGACCTCCGCCTCGCCGACGGTCTGGACCGTTATGCCCCGCGCGCCCTCGCTGACCTGCCAATGCGCGAGGAGGGGCAGCTTGTGCGTCTTGATGTGCGGGCGGTTCGCGATGCCGTGCTCGTCCAGGTACGCCTGGAGGCGCCTGATGTTCCGTAGGGCGATGTCTAGGTCGACGACCACGCACGGGGTGTCGAGCGTATCGATGCGCATGGCGGTCGGCGTGGCTGCTGCAGAGGGGCTCATGTTCCTCCTTGGTCGCCCCAGGGTACGCCGCGGCGACTGCGGCGGACCTAGTCTCGGGCCAACCTCTCGCCCGCCGTCACGGCGAAGGGCAGCTTGTTGCCAGGAGTAGGCATCGGACAGGTGGCGTACGGGGTGTGCGCGCAGGGCGGGTGGTTGGCTCGGTTGAAATCGAGGGTCACGCGCCCGTCCACCGGAGCGTCCGTCGTCAGGAACCGCCCACCCGAGTAGGAGGTGGGGCCCTCGCCGGCAGCGTCGAGGTCCTCGTTGCTCGCATCGCGGAAGTTGATGAAGAGGCGTCCGTCGCCGGCCTCGGTAGCGAGGAGCGTGTGGCTCCGGCCTTCGTGCACGAAACGTGCCCGCCCCGCCACGCGGTGCATGCTCACCTGACCGATGACGTTGCTGACAGGCACCTCCTCGTACGTCTCCGGAGGGAGGAACTCGGCTTTGAGCACCCATTCGGGCGCCGGGTCGAACCAGGCGAGATCGCGTTCGACGCTCTTCAGCTCGGCCGCGACCGGGTCGTGCACCCGCACGCCCCAGAGGTCGCCACGTTTCACCACGCTGACGCGCGCCGGCTGCGGGCCAGAGGCCGCAGCGGCTCCCAGGCTCCGGGCCGCCGGCCGGTCCCCCGCGAGGAAGGCTACGTCGCCCTCAACGGTGAGCTGGTCGGTGAACGGCTCCCCGCCGAGCAGCAGGTCTGCGCCGGGCGCCGGAACCACGGTCGCACGCTCGTGCGTGACGACCACGCGGGCCGCCTCGGCGGGGAAGCGCTCGGCCAGCCTGACCGTGCTGGTCGCGGCGCTTCCGACGGTGTTCTCACCCTCCTCGAGCCACTCAAGGCACGTGATCGACCACCAACCGTGCGGACCGACCAGGCTCGCGGCGCGCTGCTCGCGCCAAGCCATGAGGCCGTCCAGCCATGCTGCCGTCGCGGGGTCGCCGTCCGTGGGGGTGTTCCAAGGCTCGCTCACCAGTCGATTCTAGGCTCACTCCGATGTGACCCGCGTCTCACGCCCGGGCTCCTGCCGATGGGCGCCTACCGTCAGAGTGACTACCGGCACGGGCCCCGGCCGTGCCGGTGACGACGCCCCCGGGTTACCCTGTGCCGGAAGTCCGGCGGTGGGGCCGCGCGTACCGCCAAGAGTGGCGCCGGCACGCGACTTCACGACCGCGCGATGCGAGCATCTAGATCGTTCTTCTACCAATGCCTTGCCTCGGGTTTCCTCACGGCGGCCTCCAGCATGATGGCCGTGATGACGCCGCTCTACGCCGTGAGCCTCGGCGTAGAGGCGCAGTGGCTCGGGCTACTCATGGCCTTGCCGGGGATCTTCCCGGTCATCTTCGCTCTGCAGGTCGGTCGGTGGATCGATGCCATCGGCGTGGCCCGCTCCTTCTTCTTTGGCATCGCTGGCCTGCTCCTGTCGCCGCTCGTCGTGATCCTGTTCCCGGGTATCGGTGCACTCGCGGTCTCGCGGCTCCTGCTTGGCTTCTTCGTGCTCGTGTTCACGCTCGCATCGCAGTCGCTCGTGGCGTCGCTCACCAACGGCAGATCGCACGAGAGCAACTTCGGCGTCCAGTCCACGTGGCTGGCCGGCGGGCGCATGGTGGGTCCGGTCGTGGTCGGCGCCATCATCGATGGGGCCGGCTACCGCGTCAGCTTCGTTGCCATGTTCGCCATCATCCTGGTGGCGACGCTGTTGGCTTACCGGGTGGCCAAGGCTGCACCGCGCGTGTCTGGCGGCCGCTTCCGCCCCAGCCCTTTGCGCAAGGGCGCGGTCAGTTCGACGCTGAGGAACGCCGGGTTGCAGATGGCCGTGCTCACGAGCGCGGGCGTGTTCATGGCCCTGACGATGCGCGAGGCCTTCCTGCCGGTGATGCTCGAGGGGATGGGCATGTCGGCCACGGTCATCGGCTCGCTCGTCAGCCTCGGCTCGCTCACCTCAGTGCTCATCCGACCAGCCATGCCCGTAGTCATCCGCCTGCTCGGCGGTGCCGGCAACGCGCTCGTCACGTCGATGGTCGCCGTGGCCGTAGGTATCGGCCTGCTCTCCATCGCCCAGAGCGTGGCCGCGTTCGCCGTGCTGGCCGTCGTCGTCGGGTTCGGTACCGGGATCGCCTTCCCGTTGAGCATCGTGTCCGTCGCCTCGCACGTGCCGCTACGCGACCGCGGGGTCGCACTCAGCTTGCGTCTGTCGTTCAACAGCACGGTCGAGATCTTCGGCCCGATGCTGAGCGGGGTGGTGGTGGCCGCTACGTCGTTCCGTTTCGGCTTCGCCACCGCGGGCTTGACGCTCGGCTGCATCACCCTCGTCTCGCTGGCTATCTTGAAGCGCTTCAACACCGGTGCCATCGCAAGCGAGGGGGTCGGCTCCGTCGAGAGGACGGAGCCGCATGCAGAGTTGGAACGCGGTGAGACCGTTGGTGTGGCCGAGGGTTAGTCGACCGCCCGGGGCGGCGTTACTCCTTGGCTTGGTGTCGGGGAGCCGAGCTCAGGAGTGCTTGGAACCGGGCGCTCAACTCCCCGCGAAGCTCACATCCTCGACGCACAGACTGGGCGCGTTGATCATGGTGCTGCCCCCGGTGGACCACTCGGGGTCGTCTCCAACGGCGCTCACGCGCTCGAGGAGCTCGAAGAGGTTGAACGAGATGGCGAAGTCGTCTACCGGGTGGGACTCGCCTCCGACCGTCTCGATGCCCATGGCCTGCACGCTGACCTCGCCGCTGATGGGGTTGGCGCCGGCATGCACGCCCATGAGGTCGATGACGAGCACCCCGTCCGCCTGCTCGATGCCGGTACCGGGCAGGAGCATGAGGTTCGACGGCCTGACGTCCAGAGTGCTCGCATAGCTGCGGCTGGCGTGGCCCGTGTTGGGTTGGCCGGTGCGGCGCGCCGTGACGGAGTTGTGCATGAACGAGCGCAGGACGCCGTCCTCGATGAGCGTCAGGCGGGTGCTCGGCGTGCCCTCCGAGTCGAAGGGTCGGCTGCCGAGGGCACCAGGCAGCGTGGCGTCGTCAACGAGCGTTATGAGCGGCGAGGCGACGCGCTCCCCGAGCCTGCCTGCCAGGCGGCTCTTGCCCTCGCTGACCGACTTGCCTGACAGCGAGTAGGAGAGGATCTGCAGGAGGGTCGCCACGACCTCCGGCTCGAAGACGGCGCGGCGCCTGCCCGTCCTCAGCGGCTTCGCGCCGAGCTGCCTCCCGACACGCTCGAGCATGGTCTGGGCGGTGCGGCCCGGGTCGAGCTGGTGGTAATCGCCCGCCGGGTCGACGTGGTAGCCCTGCTTGACGCTCTCGCCCTCGCGCATGACGATGCCGCCGAGCAAGAGAGCGAGGCCGGAGCGGTAACCGCCGTCGACTCCGGCGGTGGAGCCTATCTCGACCTGCTGCTCTGCCTCCAGGTAACGTCCGAACTGCATGGCTTGCACGCGCGCGTCCGTCGTGACGGCCTGCTCGAAGGTGACGGCCGTGGCGATCTTGTCGGACAGCGGCGCGGAGAGTCCCTCGCCGAGTAGGTCGGTGCGACCTAGCGTGCGGCCATGTGGCAGCACGCCGCCTGCCGCGGGCGTGATAGCCGCGTTGGCCACGGCCTCGTCGAGCGCCCACGTGAGCGCGTCCGTCGTCAGCTCCTCGGTGGAGGCGTAACCGGTGCGGCCGCCGTCGATCACCCTCAGGCCGATGCCGGCGCGGGTCGACGACTTGACCTCGGAAGGCTTGCCGCCCCGCGCCTCCAGCGTGAGCTGGCGCTCGCTGGTAGATAGGACCTCGAGTTCAACGCCGCGCTTGGCGGCCTCAGCTAGCAGCCAGGTCTTGGCCTCTTGGACTGTCACATGCCACCCCATCCAGGCTGTCGCCGAAGCTAGTTGCCGCGCTCGCGAGAGGCGCTCGCGAACCGTGCTCGGCGTGGCCGGCGAGCTTGTATGGGCATGACCGTAACACGTCGGTTTCCGGGTCGGCTCTTCCCGGTCTCAGCGGGGGTCTGGTCATGTATCAGGCCTCGGCTCGTACCGCTCCTTGCCTTTGACGGCCATGGCGATATAGGGGTAGCGGATAAGTACTCCGAACGAGACCAGAAGTCCGACCAGCGCGCCTCCGAAAGGAGGGCACGGATTGAATGCTGCGCCGGTCAATTGGCATGGTTGTTCGTACCCGCGCTGGGGTCTTCTGGAGAGGTGCAAGACACCCCGACTTCAGCTGACTACCTCGTCACCATTTTTCCGGCAAATTTGGTGGCGACGTATACACGAAATCTGAGGTTCCCAGCAGTAGACCTTGGAGTCACCGTCCCTACGTTTTCCAGGCGCTACTTCGGTAACGATCACGCAAAGCCTTCGCGTAATCGCGCCTATTCACCACCCCTGAACGCCCCGATCGATCAAGCCAGGACTCCATGGCCGGAAAGAGTAATGAGTCAACGGCCCCACGACCCCACCCACGGTTCGAATCTCGGTGAGGCAATGCGTACTCTTGACAACCGCCCCCCGACCCTCTAGCCTTGTCTCAAGCATAGTAAGTAACTTGGCCTTACTAACCGACGGGACCGGTGAGGCCTGCGCAGGGAGGTGACGAGGCTCGAGGGTTTCATGAAGGCGCCGGCTCGCGAACGACGAGCAGCGAAAGTCACCAACGGGCGTACGAAGTGCGCGAGTACGCTGAACGAAGGAAGACAGTGGAGGCAAGGATGAAGAAGAAGTTCCTTATGCTGATCGCGTTGCTCGGGTTGCTACTCGGCACCGTCAACGCGCAGCGCTCGCTCGAGATCTACATCACGGGCCTGACCGACGACACGCTCAACTGGTTCCGCGACACGGCTTTCCCCGAGTTCCAGAAGACCCACCCCGACGTCACGCTCGACATCCTGACTGGTGGCTGGGGCGACTTCGACGCGGCCGTGGCCGGCTGGATCACGACCGGCGACGGTCCCGACATCGTCTACCTGGGCTCCGAGTACGCGGCCACCTTCGGCTCCCTGCTCGCCGACCTCGACCCGTACCTCTCCGACTGGAGCGAGCTGGGCCAGTTCCTCCCCGCCGCCCTCGACGTCGCCAAGTTCGACGGCCACTTCGTCGGACTCCCGCTCCTCATGAGCCCGCGCCCCATGTTCTTCCGCACGGACCTCGCGGCCGACGCCAGCGCCATCCCGCCCCTCACGTTCGCCGACTCGGTCGCGTTCGTGGCGGCCAACTCCGGCGTCGAGAACAACGCCATGACGAAGATGGGCTTCATGGACATCGGCGGTGGCCTGTTCGACGCCCAGGAGTTCATCGCCTACATCTGGAGCGCCGGCGGCGAGCTCTACAACGCCGACGGCAGCAGCGCGTTCGACAGCGCCGCGACGGCGGAAGCCCTCAAGTTCATGTACGACAGGCGCCGGGCCGTGCTCCCCACGGAGCTGACCGCCGGCCTGCCGCCGATCAGCGGCTACCCCATCGCTTCCGGCCTCGTGGCCAGCGGCATCTTCCCGATGTGGAACATGCCTCCGACGACCGACCCGCTCTGGGACAACATCGCCATCGGCCCGTACCCGGCCGGCGCGAACGGCCAGCCGCTCATCCAGGTCTTCACCGACTGGCTCTCCGTTCCCGCTTACGCCAAGGACAAGGAGCTCGCCGTCGACTTCCTGAAGTTCATTGGCAGCCGCGATAACGCCATCGCCCTCAGCAACGTCGCGGGCTTCACGCCCGTCCGTACGGACGCGTGGGACGAGTTGCGCGCCAACCCCGTCTGGACCCGGATGCTCGACGCCGCCGTGAACTACGGCCGCGCCTTCTCCGACATCCGCGCCAGCGCGGAACTCCGCCCGCTCATCGTCGAGCAGGTCAGCATGTACCTGTCCGACCAGCAGAGCCTCGAGGACACCCAGAACGCCCTCAAGGAGGAGTACGACTCCATCCTCGAGGACAACGGCTACCTCTAAGCCTTAGGCCTCGAACCGGGGCCGCCGCGCATGCAAGTTAGCCGGCGGCCCCGAACTATCTTCCCGACAAGGACCCAGCAAGCGTGGACGCCGCAGTCGTAGCCAGACTCCACAACTTCTACTGGTCGGTAGGCACCGTGGCGTTCATCGTCGTGGGCAGCTACCTGGTCGGTCGGTTCGCCCAGGCGGTCGCCACCGCGCGCGGGGCCGGCGTCCTGCAGCGCCGCCGCGTCTTCTGGGGTTACGCGCTCGTCTCGCCGTGGCTCATCGGCTTCGTCATCTTCGTGGTCGGCCCGGCGCTCCTATCTCTCTACTACTCGTTCACCGATTACAAGCTCGGGCGCTCCATGGAGTGGGTCGGCCTCGAGAACTACAAGACCCTGCTCGGCGGCCTCGGCGCGCAAGGGCGCCGCTTCATGCAGGCCATGTACAACTCCTTCTATTACGCGCTCGTCGGCGTGCCGCTGCAGATCCTCACCGCGCTCGCCATGGCCGTCATGGTGGCGCAGCCGCTGCGGGGCATGCCGTTCTTCCGGCTCGTCTTCTACATGCCGGTGATCCTGGCCGGTGGTCCGGCCATCCTGCTCGCATGGCGCTACATGCTCGCCAGCAACGGCGGCTTCATCAACGTCTCGTTGCAGCGCTTCGCCGAACTCATCCCGCCGTTCGGCTGGCTCTATCGCACGTTCATCTTCGCCGTCGAGAGCTTCAACGCCTTCTTCATCGGTGTCACGCGCTCGGACCCAGTCGGCCCCCTCATGTACGTCCTGCCGGCTCTGCTCGGCGCGCTGGTCTGCGCGGCGCTCGTCTTCGCCGCCGCCGAGGCCACCCGGCGCCAGGTCGCCCGCACGGTCGTCGAGGTCATAGGGGCCATCCTGGTCGTGGTCCTCGGCGTGCGCGCCATCACGGGCGGGAGCTTCGCGCCGCACGTGTTCGGCCGCCTCGGCACCTTCGCCGACCTCGTGACGCTGCGCACGAGCCTGCGCAGCGTCAACGACCTCGACTACCTGCGCACAGGCTTCGCCGAGCACGCGGCATCGCCCCTCTGGCTGCTGGCGTTGCTGGTCTTCGCCTGCGCGGTGGTCGGTTACACGCGCTTGGGCGACGCTCCGCGCAAGTGGCTCTTCGGAGTCCTCGGAGTGCTCTTCGGCCTGCTCGCCGTCGGCTCGCTCAGCGACGGTGTGCGGTACTTCCAGGCCTTCGACACCGCGTCCGCCGCGGCCGGCGCCGCCAACCACCACTTCTCCCTCTTCCGGCAGGTGGTAGCGCAGTTCCCTGACAAGAACCGCGTGCCGCTATGGCTCTCCAGCGAGCTCTGGTCGAAGCCCTCGCTCGTGCTCATCACGATGTGGAGCTCGGGCGCCGGCATGCTCATCTTCCTCGCCGCGCTCAAGGGCGTGCCGAGGAGCATGTACGAGGCGGCCAGCGTCGACGGCGCCACGGGGTGGCAGAAGTTCTTCCGCATCACGCTGCCGATGATCTCGCCGGCGATGTTCTACAACGTCGTCATCGGACTCATCGCGGCGCTGCAGACGTTCGAGTCCGTCTACATCATCCAGAACACGCAGACAGAGCAGAGCCTCGCCTCGGCCGCATACTTCCTGTTCGTCCGCACGTTCAGGCAGCTGGAGATCGGCCAAGGCGCGGCGGCGAGCTGGATCCTCGCGGTGCTGATCGTGCTGCTCACGGTCGCGCAGTTCCGCTACAGCAGGTGGGTGCACTATGAGTGACGTCTCGGTAGGAAGCACAGGGGGGATCCCCGCCACGACCGCCGCGTACGCGGGCGGCGCGCCAGGCAAGGAGCGTCGTCGCGCCTTCTGGCGCCGCGGCTGGAAAGCCACAGCCGTCACCCTCTTCTACGTCATCCTCATCGGAGCCGGCATCTTCTTCCTGTTCCCGGTGGCCTGGATGGGCGGCACGTCGCTCAAGACCATCGACGAGGTGAGCCAGGCGCAGCTCTCGATCTTTCCCGAGACGCCCCAGTGGAGCAACTACACGAAGCAGTTGGGCGAGAAGAACTTCTACCGCGCCTATGGCAACAGCATCTACACCGTGCTGGTCGTGCTCTTGGGCACCGTGTCGAGCCTCACCGTCGTCGCCTTCGCCTTCAGCCGCCTGCAGTGGCCGGGGCGCAACGTCGTGTTCGCCCTCATGCTCGGCACGCTCATGCTCCCGGCCCAGGCCACGCTGGTACCCCAGTACGTGCTCTTCTACGAGCTCGGGTGGCTGAGGACGTTCAACCCCATAACCTTGCCGGGCTTCTTCGCCGGCGGCGCCTCGCTCGTGTTCCTGCTACGCCAGTTCATGCTGACGCTCCCGCGCGAGCTGGATGAGTCGGCGGCCATCGACGGCGCCAACCCGCTGCAGATGCTGTGGCTCATCATCATGCCGCTCGCGCGCCCGGCGATCGCGACCGTGACGGTCTTCCTCTTCGTCGGCCAGTGGAACAACCTCGTGCAACCACTCCTCTACCTGCAGAAGGCCGAGCTCTTCACGATGCCCATCTACGTGGCGCAGAAGAACAACCTGCAGGAGTCGCCCATCCCGTGGCACGACATCATGACCGCCAGCGTCCTGTTCGTGATCCCGGTGCTCGTCATCTTCATCCTCACGCAGCGCTACTTCACCGAGGGCATCGCCCTGACGGGCTCGAAAGGTTAGGCGCCATGGCTAACAGCGGTGCCGCCCCGTGCATGGTCAGCTTCCGAGGCCACACGGCGCCGGACTGGGTACTCGACGGACTGAGGCGGGGGTCGATAGGCGCCGTCTGCCTGTTCAGGTACAACTTCGCCTCGCTCGTGCAGTTGCGGGCGCTGAACGTCTCGCTCATGGCCGCGGCGGAGGAGGGCGGCTTCCCGCCCCCCATCATCGGCATCGACCAGGAAGGCGGTCAGCTCATGGCCGTCACGGACGGCGCCACTGAGCTGCCCGGGAACATGGCGTTGGGGGCGGTCGCGGCGGGTTGCTCCTTGCCGACGGGGGAGGACGCCGCTCGTGCCACCGGCGTGGTGCTCGGAGCGGAACTCCTCGCCCTCGGCTGCAACATGAACTTCGCGCCGGTGCTTGACCTCGCCACTCGTCCGGAGAGCGACGTGATGGGGGTCAGGGTGTTCGGCTCGGACCCGGACTTGGCGGGTGCCCTCGGAGCTCAACTCATCCTCGGCATGCAGTCGACGGGCGTGCTGGCCACCGCCAAGCACTTCCCCGGCCACGGCGACACCCGCCAGGACAGTCACCACGGCGCCCCCGTGATCGACGCGCCGCTCGCCACCCTGCTGAGGCGCGAACTGGCGCCGTTCCGCGCGGCCTTCGCCGCCGGCGTGGCCGCCGTCATGACCTGCCATGCCTACTACCCGGCCCTCGACCCGGACGCGGTGGCCACCCACTCGCGCGCGGTGCTCGTCGACCTGCTCCGAGGCGAACTCGATTTCGAGGGTCTGATCATCACCGACGCCCTTGACATGCACGCGTTCGGCGCCATGTCGGGCGTGGAGCGTGCGCGCCGTTCTGTCGCCGGGGGCGCTGACCTCGCCCTCCTCGGACACCTGGAAGGTCAGGCCGAGATCGTCGAGAGCCTCCTCGGCGCGGCCGACGCCGTGAGCTCGGCTCGCGTCATGGCGGTCCGCGAGCGCCTGCCGCGCGAGCTGCCGCCTCTCAAGGTCGTGGGCTCGGAACTCCACCGCGAGGTGGCCCGGGCTACTTCCGAGGCGGCCGTTACGGCCGTGCGCGGCGAGCCGCGCCTCGCGTCCCTCGCCTCTGTCTTGGTCGTGAGCGTAGGTGCGGGCGATCTCACCCCCGCCGAGACGACCTCCGGACAGGAGCTTGGGCTGGCGGACGCGTTACGCGCGCACGTAGCGGAGGTCACGGAGGTGCGCTTCGCACGCGGGGCTGGCGCGAGCGAGATCGACGCGGTCGTGGCGCGCGTGGCGCAGTGGCGCGGTGCCCGCGCCGCCGCCGGCGAACCGGGCGAGGTCGTCGTCGCCACCGTCAACGCCGCCGGCGACGAGGCGCAGCTTGCGCTCCTGCGGCGCCTCGTCGCGCTCGGAGCCGACCCGCTGCTCGTCGCCATGCGTAGCCCGCTCGATGTCGCGGTCGCCGATCATGTCGGTCGCGCCATCTGCACCTACGGCCGCCGCACCCCGCAGGCCGAGGCCGCGGCACGCGTGCTGTGCGGCCGGATCCAGGCCACGGGCGCCCTGCCGGTAGCGTTGCCGGAGGGCGTGGGAGCGCGGGCGTGAGGCTTGCGGCTGCGGCGCGCGCGAACCGCGTTGGGCTCGCGCTTGCGCGTGCGAAGAGCGCCGGGCTCGCGCGTGCGAAGCGTGCCGGATTGGTGCTCGCCCTGGTCATCGGGTCATTGGCGACGGCCGAGGCGCAGGGCGTGAGCTGGTGCGTCGCCGTCTGGTACCCGTCGTCCGATCAGCCGGGCGGCTTTCAGACGATCCTAGCCAACGCGGACGTCGTCGACATGGTCTTCCCGTTCTGGTACACGCCCGATGCCGACGGCGCCATCCTGTCGCGCGCCGGCGCCGACTGGCGCGAGCAGGTGGCGGCTTGGCGGGAGGCTGGGCTGGTCGTCATGCCGAGCGTGTTCGCCACCCACTCCGCGTTCCTGAACGAGCCGCGTAGGAGCGCCCACGTGGCGGCGCTCCTGGCGCTCGTCGACGAGAACGACTACGACGGCCTCGACCTCGACTACGAGGAGTTCCCGCTCGCCGCGCGGGAGCCTTTCAGCGAGTTCGTCGAGGCCCTGGGCGCCGGGCTCCACGCGCGGGGGAAGCTCCTCTCCGTCACGGTCCACGCCAAGACAGAGGCCGAGCCGGCGAGCTATCAGAGCGCGGCGGCACAGGATTGGCCACGCCTGGCAGCGGTCGCAGACGTCTTCAACGTCATGACCTACGACTACACGAACCGCAACGAGCCGCCCGGACCCGTCGCGCCCCGTTCGTGGGTGGCCGACGTGGTCACCTACGGTCTGAGCGCGGTGGGCGCCGAGAAGCTCCAGGTCGGACTGCCCTTCTACGGCTACGTCTGGAAGCGCGGCCGGCCGCCGGCCGCCGCCACGACCTGGGAGGCCACGCGGCGCCTAATCGACCAGTTCAAGCTGGACGCGGTGCGCGAGCCGGACAGCGGCGAACTGGTGGCAGACCTGCAGGTGACGGGCCTGCCGCGCCAGACCGTCTACGTCTCGGATGCCGCCGCCCTGGAGGGACGGCTCGGGGACCTTTCCGACCGCGGCCTGCAGGCCGCCGGCGTGGCGATCTGGGGCATCGGGGGAGAGGACCCGGCTGCCTGGCAGGTGCTGCGCGACGCGCGCCCGGCCGGATGCCGCCTGCGGGCGAGCGCGGGGACCAGGTAGGCTGCGATCTCGACATGGTCGACCGAACGCCCCACGGAAAGCTCCTCGGAACGCCCTACAGGGGCGACGACCTTCGATGACCCCGAGCAAGGCCACCCGCGAGCAGCTCAGGGAGCACAACCGTCGTTTGGTACTGCGGATGCTGTACCAGGGCGAGGTGAACACGCGGGCCGCGCTCGCTACGGTCACGGGTCTGACCAAGCCGACCGTCTCCAACCTCGTGGGCGAGCTGATCGACGCGGGGCTGGTCGTCGAGGAGGGACTGGGCAGGGCCAGCGGTAGCGGCGGCAAGCGCCCGACGCTCCTCGCGTTCAACCCTCGGGCGCGCCAGGTGATCGGCGTGGCCCTCGGCAGCGAGCGCGTCAGCGCCGCTCTCGCCGACCTGGCCGGCGAGACGAGCGCTGTTCACGTCCTGGAGCCGGCGGTCGCTCTTTCGACCTCTACGGGTTTGGCGGGCGCAGGACCCGCGGCCACGCTGCGGGCGGTGGAGGACGCGGTGGCCGCGCTCCTGCCGCAGCTCGACGCGCCCCTGTTGGCCGTCGGCCTGGCCGTACCCGGGCGGGTGCGGCCAGGGACCGGGGTCGTCAGGCGCTCGGTCGTGCTTGGCATCATGGACGAGCTGCCGCTCGGCCGCCAGCTCACCGAGCGCCTCGGCGTACCCGTTCATGTGGGCAACTTCGCCGAGCTCTGCGCCCTAGGGCAATTCAGCTACGGTCTCGGCGGCCGCACCCCCACTGGCACGCTCGTGAGCCTGACGCTCGACGAGGACTTGGAGCTAGGGGTAGTGCTGCACCCGAGTGGCGCGCACTTCGGGAGCGAGCTCGCGGGGCCGATGATAGAGGAGCTGGGCCTCGGCTGGAGCGCCTTCAAGGCCCGCGCCGCCGAGCTCGTGCGCGAGCGGCCAGGGGCGTTGCCATGGGGCGAGCGGTACCTGAACGTGCGCAGGGCGGCCGGCGACGGCGACGAGGGCGCGCTGCGGCTCCTGGCCGAGCTGGCCGCGGCCCTCGCCCGACCCCTGGCGTGGGTCGTCTCCGTGCTGCAGCCGGCCAACGTCTCTCTCGTCGGCGGCGTGACGGACCTCGGCGACGGCTTCCTCGCGCGCCTCGCGGCGGAGGCCACGGAACTGCTCGGGCGCGGCGCCCTTGACGACGTCTCGCTCAGCATGGCCTACTCCAACCGCCTCGGCGCGATGGGCGCCGTCGCCCTCGCCAACCGCGCCGAGCTGGAGCTGATCGCGTGATCCCTTCTCGTTCCAGCGCCTCGCGGCGTGCCGGCGAGCGTGAGTCGGGCAGCCTCGTCGCGCTCGTGAACAACCTCGACGGGGTCTTCCAACGCAGCGTCCTGCAAGGGGCCGGGGAGGTGGCCGCGGCGCGCGGGCTGGCGCTCGAGCCGCTGCCGCTCGGCGGGCTGCCGGAGTCCGAGGTGGACGCCGCGTTGGATGGCGTCTTGGGTGTCGCAGGAGGACCGGCGAGTGTTCAGTCGGGGCAGAGTGTCGAAGGGCGGCCCCAAGGGGTCAAACAGGGGCAGGGCATCCTGTGGGCGCATGGCGCCCGTGGGGCGCTCGTCCTGTCCAACGCCCTCGCCGACGCTGCACTCGCCAAGCTGGCCGCGGCCGGCCTACCTGTGACGCTCGTGAGCCACTACTCGGCCGCCCCTGGTCAGCCGACGGTGATGTTCGACAACCGCCAGGGCGTCAAGCAGCTGATGCGGCACGTGGTCGCCGACTGCGGCAGGCGTCGGCCCGTGTACATCGGAGGCGACTCCTCGCAGCTCGACGGTCGGGAACGCGAGGCGGCTTTCCGCGACGAACTCCTGCGGCACGACCTGCGCGTGCCCGAGGGTCACATGCTCGTCGGGGGCTTCACGCCTGGGCTTGCACGCCAGGCGCTCGAAGGGTTCACGGCTTCCGGGAGCGATTTCGACGCCGTGGTGGCCGCCGATTACCTCATGGCCATCGCCGCGGCCGAGACGCTCCGCGAGGCCGGCGTGCGCATCCCGGAAGACGTGGTGGTCGTCGGCTACGGCGACGGGCCGGAAGCCGAGGCGGCCGGCGTGACCACTGTGGCCGCCGACGTCGTCGAACTAGGTAGGCGCGCCGCCAGGCAACTGGTGGCGCAACTCTCGCCCGAGCGGCCCATAAGCGGCCGGACGCTCCTTAGCACTCATTTGGTGAGGCGCGCCAGCAGTTGTTGAGAGCGGGCCCGGCGCCCGGGCCTCCGGGTCCGCGAGGTCATGTGCCGGACCGCTCGCACTGCCCGCGCCGCGCTGAAGACCCTCAGGCCTCGCCGCCCACGATGATCTCGCTGACGAGCAGGTGCGGTTGCCCCACCTCGACCGGCAGCGACCCAGACATGGAGCCGCACATCCCAGGCGCGGTGGAGAGGTCGTCGGAGACGGCCACGATGCGCTTGATGGACTCGGGACCCTTGCCGACGAGCATGGCGCCGCGCACGGGCTCGGCCAGCTCGCCGTTGCGGATCATGTAGCCCTCGTTGACGGCGAAGTTGTACTCGCCCGAGCCGGGCTTGACCTGACCGCCGCCCATCGACTTGGCGTAGAGACCGAGCGTTATGCCATCGAACAGGTCGTCTTTCGGCGTGGTGCCGGGGAGGACGAACGTGTTACGCATGCGCGACGTCGGCGCGAACGTGTAGTCCTGGCGTCGTCCCGAGCCGGTGGCGCGGTAGCCGGTCATGCGTGAGCCCCACCTGTCGACCATGTAGCTCTCGAGGACGCCGTCGCGGATCAGCACGGTGCGCTCGGTCGGCAGGCCCTCGTCGTCGAAGCGCGAGGAGCCCCAGCCGTTCGGCGTGGTGCCGTCGTCGACGTAGGTGACGACCTCCGACGCGACCTGCTCGCCGAGCTTGCCCGTGAGCGCGGACGCGTTGCGGGCGACCGACGTCGTCTCGAGTAGGTGACCGAGGGCCTCGTGGAAGATGACCCCGCCGAAGGCGTTGCCGATGACGACGGGCATGGGCCCGGCCGGCGCCTTGCGCGCGCGCAGGTTCAGGAGGGCGACCTCGGCCGCGCGTCTGCCGATCTCCGCGGGCGGATGGGTGTCCAGGAGTTCGAGGCCCATCGACAGGCCCGGCCCGTGGTGGGCCGTCTGGGTGTCCTTGCCGTCGGAGGCTATGGCCTGCGCGATCAGGCGTGTGCGGACGCGTCTGTCGTCCACCACGGCGCCGTCGGAGGTGGCGACGCTCACGTCCTGCTCCCATTCGAGGAGCCGCGCTTCCACCTGCCTGATCTCCGGAGCGATGCGCGCGCCGGCGTCGAGCTCGCGCAGGCGCTCGAGGCGCCAGGCCTTGTCGCGCGCGTCGAACGGCACGCTCGGCGCGTGGATGTCGGGGCCGACGTCCAGTCGGCGCAGGTCTAGGCCGCCGCGGCCCTTGGCATCGGGCGTCCCGGGCGCGCCGGGCGCGCCGCCCCGCACGGTCACCAGGCTGCTTAGCAGCTCGGCCAGCGCGGCGTCCGTGAGGTTGTTCGTGTAGCCGTAGACGACGTCGGTGCCGAAGAAGAGTCGGATACCGGCGCCGTGCTCGAGGGCGCTTGTCGCGTCCTCGACCTGGCCGTCGATGGTCCGCAGGTGCCGGCGGCGCCATCGCTCGACGTAGACCTCGACGAAGTCCGCGCCGGCTAGCCGCCCCTGCTGGATGAGGGAAGCGTACGTATCATGATCGAGCATCATCGGATGGTACCGCGCCACTGCCGGACCGCCGTCGCCAAGCGGCTCACTCCTGGCGCCGTGTGCAATACATGTAAGGGTTGCCTTCGTATTCGTCCGTCCAGCACGCTGCTTCACGCCAGTCCCCGTTGTAGATCCTGAACTCGAACCGGAGCGCGAAGTGGCTCGTCGCCTGTCCGCCCGAGGGGAAGAACCCCAGCACGTCGCCCACGGCCGCCCATCGCCCCGTCCCGGACCAGGAGGCGTAGCGGTCTCGCCACTCGCCCGGCGTGACCTCGACCACGCCCCCTACGGCGGAGGCGTCTATGTAGTGTCCGTTGGCTCCGAACACGTACAGGTTCCCTGCGCTGCCGTCGCTAGAGAACCACTCTCCGACGAGGTCGGACTCGAGGGCGTGGTCGTACGTCGGGGTGCCGAGGCTGAGGGAGTATAGGACGTTGGCAACGTCCAGCCCGAACTGGCCGTCGTAGCTCACGCAGCGCAGGGTGCTCATCGGCTCCACCGCGATAACGGGTACAGCCTGGTTCCCGAAGCGCGCCACCAACGACAGGACGTCGTAAACAGAACCGTCATCCTTGGTGAGACTCATCGTCAAGGCGCGGTAGTCCCAGCCGTTCCCGTTGGTGCCGCGCGAGGCGTACGTCAACGGGTCGGGATTGCCGTACTCGTCAGTCAGTTTGTCGCCCGGTTCGAGGAGCGCCGCCCCTGCGGCGTCCAGAGCCTGCTGATAACGGGCGGCTTCGCCGGTTGCAACCGGGATCGGCGCCATCACTACGATGATGCACGTGGAGCCGAACTGGTCCGGATCCGACTCCATGACCTCGGCGACCGAGCTGCCAACCGAGTGCCACCCGGCCGGCGCCTTGAACGTCAGAGTGTTCAACTGCTTTGTCTCGCCGCTCGGCTGCCATGCGGGTGTGGCCGCTGCCAGTAGCGCTGCGGGCGTGTCGAAGCTGCGGGGCCCGCCGCCGGTGGCGGGACCGGTGCCTCCGCACCCGACCGTCCACACGAGGAGCCCCGATGCCAATAGGAACGATCTGCGAAACACGTTCACGCTACCTCCAACGTCCTGCCTCCCGCTCGTGCCGGAACCGGCACGCCAAGCGCGGGAAGTTGAACGGCGCAGTGTAGCGCCGGGCTTTTGCAGCGCGCCGTGGTGTGTAACCATCGCTCATGGCCTCGGAACAGCCAAGCGCGTGGCCGCCGGTCGTCACGCCGTCGGACGTCCGGACACTCGCCGCGTTCCTGGCCCTCCACCGCAGCCTCGTCTTGACAGGCGCCGGGATCAGCACGGACTCCGGCATCCCCGATTACCGTGGCGTCAACCGCCGGTCTCCCGCGCCCAAGCCGATGACTTACCAGGAGTTCGTGGGCGGCGAGGGCGCGCGCAGGCGTTACTGGTCGCGCAGCGCGATCGGCTGGGTCCACATGGCGCAGCGCGTCCCGAACGCGGGCCATGCCGCGGTCGCCGGGCTCGAGGCCCTGGGCAGACTCACTGGCGTCGTGACGCAGAACGTCGACGGCCTACACCGCAAGGCCGGCACCCAGGAACTCGTCGAGCTGCACGGCGACCTCGCGTTGGTCGTATGTCTGCACTGCGGTACGCGCGAGGGGCGTGAACAGTACCAGCGGCGCATGCTGGCGGCCAACCCCGGCTTCTCGCCGGACGCGGTCGCGTTGCTGCCCGACGGCGACGCGGCGGTCGACCCCGAGGTCGCGCGCACGTTCGTCGTGCCCGCCTGCGAGGTCTGCGGCGGCGTGATGAAGCCCGACGTCATCTTCTTCGGCGAGAACGTGCCGAAGCCGCGGCTCGAGCAGGCGTGGGACCGGCTCGCGGCGGCCGACGGGCTGCTGGTCCTCGGCTCGTCGCTCGAGGTCTTCTCCGGCTACCGCTTCGTGCGCGCGGCGCATGCGCAGGGCAAGCCCGTCGCGGTCGTCAACCACGGCCCGACCCGCGCCGACGGCGAGGTGGAGCTGCGGCTGGAGGCGCGCATCGCGGACGTGTTGCCCGCCGCCGTCGCACAGCTGGAAAGTGCGTTACCGACGTGAACGTTGGCGCCACATTAAGCCCAGATGTGTTCGGAGCGGCGAGACCTCATGTTGACTCGGGCAATATCGAGGCATGAGGCCCATCCAGCGAGTGGCTATGTTCGTCCTGATAGCGGTTGCCCTCGTGGCCGTCCTGTATACGCGGCTGAGCGGCGGCGATGAGCCGGCGCCCGGGGGCAGCGTGGCCGCCGGCACCGCTTCGCAACAAGGGTCGTCCGACACGCGGTCCGACCGGCAGGCGGAGGATGTCTCGGCTCAAGAGGCGCCCTCACCGGTCCGCGTCGGCTCCGCTGGCGATCAGCAGGTGGCCACGGTGCCGGACGACGGCTTCGAAGGCCTTCTAGGTGGTTCGAGGTCCTCCGACGCTCAGCGGGCCGGGGCTGCGACCGACGCCCAGGACTCGGTCTCGGCAGGCGCTGTCACGGACGCCGGGTCGCCTGTTACCGCGCAGGGTGGGGAGTCGACGGACCGCGACGAGGAAGACGAGCCGGTCGGAGATGATCGGGGGACCGGGGCGGCCGCGGAGGCCACCGCGGAGGCCAGCGCGCTGCCGAACTCCCTGACGCTCGCTGGCGGGGTCGTGACCCTCGCCTACCCCGCCGCGCTGGCGCTCGCGACGAGCGGCCAGCCCCTCCAGGTCGCCGCCACCATCCCTCCGTGCGACGCCGGCTTCGACTACTGCTTCTACCTGCCAGAAGGCTCCTTCGCCGGCACCAACTTCCGCGCCGCCGGCATGAGCGTGACGCTCCGCAAGGACCTCACCGCCCAGTTGAGCTGCCTACTCGCCCAACCAAGCGGTTTCCAGGACCTGCAGCCTGGGCTGGTGGTGCCGGCGCTCGAGGGCCCCACCCAGGACGAGAGCGGCTCCACGGGCACGGACTCGGCCGCTGAGGCCCGCGTTGCCGCGACGACCCGCCCCTCCACGTCCCGCTTCGGCGGCCTGGGCGAGGGCGCGGCCGGCACGTACTACAACGGCGAGGAGCGTCGCCTCTTCATTGACGGCGCCTGCTACGAGTTCACGACCCGCGTCGTGGAGTCGCAGTTCGGCAACTACCCCGAGGGCGCGGTGGTCGAGTTCACGGCCGAGCAGCGCGCGGCGGTCCTCTCGCAGTTCGACGAGGTGCTCGCGAGCGCGACGGTGGCGGTCGGCGGCGAGATCGAACCTGTCGAGTGGCCGCGCGAGGGCGGGTCAGACCTCGCCCCCTTCATACGGTTGGACGAGCCGGCCGCAGGCGAGGCGGTCACGAGCCCGCTCCGCTTGGTCGGCGAGGCCGTCGGGCCTTGGTACTTCGAGGGCTCGTTCCCGGTGAGCGTCGTCGCGGGGGACGGCAGCGTCCTCGGCCAGGGGTTCGTCAGCGCCCAAGGGGAGTGGATGGTGGACGGCCTGGTCCCGTTCGTGGGCGAGGTCGAGTTCGAGGCGCCGCAGGCGCCTGACGGTTCGCC
>JBDZVI010000016.1:29663-43679 GCA_040255585.1 Deinococcaceae bacterium
CGCCTGACGGTTCGCCGGACGGTCAGGCGGACGGTCAGGCGGACGGTTCGGCGGCGCCTGACGCTACCGCGACGGGCCTCGCGGCTCCCGGCACACCCGTGACGGTCGTGTTGGCGCGCGACAACCCTTCTGGTCTGCCGGAGCATGACGCGGCCTTGCATGTGAAGGTGCTCGTGGCTGTTGAAGCTGGGGAGTGAGCCGAGCCGTTATATCAAGTGTTACGTGACCAGCATCAGGCCGGGTACGTCGGCGAAGTCGCCCATGTTGAGCGTCCATAGCTTCGCGTCGCGGACCAAGGCGCAGGCAGCAATGGCGAGATCGATCTCGCGGCTTCGCGGCTTGGTCACGACCCCGTAGAGCCGGGCGGCGGCTGCAGCCTCGGTCTGCCCGAACGACAAGGCTTCCTCGCTAGGCAGCAGAGCTTCTTGAGCCCTGAGTTCCTGTGTGGTGCGGGGTCCACGCCACCACTCGTATAGGACCAGTGTCGGAACGGCGATGCGTTCACCGTCGGCTAAGAACGCCCGTAACCGGGCTGCGGCCGTGGCGGTTCCGGACAGGCTGGCGACCAGCGCCGACGTGTCGATGACGATCACTTCTTGCCGTCGCTCCCACTCAACCTGCCGCCACCGCGACGTGCCTCCCGCACGAGTCGGATCTCCTCGTCGACTTCGGTCTGCGTGCGTTCGGGCAGCGCTGGAACGAACTCATCGAACAGCTGTAGCAGACGTCGTCTCTCGGCTTCGCTCAGCTTGCCGATCCGCTCGGAGTAGTCCTGGATGGCGTCGCGGACGATCTCGCTCTTGGGCTTGCGCAAGGTCTGCGAAGCCTGGCGTAGGCGCTCGGCCGTTGCCTCGTCCAAGCTGAAGGTCATCTTCACTACCATACTGAAGCCATACTACCATACCGGCGAGTAGGCGCGAGTAGGGCTGTCACGACGACGCCCCCTACCCTCACATCGACAGATAAGCCGCCCTCACCCCAGGGTCCCCGAGCAGCTCCCGCCCGCTGCCCTCCTTGACGACCTCGCCGTTCTCGAGCACGTAGGCGCGGTCAGCGATGCGCAGCGACTGCTGCACGTTCTGCTCGACGAGCACCACCGTCACGCCCTCCCGGTTGATCTGCTTCAGGGCGCGGAAGACGGTGAGCGACAGGGCGGGCGAGAGGCCGAGCGAGGGCTCGTCTACGAGCAGCAGGCGCGGGTCGCTCATCAAGGCGCGGCCGATGGCGAGCATCTGGCGTTCCCCGCCGGACAGCGTGCCGGCGAGTTGCGCGCCGCGCTCGGCCAGGCGCGGGAAGAGGTCGAAGACGAGCTTGCGGTTGCGCGCCGCGTTGGGCTTGGCGCGGCTCAAGTACTCCGCCCCGCTCTCGAGGTTCTCGCGGACCGTCATGAGGGGGAAGAGCTGGCGCCCCTCCGGCACGTGTCCTACGCCGGCGCGGACGATGCGTGCCGCGCTCCAGCCGACGAGCGAGGAGGAGCCGAAGGCGTTCACCTTGCCCGAGCGCGCCTGGACGAGACCGCTGATGGTGCGGAGCAGCGTCGTCTTGCCCGCGCCGTTGGCCCCGATGATCGTGACCAGCTCGCCCTCTTCCACGTGCAGGTCGACGTCCCAGAGGACCGTGATCTTGCCGTACCCGGCCCGCAGGCCACTGATCTCGAGTGCCCGTTCCATCTAGGCGTTCCCTCCCGTCGTGCCCCCCGCGTCGTCAGCGGTCGACGACGCATCGACCGACGGGACGCCGACCGGCTCGTCGCCCCCCTGCGCGTCCTCGTCCTCGACGCCGAGGTACGCCTCCACGACGCGGGGGTCGCTCGTCACGTCGGCGTACGTGCCGCGCGCGAGCTCCGCGCCGTGGTCCATGACGAGCACGCGGTCGGCGAGGTCGCGAACGACCGGCATCACGTGCTCGATGAACACCACGGTTATCCCCTCGTCGCGCACGCTGCGCACGAGCTCCACCGCTTGGCGGGCCTCACCGGGGCGCAGACCCGCCATCACCTCGTCGAGCAGCAGCACCTTCGGTTGGGTGGCGAGCGCCCGCGCTATCTCCAAGCGCTTCTCCTGGAGGAGGTTGAGGTCCTCGACGGGTTGATCACGTAGGGGTGCGAGACCTGTGCGCTCCAGCGCCCGGTCCGTGCGGCGCCGCGCCTCGGCGCTACTGACGCCGTCGGAGCCGAACTGCGCCCCTACCAAGACGTTCTCCGCCACCGTCATCTCCGGGAACGGCTGCACGACCTGGAAGGCGCGCCCGAGCCCCAGTCGGCAGCGCCGGTACGTCGGCATGGTCGTGACGTCGGTGCCGAGAAGCTCGAGGGTGCCGGCCGTAGGCGTGAGGAGACCGGAGATCAGGTTGAGGAGCGTAGTCTTGCCGGCGCCGTTGGGTCCGATGATCGCGAAGATCTCGCCTTGCGCCGCCTCGAATGACACGTCCTTGACCGCCACCAACCCGCCGAACGACTTGCTCAGCTTCGTGACGCGCAAGACGGTGCTCATGCGCGCTCCTCTGCCGGGTCGTCGACGCCCCTGGCCCCATCGGTGCCACTGGCGCCACGAGCATCGGCCAGGGCGCCGGCCCGTCCAGTGCCTCCCGCCCCGCGGCCCCTGAAGAGCTTGCCGATCAGCCCGACGAGCCCGCGCGGCATGAACAGGATGGACGCCACGAGGACGACCCCGTAGCCGATCAGGTACCCCTCGGAGAAGGTGCGCTTGAGGGTCTCCTCGATGCCGGCGAGGACGGTCGCGCCGAGGATGGGGCCGAGGGTGGTGTAGAGGCCGCCGAAGATGGGCGTGACGAGGGCGAGGACCGTCGTGTGGACGGAGAAGGCGCCGTCAGGGCTCACGCTCCCGAGGCGGTGCGCCTCCACGCTGCCGAGCAGGCCGGCGAGGAAGCTCGAGAGGACGAACGCGAGGAGCTTCATGCGTGCCGGGTTCACTCCCATCACGCCGGCCACCTGCTCGTTCGTGCGCAGGGCCGTGAACGCCGCCCGCAGGCGCGAGCGCTGGACGACCAGCGAGATGACGATGGCAGCCACCAGCAGCCCGGCGTACACCCAGAAGTACCCCTGGTTGCGGAAGAAGGCGACCTCCCAGCGCTCCATGGTGCCGGGCACGAACGTCGGGCGGAAGAGCGCCGGCACGTTGATGCCGGCCGCCCCGCCGGCCACTGCCGTCGGGAGGCGCTGCACGGCGGCCTTGAGGACCTCTGTGAACGCCAAGGTCGCTATGGCGAAGTAGATGCCGAAGAGCCTGAGGGTGACCGAGCCGAGTCCGAGCGCCAGGACGGCGGCGACGAGGCCCCCGAGCGGGATGCCGAGCCAGAGCGGCGCGCCCGTGAGCTTGAAGAGCACCGCGACCGTGTACCCCCCGGCGCCCGTGAAGGCGGCGTGGGCGAGCGAGAGCTGGCCCGTGCGCGCGAGCATGTCCCACGACAGAGCCAGCACGGCGAGCACGAGCGCGTTGGTGGCGAGTGACAGGTAGCTCACCGAGGCTCGGCCGAAGAGTTCGCGGAGGAGCCCGGGGAGGAAGGCGAGCAGGATAGCGAACGCCACCGTGACGACGAGGTCGCGCGCGATGCCCCTCATGCGACCCTCCGCGATCGCCATACGAGCACGACGAAGATGATGGCGAAGAAGACCATGTTGCGCAGGGCGTCGCCGTTGGGTACGAGCGTCGCGACGAGCGACTCCGCGAGCGCGACCGTAAGAGCGGCACCGACGATGCCTCGGATGTTGCCGAGCCCGGCGAGGACCACGATGGCGAACGCCTTGAGCGTGAACCCGAGCCCGACCGTGGGGGTGGGTGACTGGATGACGCCGATCATCACGCCGCCGAGGCCCGCGAGGAGAGCGGAGAGGGCGAAGGCGACGAGGTAGACGCGGTTCACCTCGAGCCCGACGAGACCGGCCCCGATGCGGTTCTGGGCGACGGCTCGCATGGCGCGCCCCAGCGGCGTGGCCGCGAGCACCCAGTAGAGGCCGGTCACGAGCACGAGCGAGATGACGAAGCTCCCGAGGGGCACGGCGCCTATGCTCACGCCGCCGACCTGGAAGCCCAACGAGCGGTAGGGCACGTTGGCGATGGTGCGCGGGTCGCCGCCCCAGATCAGGAGGGCCAGGTTCTGCAGGATGATGCCGATGCCGAACGTCAGGAGCATCTGGTTGAGTTCCGGCGCCTTCAGCACGAAGCGGATGGAGGATAGATAGATGAGCGCGCCGATCACGGCGAGGGCCGGCGCCACGAAGAGAAGCGACAGCAGCGGGTCGAACCCGAAGCTGACGAAGAGCTGATAGGCGAGGAACGCGCCTACCATGAAGAACTCGCCGTGCGCGAAGTTGACTATCCCGATGACGCCGATGGCTAGCGCCAGTCCGACGGACACGAGCGCGTAGAGCCCGGAGGCGAGCACGCCAGATACGACAGCTTGGGGTAGGAGAGATAGGTCCATGAGGGAGAGGGTGGGGGCGGCACAAGGCCGCCCCCGGATGATCAGCTCAGCGGCAGCTCTGCAGCGGCGCCGTGGCGCGCGCGAGCGGCCAGACGATCTCGCGGACGCCGTTCTGGAACTGGAAGACGTTCCACATCTCCGAGCCGAAGCCCTGGTGCAGGGCGATGACGGACGGCTTGAAGCTCCACTCGCCCATGGGCGACTTGAAGGTGCCGCTCTCGAGCGCCGCGATCACGGCGTCCTGGTCGGTCGAGCCGGCGGCGTTGATCGCGTCGGCGTAGCTCCAGAGCTGGGCGTACGCGAGCGCGGCCATGTAGTTGTCTGGCGCCTTGCCGTGCATGGCTACGTAGGAGTCGAGGAAGGTCTTGGCCTCGGGGTTGGGGAGGTTGGGCAGGTAGCCGATCAGGCCGGCGACGCACTGCGCTTCGGGCGCCGCGTCGAACTCGCTCGGCCATCCCGGAGGGGCGCCGAAGATGTACTGCGGGTCGTACTTGAGTTCGCGGATCTGGCTCGTGAGGGGCACGACATCGGAGTCGTAGCCGATCCAGAAGAGCGCGTCGGCGCCAGAGGCGGCCGCCTTGGCGATGGTCGCGCGGAAGTCGCCGGTGCCGCCCGTGAGGGTCGACTTGAAGGCCTCGACGAGCGGGACGCTCATCCCGGCGTTCTGAAGCAGGCCGGCGGCAGCGATGGCGCCGGGACCGCCGAACGCGGAGTCTTCGTGCAGCAGGGCCACGCTCTTCACGCCGGTGCTGGCCATGAAGGACGTGCTCGCCTCGGTGTTCTGGTAGTCCCATGGATGGACGTGGAAGAACCAAGGCTCCGCGCCCAGAAGCTCCTCGATGCCGTCGAAGCCGTCGATGCCGACGCCGGAGACGGCGCCCCCGATCCATGACACGACGGGCTGGAAGGTGCGGAAGGACTCGACGAGCGCGAGGGTCACGCCGGACGAGTAGCCGCCCGCGATGAACTCCACGTTGTCTTCCGTCATGAGCTTCTCGAAGGCCGCGACGCCGGTGGCGGCGTCGGCCTTCGTGTCCTCGATGACGATCTTGAGAGGTTGGCCAAGCACGCCGCCGGCAGCATTGATCTCGGCGAGAGCGAGCTCGAACCCGGCCTTCTGCGCTTGGCCGGTACCGGCCGCGCCGCCCGTGAGGGGCGAGAGCACGCCGATGGTCACGCCTTGCGCCATGGCGATGGCGAAGAGCGCGACTACGAGGGTTGCGATGATGCGCTTCATTCTTCCTCCTTGATGGTCCCGGGCCGTTCCCGGTGCTGGATGGTTTGCCTGGCTAACGGTCGCGTGGCGTGTCGATAGGCTCATGTCATGCGTTCCCCCTTGGGAAGGTCTGTGTGACGAGGTCGCGGAAGGCGGCGGGGGACTCCGTCGGCGGCGAGTGGCCGATCCCCTGCCACGTGATGAGGGAGGCGTTTGGATAGGCGGCGGCTGCGGCCTCCGCGGCCGCCGCGTTGACCAACAGGTCGAGGCTGCCGTGCAGCACCGTGACGGGCACGCGCACGTCGCGCGTGCTGGCGGACAGGTCGTAGGCGGCGAGGGCGCGGGCGTTCCCCTCGTAGCTCCGCTCGCTCATGGAGAGCGCGTCGTCCACGAGGTCGCCCATGTACTCGGGTACCCGGGTGGGCGTGACGGCCGTGAGGGCCGCCGTGATGAGCGCGCGGTCGACCCGGTAGGCCCGGAGGGCCGCGTAGTGCGCCTCGGGCGTCAAGAAGCCGGCCGGCGGCGCGGAGTCGACGAGCAGGAGCCGTGTCACGAGTCGTGGGTGGCGCACGGCGAGCGCTTGCGCGACCGCACCGCCGAGACTATGCCCCACCACGCCCACGCTCGTCAGGCCGAGGTCGCTCAGGAAGGCGGCCAGCGTGTCGGCCCACGCGTAGACCCGTTCGGAGACGGGCCAGTCGTCGGGGAAGTCGGTGGAGTGGGCGAAGCCAGGCAGGTCCGGCGCGATCAGGTCGAGGCCGGGCGGCGGGTCGGCCAGGAGTTCCTGCCACCATCGGTGGCTGCCGAAGTTCCCGTGGATCAGGAGGACGCCCGGGCCCGCGCCCGCCCGGTCGAAGCCTATCGTCAACTCGGCCGGCTCGCCGCCACGCGCGGGGCGCCACACCTTCACGTTCGTCGAGCGCGGTGCTGCTCGCTTGATCGTCATGCGGCGCCTCCTCGACTGCGGCCCTCGAAACGCGCCCGCAGGTCGCGCTTGAGGATCTTGCCGGCGCCGCTCTTGGGTAGTGCGACAGCGATCTCGATGTGCTTCGGCACCTTGTAACGCGCCAGCCGGGTGCGCAGGTGCTCGCGCAGCTCGTCGGCGGTAGTGGCGGTGCCGCGCTTCAGGACGACTACGGCCAGTCCGACCTCGCCCCAGCGCTCGTCGGGTACGCCGATGACGGCGCACTCCGCCACGCCGCCGTGGTCGTACAGTGCGTTCTCGACCTCGACGGGGAACACGTTCTCGCCGCCCGAGATGAACATCTCCTTGCGCCTGCCCGCGATGGAGAAGAACCCGTCCGCGTCGGTCGTGGCGAGGTCGCCAGTCCACAGCCAGCCGTCATGGAGGACCTCGGCGGTTGCCTCCGGTCTCTCGAAATAGCCGGTGAACACGTGCGGTCCTCGCAACGTCAACTCGCCGACCTCGCCAGGGGCGCACGGGCTCCCGTCCGGGCGGCGCACGACCGCCTCGGCGTGGAGCATCGGCTTGCCGACGGACTCCGGTCGGAGGTCGGCCTCGTGCTGCTCGATGGCGAAGCAGTTCACGCCCGCCTCGGTCAGCCCGTACCCCTGCCTGAAGCTGATGCCCCGGGCGGCGAAGGCGCGGCGCACCGGCTCCGGGCAGGGCGCGCCGCCGGAGATGGCCCAGCGGATCCCGCTCAGGTCGCGCTCGCCGAAGTCGGGGTCGGCCGCGAGCATGCCGTACATGGTCGGCACGAGGAAGAGGATCGTCACCCCTAGCTCCTCGACGAGGCGCAAGTGCTCGGCCGGCTCGAACTTGCTCTGCAGCACGATCCTGGCGCCCAGGTGAAGGAGGGGTGTCGCGAAGGCGTTGATGGCGGCGTGATAGCAGGGCGTGGCCTGCACGACGCAGTCCCCGTCGGTCAGGCCCCAGGAGAACACGGTGTTGACGGCGTTGTAGAACGTCTGGCGGTACGGCAGCATGGCGCCCTTGGGCAGGCCGGTCGTGCCCCCCGTGAGGAGGATCATCTGCGTGTCTTCGGGGGCGAGGTCGGGCTTTCGCAGCTCGGGCAGGCCGGCGGTCCGCGCCGTCGACGAGCCGGGGGCGCGTAGCGCGGCCACCTCGCGCTCGAAGGTCGTCAGGTCGAGGAGGGTCGCCCCCTCACCGGCCGCTGCGGCCAGCGCCGCGTGCTCCGCGTCGTGCAGCACGACGCTCGGACGCAGGTATTCACCGATGCCGTGCAGTTCCGCCGTGGAGAGGCGCACGTTGAGGGGCGTGTAGGCGAAGCCGAGCTTCGCCGTCGCCAGCACCAGGTCGAAGTGCGCGACGTGGTTGTGGGCCGCGATCATGACGCGGTCGCCCTTGGTCACGCCCATGCCTGCCAGCAGCGCCGCCGTGCGCGTGGCGCGTTCGTTCAGCTCCAGATACGTGTACCAGCGACCGTCCCACCAGAGGGCGTCGCGCCCGGGCGTCAACTCCGCCCGGCGGGCGGCCACGTCGAGGATCATGCCGCCGCTCCTGTCATGCCGCCGCCCTTGTCACGCCGTCGCCCCACCGCACGGCGATGGCGTTCCACACGTAGCCGACACCGGCGGCCACGGCCACGGCGAGGTCGCCCGCCCGCAGCCTGCCCTGGTCGCGGGCGAGTTCGAGCGAGAGGAGCTGGTCCACCTGTCCGAGGTGACCGTAGTCGCTCAAGTAGATGCTCTGCTCGTCGCGCAACCCCAGGCGCCGCATGAGGTAGTCGTGGGCGCTGCGCTTCACGTGCAGCATGGCCAGGTAGGCGATGTCGGCTGTGGTCGCGCCACTGCGCGCTACCGCCCCCTCGACGACCCTGACGAAGTTCTCGAGGCTGACCGGCTCGAGGCGCTCCTTCATGCCGGCCGGGTCGGTGACGCGCAGGCGATAGTCTGAGAGGTTCGCGTGCGTCAGCGGCGCCTTCGTGCCGCCGACGGGCACGAGGATGTCCAGCGAGAAGCTGCCGTCCGTCAGGATGTGAGCGCCGAGCAGTTCGTGCCCAACGCTCCGCTGCACCACGGCCGCGCCTGCGCCGGCGCCCAGGTTGTACATGAAGCGCACGTCCGGGTCCTGGAGGTCGACGAGGTCGGAGTTGCGGTAGCCGCCGGCCACCAGCACGGTGTTCACGCTCTCGTCGGCCCTGATGAGGTCGCGGGCCTGCTTGAGAGCCAGAACGGCGGTGCCGCACTTCTGCCCCACGTCGTAGGCGTAGGCGTTGCGCGCGCCGACGTCGTACGCGAGCTTGATGCCGGACGTCCAGACCGGGTACTCCTTGTGCTCCTCCGTGATGGAGATGACGACGTCGACGTCCTCGGGTCGCACGCCCGCGTCGGCCAGCGCGCGCTCGGCCGCCCACACCCCCATCGCCGTCGGGTGGTCGTCTTGGCCGGGCAGGACGCGCTGCGCGATGCCGAGCTTGTCTTTCACGACCCACTCCGGCAGCCCGCTGGCGGCGGCCAACTCCGCGGCGGAGAGGCGACCGGCGGGAACGTAGGTTCCGAGCCCGGTCAGGCCGGCCATGGTCATCCCGCTGCGTCCCTCATAGGCGCGATGCCGCGGGCGAGCACCTCGAACGTGGCGTCGAGAACGTGCTGCGGTGGCCGCCGCCGCTCCCAGATGGCGTAGCGCAGGCCGAGGAAGTGGGCCGCGCCCATCAGCGCCCACGCCTGGGCGCCGGCATCGAGGTCGCGCAGCTCGCCCCGCTCCTGAGCGCGTCGCAGGTTGACGGCGTAGGAATCGGCGAGCGTCTGGTAGTACTCGCGGTAGATCGAGTCGTCGACGAACTGCGACTCCATGACGACCTTGTAGAGGTTCTGGTGGGCGAGGGCGAAGTCGATGAACGCCTCCAGCCCGCGCCTCTCGACCTCCAAGCGGTCCTTGGCCCCCGCGGTCCCCGCGGTGAGGGTGTGCCGGAGCTGCCGCCCCATGTCCTGAACGAGTTGGCGCAGCGCGTCCGCCTTGGTCGGGAAGTAGAGGTAGAACGTCCCCTTGGCTACCCCGGCCCGTCTCGTTATGTCCGATACGGCCGTAGCCGCGAAGCCGTTCTCGCCGAACTCGGCCTCGGCCGCGGCGAGCAGCTTGCGGCGCGTGGCTTCGCCGCGCGCGGTGGTTGGGCGTGGAAGTGCGCTCAACTCTTCCCTTCCGTGGTTCGTGGCGTTCAGCGGCCGTGTCGCCGGGTGAGGGGCCATGAACCTGACTACTGAGTCAGTTGTCAGCAATTAGAGCGCGAGCGGACTCGGCTGTCAAGCGTTCGTGCGAGTGAGTGGGTGATCGGCCTAGGCCTGCCCGCCGTGGAACCCCGCGCGCCACGCGATGCCGCCGCGTCGCAGGAGCGAGCCAGGCGAGCCTCGGTCGCCTATCTAGCGCGCCACCGTGCCGCCAAGGTCTTGGCACGCAAGTACGGCGCGAGCACGCGGTATAGAAGGCGCCGGTTGGCGGGGACGCGCCTCCCCAGGCCCTCCTGGATGGCGAACTGGCAGGGGGCGCAGAGCCCGCACGGCTTGCCGGCGCGGGGCGTGTGGCAGAACCACGTCTCCTCGAGCAGGTGAGCGTAGCCGTGCTCGGTCGCCCTTGCCTGCATGTCGAGCTTGCTCAACCGCAGGATCGGGAACCGGAACTGCCGAAAGAGGATCGCGTTCGGAGAGTCGTCGCCGGGGCGGACGGCGTAGGTGCTTCCGGACCCATCGTCCACCGACTCGATGTGGTCCTTGATCGCGAAGTGGGCGCGGTCGTCGACGTGGATCGCCAGTTCGAGTCGGATGCCCTTGGTGAGCGCGTACTCCGCTAACCACACGTACTGCCCGCCGATGTACACCTGCTGCATGACCGCCTTGTAGGCCTGTCGGATCTGCTCGTCACGCGGTACGGCCGTCCTGTGCTGGACGACGGTAGGCAGGATCCGGTCCTCCGCCGCGGGATCGAGCAGGAGCGCTCCAGCGCGTATCCGCGCCATGGCCGCCAACTCGGCGTCGGTGGACGGCCTGGGCGGGTCGTCGATGACGTAGTGAGGCTGGACCGTCAGCCGCTGCTGCAGAACGGCCTCTAGTAGGCGGAAGGTCGAGTCCCATCCGCCGGTCCAAAGCAGGTCGATGTGCTGCATCACCGCATTCTATGGGGCCCAGGACGGAGCCAACGGGTCATCCCGACGCCTCGTACGGTCGCGCTATAGCTCATCCGCCAGGCGGCCGGACGGTCTGGACGGTGCGCTTTCCAGCCAGCCTGATATGAACCGCGCCGCTCGGTGCGCTGCCGACCAGGAGCCGCGCGGTCTCCGGATGGCACGTGAGATAGAGAAGCTGGTGTCGCCGAGCCAGCTCTACGAGCGAGCGAGCCAGGCGTTCGGCGCGCTCGGGGTCGGCGTTGACCATGACCTCGTCGAGCACGAGCGGCATGGCCGCGTGCCCACTCGAGAAAGACTCGACGAGACCGAAGCGGATGGCGAGGTACAGCTGTTCTTGCGTGCCCCTGCTCAGCGTTCCGACCTCGGACGGCTCGTCCGCCGGCGTGAACGCGCGTAGCGCGCCGTCGTCGCCGAGATGGACGCGCACGTAGCGACCGCCCGTCACCTCGGCTAGGTGGTGGCCCGTCCTGCGGAGTACCTCCGGCACCTTCTCGCGTTCGTAGGCGGCCCTGGTCGAGGAGATCAGGTCCTTGGCGAGACGCGCGACGAGCCACCGGCGCGCCTCGAGGCGGGCGCTGTTTCCCGAGGACTCGAGCGCGGCCAGGTAGCCGGGGAGGTCGGCCGAGCGCCCGAGGTCGTCTAGGGTCTGCTTCAGCGCCCCCGTGCGTCGGGTGAGTTCATCGGCTTGTCGTTCGAGGTCTTCTGCCCGGGCTCGCCACTGGGTGAGCCCCTGCTCCCATGCTTGCGGGTCGCGTTCGTCCAACGCGGTCGCAGCCTCCGCTGCCCTCGATCCGAAGAGGGTCTCCAGCTTCTGCTGACCGGCTCCGATCAGGTTCGTCATACGCCCGCGCTTCTCCGCCAGGTCGGCCTCCAAGGCCTCGGCGCTCGCCGCGGCCTGGAGCCACTCGCCCACCGCCACGGACGGGCCGAGGCCGTCGAACGGGCGCCCCACCTCGGCGGCCAGAGCCTTGGTCCGCGTTTCGAACGTCCGGGCGGAGGCGCGGGCCTGCTTGAGCTTCACCGTTACGGCCGTGAGCCTAGCGACCTTGGTTTGCAGGTCGGCGATCCGGCCGAGGAGCGCCGGCATCGTCTCCGGCGTGGCACCGGTCGGCGCTTTGACCGAGCGACACCACTCCTCCCACTCGGCCGTGCTCGTCGCGCGCGCGGCACTCAAGGCGGCCGCCCGCCCCTCCAACTGCTGCACGGCGCGGCGTCGCTGGGCGAGTTCGGCCTTGGCGCCGGCGAGGGCCGCGAGGGCGCCGGAGCCCGCCTCGTAGAGGGCGAGACGGTCTTCGACCTCCCTGGCGGCGGCGCGAGCCTCGGGCGCCCCCGCGTCGGGAGCGAGCCCCAAGCGCGCGCGTGCATCGCCTAGCGCCGCCTCGGACCGCCCTACGTCGAGGCTGGCTTCGGCGGCGTTGGCGCGCAGCTCCGCCACCGCGGAGTCAGCGGCCGACAGCCCGCGCGGAGGCCAGAGCAGGAGGCCGAGCAGAACGCCCAGAGCCGCCGCGACGCCGGCGACCGCCGGGCGTCCCTCCCACTCGATGACCGCCACGGCGGCGGCGGCGAGGACAGTCAGTCCGAACGCCACCCAGCGTCTGGCGAGCGCAGCCGTGGTGCGCTCGCCCACCTGCTGGAGTTTGGCGAGCAGGTCCGCATGACGCGAGCGCGCCGCGTTCAGGTCGTCGAAGCGGTCGAGTAACGTCGCGATACCGAGGCGCCGTTCCCGCGCCCTCGCGAGGAGGGTCTCCAGGGCCTTGCGGGGGTCCGCCGCGGGGCCGTGGGCGGGCCTGCCGGCTTCTGTCGCCCACGTATCTACCTTGGCCGTCGCGAGAGCGAGGCCGCGCTCGGCCGCGCTCAGCTCTTGTCGTGCGGTCTCGAGCGCGACCTCGACCTTGTCGAGGGCCGTGGCGGCCGCGGCGGCGGCGGCCCGGGCGACCTCGGTCCGCGCGTTCCAAGCTCCGGCGTCGGCGAACGCCGCTAGTCGGGGTGGGCCCCACTCCGGCCCAAGGCTACGCAGGCCGTTGAGGCTCGCCTCGACGAGATCCCGCTGCTCGGCTTCGAGTTCCGCCGCGTCGGCCTTGGCCCTGCGATACGCCTCGAGGTCGGCCGCGAGGTCCCTGATAGCTCCGGCGGCGCGGAGCCACGTGCTCGGCGGCGTTCCGCCGGCCCCGGGAGCGTTGAGCGCCTCTTCCTCGAGGCTCAGCCGTCTCAGGTCGTCCAGCGCGGCGGCTCGGCCGCTCCAGTCCGGCCAGAGCTGCAACAGCTTCTCGTACCAGAGTGCGGTAGCCGTCGCCTCCCGCTGGTCGTGGCGGAGGGAGTCGGCTTCGGAGCCCGTGGCTGCCAGCTCGCTGGCGAGCTGCGCATAGCGCCTGGCTTCCGAGCGGGCTCGGCTGGCGCCGTTACGTGCCTCGGCCAGCTCCTGCGCCAGGTCGCCGAGTACCGACTGAGCGCGCGGTTTGAGCAACTCGGTCGTCACGGCCTCGAGGTGGGCCGTGGCAGCGCTGGCGCTCCTTCCCGCGCCTGCCACGGCGGCCGAGTAGAGTCGTTCCCTGACGGCCCCGTCGGTAAGCGCGTCGAACGACTGCAGCTCCGAGGGCCCGAAGGCGAACACGTTGCGGTAGACGTTCCCGTCGAGGTTCCCGACCAGACGGTCGAGCTGCGCGAGGTCCAGCCGCGTGCCCGTCTCGGTATCCAGCAGCCGCGAGGTCGAGCGAGCTCCGTTACGCTCCAGGCGGTAGCTCTTCGCCCCGTCGTGGAGCGTGACGCTCCCGCGCAACGGCTCCCCTTGGCCGCGCTCCGCGAACAGGATGGCCCTCACGAAGGCCAACAGCGTGCTCTTGCCGGCCTCGTTGGGCCCCTCGAGCACGACGAGGCCAGGCTTGGCGGAGGGTGCGAGGTCGAACTCGACCTCCTTGAGCCCGCGGAACTCGTGCACTTCCACTCTGCCGAGGTACACGCTTCAGACCCCGCTTCCCGCGTCGCTCAACAGGTCGAAGGCGAGCGTCTCCGCCTCGGCCCAGATGTCGTCCGCCTCGGCCAGCAGGCGGTCCAAGCCGAGCTCCTGCCTCACGGCCTGCAGGCTTCGGTTCCCTAGCAACTCGTCTAGGAGTCGACCAACGGCCTCGGGCGCCTCATGCCTGCGTTCCATGCTCACCTCGAGCAGGTCGGCCACGAAGTCGCCCGCCGCCATGCGCGCCGCTCGGTCGAGCGGCGGCCTGGTCGAGATCCTGACCTCGTCCCACCAGACCCCGTCCG
>JBDZVI010000098.1:0-9095 GCA_040255585.1 Deinococcaceae bacterium
CGTCCGAGAGGGCGTCCAGCGCCGCCTTGGCCATGCGCGGCGTGAACTCCTTGCTCCCAAGGCCGTAGCGACCGTTGAGGACCCTGGGCCGCGCGCCGGCGGCGGAACGCCGGCCGCCGGCGGGACGCCGGGCGCCCTCCGGCCACCGCTCGGCCAGCGCCGTGACGACGTCCTGGTAGAGCGGCTCGCCGGCGGAGCCCGGCTCCTTCGTGCGGTCGAGGACGACGACGCCGCGGACGGTCGCCGGCAGCGCGGCCACGAAGGCCTCGGAGTCGAACGGACGGTAGAGGCGGACGGCGACGAGGCCGACCTTCTCCCCCGCCGCCGCGAGCTTCTGGACGGCCTCGCGCGCGGCGACCACGCCCGAGCCCATGGCGACGAGGACGCGCTCGGCGTCGGGCGCGCCCAGGTAGTCGAAGGCGCGGTACGCGCGGCCGGTGCGAGCGCCGAACTCCTCGAACAGTTCGGCCACCACGGCCGGCACGGCCAGGTAGTAGGAGTTGGCGGCCTCGCGTGACTGGAAGAAGACGTCCGGGTTCTGGGCCGTGCCGCGCAGGACGGGCCGGTCGGGGTCGAGCGAGCGGGCGCGGTGCGCGGCGATGAGCTCGTCCGGCAGGAACGTCCTCAGGTCGTCGTCCGTCAGGGTGGCGATGCGCGCCACCTCGTGGCTCGTGCGGAAGCCGTCCTGGACGTGGAGGAACGGCACCCGCGAGCGCAGTGTGGCGGCCTGGGCGATGAGCGCGAGGTCGTGCGCCTCCTGGACGGAGGTGGCGAAGAGCATGCCCCAACCCGTCGAACGGGCGGCCATCACATCGGAATGGTCGCCGAAGATCGACAGCGCGTGCGCCGCGATGGAGCGCGCCGCGATGTGGATTACGGCCGGGGTCAACTCACCGGCGATCTTGTACATGTTCGGCAGCATCAGGAGTAGGCCCTGCGAAGCCGTGAACGTCGTCGTGAGGGCGCCGGCCTGCAGCGCGCCGTGCACGGCGCCGGCGGCGCCGCCCTCGCTTTGGAGCTGCACGACCTGTGGCACCTGGCCCCACAGGTTGCGCCTCCCCGCCGCCGACCAGGCGTCGGCGAACTCGCCCATCGGCGAGGCGGGCGTTATGGGGTAGATGGCGATGACCTCGTTGACCTTGTGCGCCACCAGGGCGGCGGCCTCGTTCCCGTCTACTACGCTGCGCGTCCCAGGCATGGCGGCTCCTTTCCGCTACCAAGACCGTGCCCGGGTAAGGCAACGAGACCGCGCCACCGTCCGGGCCTCATCTCGAGGCTAGCCGCAACGAGGGAGGGCATATGGCCCCGGAACCGCGCCGTCCGCGCACCGCCTACCGTCGGAGGGCCCGGTCGTGGCCGGGTTCGGTGCGCCAAGCGCCACCTTAGGCGGGTGTTTCCTGCGTCGAGCGGCGCGAGACCGCCTATCCGGCTGCAACCCCTTGACGAATACTGCATACGGGTGTATCTTGAAGATATCGAACGCGCGAGAGCGCGTTTTTTTGTTGCCCCCGACGTTAGCACCGGCGCCGGTGCGGCTCGCGCCAAGCCGCTCAGCGGCAGCACCACCGACCGCGGGCCTTCCGCAACCGCCAGACCCGATCACTCGCGCCACAGGAGCTTGAAGACTTGATCCCTTGGGAACCGATCGGCGAGACCGTCCTCCCTAGCGGCGAGCGCATGACGCTGCATCGCCGGGGCGAGGAGTACGCGCTGCGCGTCGCCAACGTCGAGCTCATGAACAGCCGCCAGCACGGCTCGGAGGAGGCGCTCGCCACGCTGGCAGCGCGCGCGCACGGCGCGCCGCGCTCGGTCCTGGTGGGCGGCCTGGGCATGGGCTTCACGCTCAGGGCCGTGCTGGACGCTTTGACCGGTGACGCGCGCGTGACGGTCGCAGAACTCGTGCCGGAGGTCGTCGAGTGGAACCGCACCGTCCTCTCGCATCTGGCGGGTAACCCGCTGGCCGACGAGCGGGTGCTGGTAGTGGTGGCGGACGTCGCCGAGCTCCTGAAGGGGGCGCCGGGTCGTTACGACATGATCCTCCTTGACACCGACAACGGCCCCGAAGGTACGACCCAGGACGGCAACGAGTGGCTCTACTCGGCGGCGGGGCTGGCGACCGCGCGCGCCGCCCTCGCAGCGCGGGGCGTGCTCGCGGTGTGGTCGGCGTTCGAGAGCGCCGGCTTCGCGAAGCGCCTGGCCCGCGCCGGCTTCGCCGTCGGCGAGGAGCGCGTCAGGGCCCGGGGGAGCAAGGGCGCGCGCCACGTCGTGTGGCTGGCGCGCAAGGCCTGACCCGGACTCCTAGGCCGCCTCACAACTGCTCCCTCCTGGAAGTTGCTCCCCGCCGAACAGGTCGGAAAGGGTGAGGCTTCTCCTCTTCCCAGGCCAACCGAGCGTTCCCAGGCTAACCGAGCGCCCGACGCCAACTCTCTGCCGCCGCCGCCCAAGCCGTCTGCGCCTGCTCGAGCGTCACCTCGCCGTCGACCACGCGCCGCACACTGTCGTCGCCCGCCAGTGCGTCGACCAGGTAGCCGGCAACGGGTTCGTGCCACGGCTCCCCAGCACCGGGCAGCCTACTCCACGGCTTGTCGGCCGCCGCCACCCAGGCGAACTCCTCCGGGTGCGTCTCGCGTACGTGCCGCAGGATCCGCACGAGCGCCTGGAGCGGGCGCAGAGCCGCGCCGTCCTCGACGAGCAGGTGAACGCCGTGGCACGTCTCGCCAGCATGCGTATCGGAACGCGGCACATAGCTCACGGGACGGAAGCGCAGGCCGGGGATGCCCAACTCGGTGAGGCCGCCGGCCAGTTCGTAGCCGTCGAGCCACGGTGCCCCGAGGAGTTGGAACGGGAGCGTGGTGCCGCGCCCCTCGTTCAGGCGGGTGCCCTCCAGCAGCACGAGACCCGGGTAGAGCGCGACCGCCTCGGGCGTCGGGAGCCCCGGCGACGGCGGCACGAACGGCAGTGGCATGGCGCCTGGCAGGACCGGCCCGGACGACCCGGGCTCCCAACCGGTGGCCGGCGCCACCACCAGATCGGCGTCGCTGCCCCGCGCGCCCAACGCCACGGCCGCCCCCATGCTCAGCCCGTGCCGGAACGGCACGTCGAGGTAACCGATGAACGAGCGTCTCGCAGACTCCAACATCGGCCCTTCCATCAGCGGGCCAAGGGGGTTCGGACGGTCGCAGAGCACCACCCTCTTGCCGGCCTCGGCCGCCGCCTCGCACACGAGCGCGGCCGTGGTCGGGTAGGTGTAGCAGCGCACGCCCACGTCTTGCAGGTCGATCACCACCGCGTCCACCCGGGCGAGGGTTGCCGGGGTCGGCCGACGCCGCGGCCCGTACAGGCTCTGCAACTCCAACCCCGTGCGGGGGTCGCGGCGGTCCCCGATGGGGGTGGCGTCGTCCTCGTAACCGCTGAAGCCGTGCTCGGGCGTGAGGAGCGAGACGAGCTCGATGCCCTCGGCGCGCCGGACGGCCTCGAGGGTCGGCACGCCGGCGCTCGTCAACGACGCCTGGTTGGCGAGGAGCGCTACCCGCCTGCCCGCCCCCAGGTAACGCTCGGGCTCGGCCAGCAACGCGTCGATACCTAGGCTGGCGGCGTAGCTACCGGCAGCGCCGCCTCTTGCGCCGCCCGTTACGCCGCCTTCCGCCTCGCTCGTCCCGCCTCTCACCCCTTGACGGCCCCGGCCGTGAGCCCGGCGATGAACTGCCTCGACATGATCAGGTAGACGACGAGGAGCGGAAGGCTCGCTAGCACCATGCCGCTGAACACGAGGCTCCAGTCGATGAGGTGCTGTCCGAAGAAGACCTGCATGCCCAAGGGGATGGTCTTCCACTTGTCGGTCGTGAGGAAGAGGAGCGGGAAGAAGAAGTCGTTCCACCACGGCACGACGTTCACGATGACGACCGTGGCCAGGCCGGGCCGCACGAGCGGGAGCATGATCCGGTAGAACGTCTGCCCTTCCGTGCAACCGTCGATGCGTGCCGCGTCCTCGAGCTCGCGGGGGAGGTTGCGGAAGAACACGGACAGCAGGAACACGCTCATGGGCATGCCGGAGGCGACGTAGGTGAAGATCAGCGCGAACGGCGAGTCCAGCAGGCCAAGGTCGCGCATGAGCAGGTAGAGGGGCAAGATGCCGAGGCGGATGGGGATCATGATCCCGGCCAGAAAGAACACGAACAGGACGGTCTTGAGCCTGAAAGTGTAGCGCGCGAGCGCGTAGGCGGCCGGCGCGGCCGTACTGAGTAGCAGCAGCGCGGAGGCGCCCGTGATGATGACGCTGTTGCGCAGGTAGAGCCCGAAGTGCGCGCGTTCCCACACGTCCCGGAAGCCCTTCCAGGAGAGCGCCTCCGGGAGGCCGAACGGGTTGCGGAAGATCTCCGGCGTCGTTTTGAAGGCCGTGAGGACCATCAGGATGACGGGGTACAGGAAGATGAGCGCGAGCAGAGCGAGGAACAGGTAGATGAACGTGGTCGGTAGTGCGCGGCTCCGCATGTCAGAGTTCCGCCTGCCTGCGGCCCATGAAGCGCACGCCGAGCACGGACACCGCGCCGATGATCACGAGCATGAACACGCCGATGGCGGCCGCCAGCCCGATCTGCCCCGGCTCTCCTCCGGTGGTCGGGTCCCCGAAAGCCGTCCGGTAGAAGAACGTGGCGAGGAGGTCGGTAGAGTACGCCGGCGCGCCGGACGCCCCTTGCATGACGAACACGAGTTCGAAGGCGTTGAAGTCCCAGATGAACGTGAGGATCGTCAGCATGGCGATGGACGGCAGCAGGAGCGGCCACGTCACGTGCCAGAAGTTCTGCCAGGCGTTCGCGCCGTCCACCACGGCGGCCTCGGTGAACTCCCTGGGGATCGCCTGGACGGCGGCCAGGAAGACGAGGATCGGGAAGCCGAGCCACGCCCAGCCGTTCACGAGGATCACAGCCGTCAGTGCGGTGGCGCTCTGCCCGAGCCAGGGCTGGACCGCGTCGGCTAGCCCCATGCGCTTCAGCGCCTGCGAGAGGGCGCCCCAGGTCGGGTTGAGGAGCATGCGCCAGAGGAAACCGACGACCACGAGCGAGAGCGTATGCGGCAGGAAATAGATGGCCTGGAAGGCGGCGAAGCCGCGTGCCTTGCGGGCGAGCAGCACGGCCACGAAGAGACCGAGGGTCGTCTGGACGACGAAAGTGACGATGAAGAAATAGGCGTTGTGCGAGAGCGCGGAGAAGAAGCGCTCGTTGTACGGCCAGCGCGTGAGGACGGTAACGAAGTTCTTGAAGCCGGCGAAGCCGCGCCGCACGAAACCGTCCCATTCGAACAAGCTGTACGTGAGCGAGGAGATGAGCGGGTAAGCCATGAACAGGCCGTAGATGATCACGGCCGGCGCCAGGAACATGACCAAGTGGCCGTTCTTGGACCACCAGCTGCGCTTGGTATGCATGCTCGCCTCCTTCTCGTGCTTCGGCGGTCTCGTGTGCGTCGGTCTTGTGTGCGTCGGTCTCGCGCTAAGGACGGGGCGCCGCTAGGCTCGCGGCGCCCCGGGTCCGACGTAAGGTCAGCCGTTCACTTGAAGGCTTCGAACCACTCCGCAACGCCGCGCTGGATGTTGGCGGCGACGTCGTCGACGGTCTTGTCGCCGGCCATGGCGGCCTGCATCTCGTTCTGTAGGAGCGTGGAGCCGCTCGGCTGGCCGAAGCGGAAGGCCGTCAGGAGAAGGTAGGGCGTGCCCTTGGCGTTCATGAGGTCGACGATGTTCGCGAGGGCCTCGCTCGTCGGCGCGGTGCCGGGCACGGCGGAGATCTGCTGCAGCTCGTCGGTGAACATCTGGCCGTACTGCTGGCTGGCGAGGAACTCGATGAACTTGAGTGCCTCGGCCTGGTGGCTGCTGGCGGCGTTGATGCCGTAGGAGCCGTCGACGTAGTAGCTGATGCAGCTCTGGTCGCCGGCCGCGTCGCCCGGGACGGCGAAGGCGCCCACCTTGAGGTCGGGGTTCAGGTTCTTCAGGTTGCCGAGCTCGTAGGAGCCGCCGACCAGCATGCCGGCCTGTCCGAAGGCGAACAGGGTCTGCATGTCCGTGTAGTCGACGCCCATGTAGTTGTCGGCCATGTAGGGGCGCAGGTCGAGCATGCGCTGCAGCGCGCCGGTGAAGCGGGCGTCGAGGAAGTTCGTCTTGCCGGCCGTGATCTCCTGGAAGAACGGCGTGCAGCCGTAGAACGTGGGCGCCACGCCGCCGAACAGCGTCTCAAGCGTCCACGGCTCTTTGGCGCCGTTGGCGAGGGCGTAGACGCCGGAGGCCTTGAGCGCGTCGCCGACCGCGAGGAACTCGGTCCACGTCGTGGGGACGCTCAGGCCCAGGTTCTCGAACATGTCGACGTTGTAGAGCACTTGTACCGTCTGGAGCGCGAACGGCACGCCGTAGACACCACCGTCGGCCCGGTTGGTGGCACCGAGGAGGATGCCGGGGTCGAAGCCGGCGAGCGCGCCCACCTTGTCATCCAAGCGTACGAGGAGGCCTGCCTGCGCTAGGGGCTCCATGCCGCCGTAGGCGCGCAGGTGCACGATGTCCGGCCCGCCGCCGCCCTGGAGGGCTGTGGAGACTATGGTGTTGTACTCCGTGTTGAGGTACGGCGTGAAGGTGACGTTTATGTCGGGGTTCTGGGCATGGAACTCGGCGATGAACTTCTCGTACGCCGCCACGTCCTCCGTGCGCCAACTCCAGAAGGTGAGGTTCGTCTGCGCGAGGGCCGACGTCAGGAACGCCGCCGCAAGCAGCAGTACGACATATCGGATGGGTCGCATCATGCGTGCACTCCTTCTACGGGACAACGATTCTTGCGGCAGGAACCCCGCCGGCATCCCTACCGACGGTGGCTCGAGGCCGCTCTTGTGTCGCACCGCCATTAATACCATTCTTGTACCACTTTAGTCAACGTGCCCGGCGTGTCGCGAGCGGGCGGAACGTCAAGGGACACCCGTCCCGATCTTTGACCCAGGTCAATCCCAAACGTCGGGTCTCGGAGCTATAACCTGGACACAAATGTCCGAGTTTAGCTCGAGCGGACATGGCCGCCGGCGTAGCCCCCAGCAATCCCACACGCCGCGGTCCCACGAAAGACGAGGCCCCGGATGCAGAAAGCCATCGACCTCACGCTGTCGTCGATAGGGAGCCTAGCGGCCGTCGGGCTGTCATGGCCCTACTGGCGCTCGTTCAGCTACTTCGCCGAGTCGCGGGTGGCGTGGTGGGTGTACATGGTCATCGGCTATCTGATGGCCGTGTTCGTCTTCTACGTCTTCTTCCGGGCCCTGCGTACCCTCTTCAGCCACGACGGGCACGACCACCATGGGCACGACCACAACGGGCACGAGCACCCCGAGCACCACCATGACGAGCACGACCACGGCGGCCACGGAGCCATGACAACGGGAGGCCACTGATGGCCGGGAACGCCGTGCGCGTCGAGACCAGCCGCCGGCGCGCCGCGCTGCTGATCCTCGGGCTCATGGTGATCGTCTTCATCATCCTGTCGGCGTTCTCGTTCGTAGGCTCACGCGACCAGATCACACCCGATACGGTGACGTACGCCGACACGTTCGGCGCCGTGGACGGCAAGCGCGTGTTCCAGGCCTACAACTGCATGGGGTGCCACACGATCGTCGGCAACGGCGCCTATCTGGGGCCCGACCTCACGAACACGTACGAATCGGCCGGGCCGGCCTGGATCGCCGCGTTCCTGCCCTCGGCCGGCACGTGGCCCACCGAGGCCGCGCTCCGCGTCCAACTCCAGAACTCTAACCAGGTGGCCGAGACCGGCATCACCGACCTCGCCGCCTACTACGAGGCCTACCCGGGCGCCAAGGAGCGCATCGAGCGCCGCGGCGGGCTGCCCACGTTCATGCCCAACCTCGGCTTCAGGGCGGGCGAGGTGAACGAGGTTCTCGCGTTCCTCAAGTACACGTCCCTCATGGACACGGAGGGCTGGCCGCCCACGCCCAAGGTCGACGGCCTCGAGTTCCCGCAGGCCGCCAAGGTCATCAACGTCGCTTCGACCCGCCCAACCGCCACGGACACCCGGAACGCACCGGCGACCAGCGGCTCCTCACCTAGCGCCACGACCGCCGGCGGATCCGAGTCGGGTGCCACGGCAGCACAGACGCCGGTCGGCGATGCTCCCGCGGAGGCGGGCTCCGCCACCACCGGCGAAGCCGACCCGGCAGCCGGCCTCGCGCTCGCCGACCAATACGGCTGCTTCGCCTGCCACGCCAAGACGGAGGCGCGCCTGGTCGGACCCGGCTGGGGCGGCCTCTACGGGAGCACCCAGAGCCTCGAGGGCGGCGGTGGCGCCACGGCGGACGAGGCGTTCCTCGCCGAGTCGATCACCCACCCGGACACGGCCATAGCCGCCGGCTACCCGGCCGGGGTCATGCCCGCCTACGCGGGCATCCTCACCGATGACGAGGTGGCCGCCATCGTCGCCTACATCCGCTCGCTGGAGACGCCATGACGAGTTACCGCACCCAACGTTTGAGCCTGCGCTTCTTCCTCCTGATGCTCGTGCTGTTGCTCGTACAGGTGGCGCTGGGCGTGCTCCTGTCCTTGCAGCATGCCGACCCGACCCTCCTTAGCGGCACGATGAACTTCAACATCACCCGTTCCCAGCACGTGAACCTGGGCGTGCTCTGGATCCTCTCCGGTTTCATCGGCACGATCCTCTTCGTAGGGCCGCTGCTCTCCAAGCGCGAGCTCGCTGCGCCCTGGCTCATCAAGTTCCTGTTCGTGGCGTTGGTGGCGGTGACCGTCTGGAACGCCGTCGCCATCTTCTTCGCACAGAAGGGCATAGCGGGCTGGTGGCTGGGACAGGCGTGGATACAGGAAGGCCTGGAGTACCTGGAAGCCGGGCGCATCGCCGACATCATCATCCTGATCGGCTTCGCCATCTTGGCCTACGTCGTGCTGCGCACCTTTCCCAAGCGCAGCGAGTGGAACGAGATCCATTGGGGGCTCGCCATCGGGGTCACGGCCCTCACCGTCATGTGGGTCTTCGGCATGTTCTTCATCGGCCGCATCGACCTGCAGGAGTACTTCCGCTGGTTCGTCGTCCACTACTGGGTTGAGG
>JBDZVI010000099.1:0-9066 GCA_040255585.1 Deinococcaceae bacterium
AACAGCCAGGTTGCATATGGGTCCGATTCGCGAACAACAGACCGCCGTGCGCAGCCGCCGCGAACGGGCCCATCATCCAACGACGGCAGACGATGATCGCGTTGGCAACGGAGCAGTCAGCAAGATACTGACCGGTCTAGCTGGCTCGCCGAGGTGGTCGCGCGACCAATTTCGCCACTAGCCTCTCACCGCTCGCCCCGGGCTATCCTGCGCATGTGACAGACGCGAGCTCTCCTCCAGACCCCCACGCCACCCCGACCGCCGCGTCCGCGGAGGCGATCGGCCGCAACCTCAACTCCGTGCGCGACCGGATCGCCGCCGCCTGCCGCCGCGTAGGCCGCGACCCGGGCGAGGTGCGGCTCCTGCCCGTCAGCAAGACGGTGCCGGAGGAGCGCATCCGCATGGCGTACGCCGCCGGCTGCCGCTACCTGGGCGAGAACAAGGTGCAGGAGGCCATGCGCAAGCACGACGCCCTACCGGAGCTCGACGACCTGAAGTGGTCCGTCATCGGCCACCTGCAGACGAACAAGGCCAAGTACGTGGCGCGCTTCGCCAGCGAGTTCCAGGCGCTCGACAGCCTACGGGTCGCCGAGGCGCTCGACCGGCGCCTCGAGGCCGAGGGGCGCACGCTCGACGTCTTCGTGCAGGTCAACAGCTCCGACGAGGAGAGCAAGTTCGGCCTCCCGCCGGCCGACGTGCCCGCCTTCGTGCGCGAGCTGCCCAACTACCCACGCCTGCACGTGCTCGGGCTGATGACCCTCGCCCTCTTCTCGTCCGACACGGAGCGGGTGCGCGCCTGCTTCGTGCGCATGCGCGAGCTGCGCGAGCGCCTCAGGGACGCCGGCGTGGACAGCGTGAGCGTCGAGGAGCTCTCGATGGGCATGTCCGGCGACTTCGAGGTGGCCATCGAGGAAGGCGCCACCGTCGTGCGGGTCGGCCAGTCGATCTTCGGGGCGCGCTCCCTACCGGACACCTACTACTGGCCGGCTGACGATTCCCGTACATAACGGCGGTAGGGTGCTGGCATGGTCGATCCCGCCCAGTTGGCCCCGTTACCCGTCGACGTCGTGTCGGTGCAGTCGCAGGTCTGCTACGGCTGCGTCGGGAACAGCGTGGCCGTACCGACGCTGCAGGCGCTGAACCTCAACGTCGTGACCGTACCGACCGTCTACCTGAGCACGGTGCCCCAGTACGACACGTTGAGCGGCGGCGCCATCCCGCAGGAGTGGTTCGAGGGGTTCCTGGCGGACATCCGGCGGCGCGGCGTCCTGAAGCTCGCGCGGGCCGTGCTCGTGGGTTACCTCGGCTCGCCGGCGCAGGCCGACGCGCTCGCGGGCTGGCTCAGGGACGTCCTGGCCGACCGGCCCGAGCTCCTCGTGCTCGTCGACCCCGTGATGGGCGACAGCGACAGCGGCCTCTACGTCCACCCGGAGCTGCCCGCTGCGCTGACAGGCCTGACGGGGCTGGCCACGGGGCTCACCCCGAACGCGTTCGAGCTCGAGCGGCTGGTCGGCAGGGCCGTCGGCACGCTCGACGAGACCGTGGCGGCCGCCCGTTCGCTGCTCGTCGGCCGCACCCGCTGGGTGGTCGTCACGAGCGCCGTGCCCGCCGAGGCTGGGCAGGACGAGACGCGCCTCGCCATCGTGACGGCCGACGACCACGCGGTGGTGAGTCACCGGCGCGTCGCGTCAGCCGCCAAGGGCACGGGCGACCTGTTCTCGGCGACGCTCCTGGCCGGATTGTTGCGTGATGGCGACTTGTCTGGCGCCGTCGGGGCGGCGCAGGAACGCGTGGTCGCCGTGCTCGAGCGCACGGAGCGCCTCGGGTGTGCAGAGCTCGTGCTGAACGACGTGTAGGTGTAGGCACCGGCCGGGGACGAGCGCATCTAGGCCTGAGCCGCGAGTTCGTGCGTAACGGGCCGGAGTCGTCAACCCCCACGCTCGTTGCCGTGCTTGAAGTTCCCCGTGGCGCGCTGCAGGAGGCGCTGCACGCCCGCGTCGTCGGCCGCCGCGACTTGGGCTGCGAGCTTGGCAGCGAGCTTCCTCGCGTTGTCGCCGCGGACGACGGTCACGCACCGGCCGCCCCAGAAGATGCGCACAGTGCCGGACTTGTCAACGCGGTAGTCGAACGGGTCGTTGGCCATGCTGCCTCCAGGTGGGTCGTCAAGCGGTCCATCCCCATGGACATTAGGGACTACGAGCGCGCCGTCGCCAAAGTGGACTCGAACCCCGGTCCATCCCCACGGATGTGGGGACTGCTCGCCATGGGCGACCCACCACAGGTACTTGTTCGGTCCATCCCCACGGTCGTGGGGACTACGTATGGGCACGATAGCCGCATGCCCCAGTGGCGGCCCACTTCCCACAGGCGTGCGGACTACAGGATCTCGGCAAGCTCAAACCGACCGAGTTCGTGCCACTTCCCACGGGCGCGCGGAACACATTGTCGTCAAGGCCGACTGGAACGACCCCCTCGTCGTTCACGCCCCTGGTCTTCGGGTCGGTCATCACCCGCAACCAGAACTCGGCGGCCTCTGGTCTGCTCGATCCTCAACCCGAGAACCTCGTTGCTGCCGCCAGCCCGGATACCCAAGTTCGGATAGATCGCTTGGTTCCTGACGGCCACCTAGTCCCTGATCTTGATGGGCAACGCGTCGTAGAAGACGATAGGGTAAGTCATCTCCGACGGGCGATCATGCCATTCGGATACTACGAACACGGTACCGGCCGATCACACGCTTTCCAGGTAACAACGAGTTTCTTGCTCAAGACGCGTTCAGCCAACACTCCCTCCTGAACGTTCACGAGCGTCCTGGAAGCGCATCTTCACGGAAGAGCCTGTCCAACCGATTGCGGTACAGCGTTGGTCCCCCGAGTCCTACAAAGGCCCGCTCACTACCGACCCGCGCACCATCGACCCACTCACCGCCAACCCCCGCACACCACCCAACGCGAACCGTTCCACCTCCAGCGAGCCCGTCTGGCGCTGGAGCATCTCATCCACCTGCTTTGGGGTTCCGAATTGTGAGGAGTGGGCTCTAATCGCGGCCACCTTCTGGCCGGCGAAGGCACGAATGTCGCATACGACCGCAACGGAGCTGTCGGAAACGCCGTCGACCTCTGGCACCAGCCTCTCCGTAGCACTGCCTGGGCGCCGCAGTTTGGCCTCGCGTACCTGTTCGATCGTGCGGACCGGGTAGTAGAGCCGGCGCGGCGGAGCGTCGACCACCCCGCCGGCCGCCCAGAACGCTCTGCTGGCGGCTTGGTGGATGATCAGGTGATCGATGTGCCCGTACATGCCGTGCGGATCGAAGGTGATCATCACCTCGGGGCGGTACTCGAGCACCAGCTCGAGTACCGCCAACTCTAGTTCCCGCATGTCCTGGTTCATCAGCGCCCTCTCGTTGTCGGCTCCAACGGAGACGGGGAACCCGGAATCTTCATGGTCCATGAACACGGGGGCGTGGATACCGAGCGCCAGACAGGCGGCCGCCAGCTCTCCCTCGCGGAACAGGCCTCTGGCCGGTCCCTTCGGGTAGGCACCGGCATCTATCGAGGGGTCGACGATCTCCCCCTGCTCACCGCGCGTTGCGCAAACGAGCCTTACCTCGTGGCCTTCGGCCGCTAGGCGCGCGAGGGTGCCTGCGCATATCGACTCGTCGTCGGGGTGAGCGAACACGGCCATGAGTTTCACAGGTCGCCGCATCCTTCCGGCACCGACGACCCCGCCCGCACTTCCTCCCTGCGGCCGATCCAAGGGTTGCTCCGCACGTTATCCCTCCTGTCATGCACGCTACCTCAAGGGCGCCTTGACTTGCCGACCCTTAGTTCGTTAGACTACCTAATTAAGATTATCCTTCGAGGCCTACCTTTCCTAAACCCCGAGGAAGGGCGCCTGACTTAGGACGGTGGCGGCATCTACCGAGTGTTATCGACTATCCGCTCGACCGGCCCGCTCTCCCGCGCCGACATCTCACGCGAGACGGGTCTCAGCAAACCAACGGTATCCGTTGTCGTCCGCGAGCTGATGGCGGCCGAACTGGTCGTCGAGCACGGTTACTCCCCTAGCAACGGCGGGCGCCCCGGGCTGCTCCTCAGCTTCAACGAACACGCCGGTTTCATCGTGGCGATCGACTTGGGCGGCACGGTGCTCCGCGCCGTCCTCACCACCTTGGAGGGAAACTACCTGGCGCGCCTACGCGAGCCGACGGAGACGACCTCCCTCCAGGGCCTCATCAACCAGGTCGTCGGCCTGGTCACGCGCCTCGCATCGGCAGCGGGCGTCTCGACGGACGACGTGATGACCATGTGCATCGGCATGCCCGGCGTGGTGGACGACGCTAACGGGAGCCTCCACTACGTCCCGAACCTTCCGACCCTCGAGGGCACGGACTTCCTGTCCAGGTTGCGCTCGCAACTGCACTGCTCGGTCGAGGTCTTCAACGACGTGAACCTCGCGGCCCTCGGCGAATCGTGGCAGGGAGCCGGGAAGGGCATCGGCACCTTCGTGTACGTGAGCATCGGCACCGGCCTTGGGGTCGGCCTGATCGCGGACGGACAACTCGTGGCCGGGTCGCACGGCCGGGCCGGCGAACTCGGCTACTTGAAGCTCTCGCCGGGCGACCCCCGCACGGCCGAGGAGTGCCTGTCCGGCCCGGCCATAGCGCAACGCCATAAGCAGCTAGGTGGCACTGGCTCCCCGGTCGATGCGTTCGCCGAGGCAGCGGCCGGCACCGGTCCGGGTGTGCAGGTGATCGCCGAGCTTCTGCCCGTACTGGCCTGGTTCTGCAGCGTCGTCGCGCTGGCGCTCGACCCGGAGGTGATCATCCTGGGCGGCAGCATCGGACTGCGCCTGGCCGACCACCTCGGACCACTCACACAGCACCTCGCCCAATCCTCACCGGTCGTCCCGGGCGTCTCGGCAGCAGCGCTCGGCGACGACGCAGGTCTGAAAGGAGCCGTCTCCATGGGTATCGCAGATAGCCAACGGTGGCTCTTCGCGCGGACGAGGGGGTGAGTTGGTAGCTCGAGATCGGTTTAGGCATGCAACCAACGCATGACAACCAAACAACTGTGGCCGACTCGGTCACTACTTCAGATCGGCGTGAAGAAGGGAACACCACCGTGAAACGACAGGCTCCATCTTTACGGCAGATAGCGCTCAAGAGCGCTGTCGCGTTGCTCGTCCTGGCCATCCCAAGCGCGGTGTTCGCACAGGCCAAGACCTTGAGCATCGCCAACGAAGGCATCGCGGACCTGCCAAGCCTTGACCCCCACCTCACCGGCAACGCGAACAGCCGCGTGTTCACGAACCTCGTGTTCAACGGCCTGGCGCGCATCGACGGCAACGGCAAGGCCGTTCCCGATCTGGCGACCTGGACGGTCTCGCCGGACGGCCGCACCTACACGTTCACCATCCAACCCGGCGCGAGGTTCTCCACCGGCGCGCCGGTCACCTCGGCGGACGTCGTGTGGTCGCTCAACCGCGCGCTTTCACCGGCTACGGCCGGCAAGGGTGGCTTCGGCATCGTCTACCTTGGCATCATCCAGGGCGCCAGGGACTACAACTCGGGCGCCACCGCCGCGATCGAAGGCGTGAAGGCGGTCGACGACACGACCCTGACGATCGAGTTGACGAGCGCCGCCGCCTACTTCCCGTCCACGCTGTACGGCTCATGGGCGGCCATCATGGAGGAAGCCTCCGGCGAAGACTTCGTGGGCGCCGGCCCCTTCCAGATGGCCGACTGGGCCCACGGTCAGTCCATCACCGTCAAGCCGAACCCGTACTACTTCGGCGGTGTCGCTCAACTCGACGAAGTGACCGTGAAGTTCTACGCCAACCCGGATACGGCCTACAACGCTTACCTGACGGGCGCGGTCGACGTGATGGGCGCCGTCCACTTCCCGTCCTCGAAGGTGCCGGAGGCCTCGCAGCGCAGCGACTTCAGCAGCAACGCCATCCTCGGCCTCACCTACCTGGTTCCCAACACGCGGATAGCCCCGTTCGACGATCCGACCGTGCGCTTGGCGTTCTCGTACGCCATCGACCGGAAGGCTCTCGCCTCGCTGTTGGGCGGCATGGTCTCGCCGACCAGCGATATCGTCCCGCAGGGCCTCGTGTGCCATAGCGGCGACCCCGCCGCGCCCTCCTACAACCCCGAGACGGCCGCCCGCCTCCTCGGCGAGGCAGGCTACCCGGGCGGCGCGGGCCTCCCCGCCCTCACCTATACGTACGGCGCCAACAGCCCCGACCAGGACCGCATCGCCGCCGCCCTGCAGCAGATGTGGCAGCAGGCCCTCGGGGTCCACGTGAACCTCAACGCCATGGAGATGGGCTCGTACCTCGAGGTGCTTGACGCTCGCACGTTCCAGTTGGCGATGATCGAATGGGGCGCCTCCACCGACCCCCGCAGCTTCCTGAGCCTGCAGCTCAGGTCGGACAGCGGCGGCAACAACGCCGGCTACAACAACCAGCGCTTCGACGAACTCACCCGCGCCGCGGACGTGGAGACGGTCATCGAGACCCGCTGCGCCCTATACCAGGAGGCGGAAGCCATCGCGCTCGGCGAGGCCGCCTGGTTCCCGCTCTACAACCCGACCGTCAACGTGCTCATCCGTCCATCCGTCACCGGTCTGGGCCTCGGGCCGCTAGGCCTCTACGCGGACAACTGGGCTAAGGTGGGCCGCAGCGAGTAAGCACCCGCCGGCCTGCATCGCTCGAATAGTCTCGACCGGAGTGGTGAGGAGCCAGTCGGCTCCTCACCACTCGACCTCAAGAAGGACTCCTCTTGCTCAGGTTCGTGACGGCCCGGCTACTCAACATGGTCTTCGTGCTCGTCGGGGTCAGCCTGCTCACGTTCCTCGTCGGTCACTTGGCACCGGGCGACCCCATACTCATCCTGTTGGGGAACAACAAGAGCCCTGAGCTGTACGCGCAGATCAAGGCGGCCTACGGACTAGACCGCCCCTTCGTCGAGCAGTTCGCCAAGTTCGCCTGGCGAGCCCTGCACGGCGATTTCGGCCTTTCCTATGTTCAGCAGGGTCAGGCGGTAACGGATATCCTCGCGCGCGGCGTGCCCGTGTCGTTGCAGATCGGCGGACTGGCGCTGCTCTGCACGCTCGCCGTGGCCGTGCCGCTCGGCACGATCGCGGCTGTGCGCTCCAACACCTGGTTCGACAACCTGATCGTCAGCATCGCGCTAGCGCTTTACGCCGTTCCCAACTTCATCCTCGCGCCGCTGCTCCTCAGCGTCGACATCGCCCTCTACCGGCGCGGGCTGCCCTCGCTCCCTGTCGCCGGTTGGGGCACGCCTGCCCACCTGGTGCTGCCCGTCCTCGTCTATTCGCTGGGCTCGAGCGCGTACCTCGTGCGCCTGACGCGCAACAGCGTCCTGGAGGTGCTGCGCGAGGACTACGTGCGCACGGCACGGGCCAAGGGCTTGTCGAACCGGGCGGTCAACGCGCGGCACGTGGTGCGTAACTCGCTCATCCCGATCGTCACTTATGTCGGCCCGTCGGTGGCCTTCCTCGTGTCCGGCTCCTTCGTTATCGAGTACATGTTCGCTATCCCCGGTATCGGCTACTTGGCGGTGCAGTCGCTCTATCAACGCGATTTCCCGGTCGTGCAAGGGATAACCGTCTCGCTGGCGGCCGCGGTCGTAGTCATGAACCTGATCACCGACATCTCTTACGCCATCCTCGACCCTCGCGTGCGGTACGGCTGATGCTACGCCGCATCGCGCGATCACCGAAGGCGCTGTGGAGCCTGGTGGCGCTTGGCGGCATAGTGGCGGCGGCGATATTCGGCCCCTCCTTCTGGAACGCCACCCCTACCTTCGGCGACTTCGGCAACATCATGGCCTTCCCCTCACCGGAACACCCGCTAGGAACGGATAGCCTCGGCCGGGACACCTTGGCCCGTCTGCTGACCGGCCTACGCGTGACGCTGGTGGTAGCGCTCTTCGTCGAGGTCATCAACGTAGCTCTCGGCGTGACGGTCGGGCTCCTGGCGGCGTACTACGGTGGCGTGATCGATCAACTCCTGTCGCGCGTCACCGACCTGCTGTTCGCGTTCCCGGGGCTGCTGTTCGCGATCTTGATCGCGGGTGTGTTCGGTCCGGCAGTTTCGGAAACGTACGGCGGCATGGGTCGGCTGATGCTGACGACGGGGGCGCTGGCACTGATCGGCTGGCCGATGATGGCCCGGTACGTGAGGGGCATGGTCTTGTCGCTCAAGTCGAGCCAGTTCGCGGAAGCAGCTTCGGCGATGGGGGCCGGCGACGCTTACATAATGAGGAACGTCCTGCTGCGCAACGCGGTCGGGATGGTGGCTGTCACGGCCACTCTGGACATCTCGGGAGTCATCATCTCGGAGGCCACACTCAGCTTGCTCGGCCTCGGCATACAGCAACCCGCTGCCAGCCTGGGTCTGATGATCAACGACGCGAGGTCGTACATCGGGACCAACTTCACGCAGGTGTTGTTCCCGGGACTCGTGATCGTGGCGTTGGTGCTGGTGTTCTCGTTCCTGGGCGACGGTCTACGCGACGTCCTTGACCCGAAGTCGCGGTGAGCGGCACGTGTCAGAGACCGACACGGAACTCCTCCCACGCCGACACGAGTTCACGAGGGCGCTGGAGGGGAACGTCGTGAACGGTGTCCACGAAGCGGCGGACGGTGGCGCGAGCCGGGCCGTTCTGCGCGAGTTCCACGCACTCGCTGCGCCACCTATGGAACCGCTCGCTCATGTCGGTGAGGGGGCCGGGCGGCACGGCCTGCAAGACGAGGGCGGGCCGGGTGAGCTGCTCGTACAAGCGCGGGGGGCGGTGCTCCCACATGGCTCTGGCGATGGCCATGTTGGCGTCATACGGAAGATGTGGGCACACGGTGCCGTCGCTCCGGACCTCGTAGTTGGCCAGGATGATCTCATACTGTTCTCGAGCGGGCAACGAGCGCAACCAGGGCTCGATCGCCGCCTTGAGTTCCTCGAGCGTGAACCCGCAGACCTTCTTCGGTTCGAGCAGCCTCCTGGCTTCCGGCCACTCCATGTGTGCACGGAAGTCGATGA
>JBDZVI010000017.1:0-43384 GCA_040255585.1 Deinococcaceae bacterium
TGGCGATGAGCACCGTGCGCTGCATGAGCGGGTCGCCGCTCTTCGGGTCGACGAGTTCCGGGAACTCGACGAGCACGTCCGTCATCTCGTTGCCGCGCTCGCCGCAGCCGACGTAGACGACGATGTCGGCGTTGCCGAACTTGGCGATCGACTGCTGCGTCACCGTCTTGCCCGAGCCGAACGGCCCGGGGATGGCGGCCGTGCCGCCCATGGTGAGCGGGAACAGCACGTCGAGGATGCGCATGCCCGTGAGGAAGGGCGTGACGGGGTCGAGCTTCTTGGCCACGGGGCGCGGCTGGCGCACGGGCCACGGGTGGTACATCTTCAGCTCGGTGCCGTCCTCGAGCGTCGCGACGGCCGTGTCGATCGTGTAGTCGCCCGCGGCGACGACGCTCTTGACGGTGCCGGAGACGGTGGGCGGCACGAGGATCTTGTGGGTGAACTGGTACTCGGGGACGGTGCCGATGACGGTGCCGCCCGAGACCTTGTCGCCCGGCTTGACGGCCGGGGTGAACGCCCAGCGCTTGTCGCGCGCGAGCGAGTTGACCGTGATGCCCCGGTCGATGTAGGTGCCGGACGCCTCGCGGATCTTGTCGAGGGGGCGCTGGATGCCGTCGAAGATGCCGTTCAGCATCCCGGGGCCCATCTCGACGGCGAGCGGCAGGCCGGTCGAGATCACGGGCTCGCCTACGCTCAGGCCAGCCGTGTCCTCGTACACCTGCACGAACGCCGTCTCGCCGTCCAGGCGGATGATCTCGCCGATCAGGTTCTCCTTGCCCACGCGCACGATGTCGAACATGCGCGCGCCCATCATGCCTTCGGCGATGACGGCGGGGCCGGAGATGCGTTGGATCTTGCCTTCGATGGCCATTGTCAGTATCTCCCGCTATTCCAACTTGATGTCGAAGCCGATAGCGCTTCGCACCAAGTCCTTCATGTAGGTGACGGCGTCGTCGCCTTCGCCGAACGCGGCCCCGAGGCTCGGGACGCTTAGCAGCACGGGAAGGTCGCGACCGCGCATGGCGCGCTCGCCCGCCTTGGCCGGGTCGTGGATGAGCCCTTCGTCGACGACGACCAGCCCGTACTCGTCGGAATGGATGATCTCTTCGAGGGCATGGACGGCTTCGGCAGGGACGCTCTCGCGCACCTCGACGCCGGCGAGCCGGTAACCGATGGCCGTCTCCGCGTCCGTGAGGACGAGCAGCTTAGGCATGGGTGAGCTCCCGTTCGAGCGCGGCGCGCGGCACGCCGTAGAACTTGCCGCGGGCGATCAACCTGAGCTGCGCGGCCTCCGCCTCCTTGCGGCGCAAGAAGTCGAGCACCACGCCGATGTCGAGGGGGCTCAGCGACATGCGCTTGGCGTGGTCGTCGAGCACCTTGCGCACCTCGGCCTCTGCAGCGCCGAGCCCGCCATCGCCCTGGGCGGCGGTGGCGACGGAGGCGAACGTGCCGCCGGCCAACGCGGACAAGGCTCCACCCTCGGCATCGTTGGCGATGGCCTCGAAGGTCGGGCGCCTGATCTCGCGTCCACCGGGGACGAAGAGTTCGCGCACCGTGGAGCCGTCGGCGCCCCTGACCTTCAGGGCGGTCCGCAGGTTGGCCGCGTCGATCTCCAGCTGCAGGTAGCGCTTGAGGGCCGCGGGCGCCTTGGCGGCATCTGCGCGCTCGAGCATGCCAGCGTAGTACGCCTTGTCCAGCGCCACCTCGAGCGTGTAGAGGTCGGGCTCGGTCTGGTAACGGCGCGCCGCGCGCAGGAAGGCAGACGTCACCTCCGTACGGGCGAGGGCGAGTACCTGCGCGGCCGCGGCCATGTCGGCCGCAACGGCGGCCTGTTCAAGCAGGCTCGGCTTGAGCTCGCCGGCCGGGAAGAGCGAGCCCTGGATCTCCTCGAGGCCCTTGCCGGCGTGCTTGCCCCTGGCGATGGCCTTGACGTTGGCGAGGTCGAAGCGCATCAGCAGCATGCCGATGAGCTCACGCGCCTGACCGTCGGAGAAGGTGAGCAGGCCATGCGCCGTGTGGTAGACGTTGCGGGCCACGGCCTGATCGACGGCACCGAGCCCGCTCTCGCGGGCCTGGGCCTCCTCGAGCTCCCGCATGTACGGGGTCTGCATGAGGGCGACCGTGAAGGTCTTGAAGTCGCTGGCGTCCAGGGCCGCCTGGTAGAACGTCTGGCCGAGGAGCTTGGCCTTCATGCCCTTGACGCGCGCGTTGATGTAGCCGTAATCGCTGGACATCCCTGGTCAACCCGCCTTGGCGCCGAAGAGCGCCGCCGAGACCTCCGACGCTAGCTCGCCACGTAGCGCCTCCAGGCGGCCGTGGAGAGTGTTCTCGATGATGCTGTTGTCGACCGTGCGCAGCCGTACGCCGCCCTTGACGTCGTCGGCGGTCTCGACGGCCGCCTTCAGGCCCGCCTCCGCGACGGCCTTCTCGGCCATGGTGCGGTCGGCCGCGGCCACTACGACGGACTTGACGGCCTGACCGCCCGCGCCGCCGAGCGCTTCGGCGAGCAGCTTGCCGAAGACGGGGGCGTAGGCGCTCTGGTCGGCCATGAGCTCGTCCAGTTTGGCCTTGGCGGCAGCGAACGCGCCCTCGACGCCCTCGTACTGCGCCTTGAGGCGCAACGAGGCCGCCTCGAGCTGCGCCGCCGACTTGGCGCGCACCAACATCGCTTCACCCTGCGCCTTGCTGGCGCGGGCGCGGGCGGCCTCGAGGGAGGACGCCTCCTCGCGCGCGCGGCCAACGATCTCCGAGGCGCGGTCTCGCGCCTCGGAGCGGATGGTCTCGATCTCGGTGCTCGCCTCTTTCTCGAGCAGAGCCGAAAGATCAGCCACGTTTACCCGCCGATCTGGTTGTTGAGGAAGAACGCGATGACGAAGCCGAAGATGATGAGCGTCTCGGGGATGACGAGGTAGATCAGGACCTGACCGAAGGCCTCGGGACGCTCGGCCAGGAGCCCGGCGCCGGCGCTGCCGATGGCGGCCTGGGCGATACCTACGGCGATGGCGGCGAGGCCGATGGCGAGGCCGGCACCGAGGGCGATGAGGCCGGCGCCGACGCTGGGGCCGCCGGCCGACTGGGCGAAGGCCACGGCGCCGAAGATGGTGAAGAGGGAGATGGTGGAGAGAACGCGAACTGCCTTATTCATGACTTTCCTCCTAGGAGTTTGAACGGTCTGTACGGTCGGCCGCTTTCGTCGTAGAAGCCGAACTTGGTGAAGAACTCGACATACTGCAATCGCAAGGGTTGCAGCGTATGCCCGATGATCGTGAGGGTGATAGCCGTCAGGTGGACCACCAGACCGACGACGATACCCAGGATGGGTCCGAGCACGGGGAGCGTGCCGGACAGGGCGAAGCCGAGGTCCGTGGCGAGGTTCGCCACGAGAGCCGCCGACAGCCCGACCGCGAAGAGTCGCAAGTAGCTGAGGATGTTGCCGGAGTTCGAGATGAGCTCGACGAGCATGAGCGGCATCTTCGCCAGCACGACGCACACGAGGAAGACGAGGAACCCGATGGCGACGATCGCCGTGACGAGCGGGCTCAAGGCGCCGCTCAGGTAGGCCCACGCGAAGAGCACGATCGCGATGAGGCCGCCGGCCATGCCGATGCCCTCGAAGACGTGCTTCATGTCGTGATGCTTGGCGCCGTAGATGACCCGGATGACCCAGCCGCCGACGACCTGCAGCACGCCGAAGCCGATGCTGAGGAGCAGCAGCGGGGTGAACACCTCGACGCGGAAGAGGGGTACGTTGATGAGCCCGTAGCCCTCATGGTGGTGCAGCGTCGTGTAGAACACGGGCCTGCCCGCCGGGAAGTGCTCGAGGAAGTTGCCGAAGAACTCGCCGAACATGAAGCCCCAGACGATGCTCCAGGCAGCGCACCAGAGGATGACCGTGCTGATGGGTTTGAGCGCGCCAGGCGGCACGACGATGTTGAGCGGGCCGAGGTCGAGCTTCTTGCCCGCCTCGCCGCGCTTGCGCAGCCAGAACGCGATGACGGCGAAGAGGATGCCGAAGCCGATGTCGCCTACGACGATGCCGAAGTAGAGCGGGAAGAAGACGGCGAGGGTCCAGGACGGGTCGAAGCTGCCGTACTTGGGCGGCGCGAAGAGCGCAAGCAGCCCAGTGAACGGCCGCACCCAGGCGGGGTTCTCGAACTTGACCGGGACGTTCTTGTCGTGGTGGGCGTCGGCCTCGCGCGCCGCGATCACGACGTCGCCTCCGAACTGCTTCGTGAGCGACGCCACCACGTTCTCGCGCTGCGCGCTAGGCACCCAGCCCTGCAGGGCGAAGCCGTAGCGGCCTTCCGCGAGGTCCTCGAGGCGCGCGTAGCGGTCGCGGCTGTTGTGGGCGATGCGGTCGATGGCCGCCAGCCGGGCGCCATGCTGTGACGCGAGCTTGGCGAGGTCGGTGCGGATGGACTCGAGGCGCTGGGGTAGCACCCTGGCGCGCTCCTCCATCATGTGCGCCGCCTTGGCCACGCCTTGACCGGCGTAGCTGTCCGGTAGCGAGACCTCGGAGATGCCGAGGCGACCGAGGGCGCTACGCAGTTCCGCGACGCGCGAGCGCAACGTCACGGCGAGGGCGAGCAACTCGCCCTTGTACGGCCGGGCCGCGAACGCCGCGGCGCCGCCCAGCTGCTCGCCGATCTTGGCCTTGACCTTCTCCAGACCGTCCTGCTCGATCAGGAACGCGACGGCGGTAAGGTACTTGGAGTCGTCGAGCGGGCCCTGGAGGGGTGCCAAGTCGCGCAGGAGCGGCTGGTACGTGCCGATGAGTTCGAGCTCGTCAGTGATCTCTCCACGCTCGGCCACGAGCCGGTCGACCTGGGCGCCCACCTGGGTGAGGTCGCGCTCGATGGTGGTCGGGTCCGAGCCGACCTCGGCGCGCGCCTGGGCATCGACCTGGATGCCGAGCATGGCGATGAGCGAGGAGGAGCGGGCGACGATGCGGTCCCAGCTCTCCTTCGCCTCGAGGTCTGACCCCGTGAGCTTGAGACGCTTGACGGCGTCCTGTTTCGCGTCGGGATCGAGAGCGTCCACCTGCACGACACCCAGGCTCTGGAGGCTCGTCAGGACGTCCTTGGCGCGGCTGCGCCGTCCGACGACCACCACCTGGTCCATCGTCGCGATCATGGCAAGACCTTCTCCAGCACTACCGCGAGCGCCTTCGCACCGTTGGCGGACGCCTTCGCGTTGAGCGCCTCGGCGCTCTCCCTGGCAGCCTTGACGATGGCCTCGCGCGCGGCGTCGGCCTCCTTGGTGGCCGCCTCCAGCTCACGCTTGGCGGCCGCCTCGGCCCGGGCCTTGGCATCTTCGACGGCCTTGGCGGCCTCGGCCACCGCCGCCTCGATGCTGGCCTTGGCGCCGGCCTTGGCCTCCTCGACCTTGCGGACCAGGTTCTTCTCCTGGGTCACGAGGTCTTGGAGCAGTCGTTCACCTTGTGCTTCCAAACGGCCCTCCTTCTCGTCACGCCAACACCGGCGCCGATGGACTGGCCCAGATGTTGTCGGTATCGTCCTAGGTTACGTAGCACACACAAAAAAACGCGACGTTGCGGTAAACAACGCCTCTGACGCGTTCTTCTCCAAACATATCAGGGCACCCAGGGGGTGTCAATCAAGGACGAACGTCCCGAACCGGCCGCCAGGCGGCCAGACGTCGCCCTCGGTTCAGCCCCGCTTCTTGCGCTGCCGAGCGTACGACGCCGGAACCCGCAGCCGCCGTTCGGCATCGCGCGCCGCCAGCACGCCCTGGATCTCCTGCAACTCCAGGTAGAGGGCGGTCAGGTCGGGGTCGCCGGCGTCGGCGTCGGCCAAACGCTGGGCCAGTTCGCTGCGGCGAGCGCGCAGGCGGGCGGCGCCCTCCACCTTCTGCGCCTCGAGGCCGAGCTCGCGCAGTCGGGACAGCCCCTTGGCCAGCTGGCCGTCGACGTCCATCCGGCCGTCCCCGCCGTCGTCCCCGGCCAGGAGGCGCTCAAGCACCACCGCGCCGTCGTCGCGCCGGCGGTACACGTCGAGCACGCCGTCGGCGTCGTAGTCGTGCGCGACGCAGTGACGCTCGAACTCGACGAGCGCCGAGTCGGCGTCCCTGTCAGGCAGCCCCTCCGTCACCAGCGCAAGGCGCCTTCGCAGGTGTCGCGGCTCGAGGAGGAGGAGCGCGACGATCTCGAGCTCGAGGCGGCGCACCTGCCCGAGCTCGCTGCGTTGAGCGCTCATGCCGCGCATCTCCAGGTGGCTCGGCGCCCTGCGGGACTTGGCGGCCAACCACTCATCGAGCCGCAAGCCGTCTATGCCGAGGTGCTCGATCACGAGCCTGCGCATCTCGCTCGCCACGGGGTCGAAGACGTCGCGCGGGCGCAACACGCCCTGCAGCTCCTCGAGCACCGCCCTCTGCCCGTCGACCGTACGCACGTCGTAGCGCTCGGTCACGCGCCTGAAGCGGAACTCGACCTCGCTCAGACCCCGCGCGAGGGCCTGCCGGAAGTCCTCCAGATGCCCGCCCAGTACGGCGTCCGCCGGGTCTTTGCCGTGCGGAACGGCGATGGCGCTCACCATGAAGCGGCGGCCGACGGCCTGATCGAGCCCGGCGAGGACGGCGCGCTGCCCCGCCTCGTCCCGATCGAAGGCGAGCTTGACGGCGCGGGCGTCGAGGCGTGCGAGCGCGTCCCCCTGCTCGGCCGTGAGGGCCGCGCCGAGCGCGGCGACGGCGTTGGTGATGCCGACCTGGTGCAGTGCGATGACGTCCATGTACCCCTCGACCACCACTACCTCGCCGGTACGCCTGATCTCGGGGCGGGCCTTGTCGAGCGCGTAGAGCAGCTCACCCTTGCGGAACAGCTCCGACTCGGGGCTGTTCATGTACTTGGGCAGGCTGGAGTCGAGCACCCTGCCGGCGAAGCCGACGAGGCGCGCGAGGCCGTCGCGGATGGGGAACATCACGCGCTCGCGGAAGCGGTCGTAACGCCTCCCCTGCTCGTTCTCGATGACGAGGCCGAGTGCGACCAGGTCCGCCTCGCGCACCCCCTTGGCGAGCGCGTGGCGCAGGAGGCCGTCCCAGCCGGCCGGCGCGTAACCGAGTTCGAAGGTGGCGATGGTGCCGGTATCGAGGCCGCGGCCCGCCAGGTAGTCGAGCGGGGGGCCGTGCAGGTGGGACCTGAAGTACTCGAGCGCGAGCTGGTTGACGTCGTAGAGGTCGCGCCGGTGCGGCTCGTGCGCGCCGACGGTCACCTCGACGCCGGCACGCTCCCCCAGCTTGCGCAGGGCGTCCGTGAACGTGAGCGCCTGAGTGCGCATGACGAAATCGAAGACGTCGCCCTTGGCATGGCAGCCGAAGCAGTAGAAGTAGCCACGGTCGACGTGGACGTGGAAGCTGGGGGTCTTCTCGCCATGGAACGGGCACAGGCCCTTGAGCTGGCCCCGACCTGCCGGCTTGAGAGCCACCACCTCGCCGATGACATCGGCGATGTTCAGACGTTCCTTGATCAGGTCCTTGGCATCGGCCATGTTGGTCAGCGGACTCCAGAAGGCGGGGCGCGCGGCCCGACCCGCTCGCGCGCCACCTCAGTGGCTCACAGGTTAATCCCGGGTCGACGCAACGGTAGGTCGTCCGCGCCTGACTTGACTCGTTAGGCCGGGTGACCGGTTCAGGCGTCCGGGTACAGGGGCAGGTGGCCGAGCGCCACCACGTCGTCGCGCTCGTCGCCCTCCGTGAAGACGACCATCGTGGCCGCCACCTCCGCGCCGATCTCCTCCAGGATCTCGATCAGCCCGTTGAGCGTGCCCCCCGTCGACACGACGTCGTCGACGATGGCGACGCGCTTGCCGCGCAGCTTGCCGACGTCCTCGCCGTCGATGACGAGGAGCTGCGGCTTGCCAGTGGTGATGCTTACGACGCTCTTCTTGTAGGCGTCGACCATGTACGGTTTCTCGGTTTTGCGCGCGACCACGTAGGGCAGGCCGCTCCGCACGCTCATGGCGTGGGCGAGCGGCACGGCCTTCACTTCGGGGGTCACGAGCGTCTGGACGCCGTGCGGCAGGCGCTTCACGAGCTCCTCCGCCGCCGCCTCCGTGAGGGCAGTGTCGCCGAGAAGGTTGAGTAGCGCCACCGAGACCGCACCGACGTTGACGACCTTCAAGTCGCGTTCCTGGTCCCCGACGCGCACATGGTGAGTGAGCATGCTTGAGCCTCCCGAGCCCGCTTGGGGGCTAGCTCGCGTTTTTCCAACGCACGTTACCGTACCGGCAGCACGTTACCGTACCGGCGCGCCGTCGCCCGGGCGCGCCGCCCCGGCTTCGGGGGTCGCCCGTTCGGGACCACCCGTTCCGGGTGGCGCCCGGGGCGCGTGGTACGCTTGCCCGCGTGGACGAGGTGCGCATGCGGCCGGCGTCTTTGGCCGACTACGTCGGTCAGCGGCGGCTGAAACGCAAGCTCGAGGTGTACCTCGGCGCAGCCCGCGACCGCGGCGAGGCCCTCGACCACGTCCTGCTGTACGGCCCGCCCGGCCTCGGCAAGACGACGCTTGCCCACATCATCGCCACCGAGCTCGGAGTCGGCATCCGGGTCACGTCCGGACCGGCCATCGAGAAGCCCGGCGACCTGGCGGCCATCCTCACCAACTCCCTCGAGCCGGGCGACGTCCTCTTCATCGACGAGATCCACCGCCTCGGCCGCGTCGCCGAGGAGCACCTCTACCCTGCGATGGAGGAGTTCAAGATCGACATCGTGCTCGGCCAGGGGCCGGCGGCGCGGTCCATCCGCCTGGAACTGCCGCGCTTCACCCTGATCGGGGCGACGACGCGCCCCGGGCTCATCTCCGGTCCCTTGCGCAGCCGCTTCGGCATCATCGAGCACCTCGACTACTACTCCGACGCCGACCTGGCGCAGTCCGTCAAGGCGGACGCCCGGCAGTTGGGTTACGCGCTCAACGACGACGCCGCGCTCGAGATCGGCAGGCGCTCGCGGGGAACGATGCGTATCGCCAAGCGTCTGCTCAGGCGCGTCCGCGACTACGCCCAGGTGGCCGGGGAGGACGCCATCGACGTGAGGCGGGCCAAGCTTGCCCTCGACGCCCTCGACATCGACGACGCCGGCCTTGACCGGCGGGACAGGGCCATCCTCGGCGCCCTGGTGGAGCGGTTCGCCGGCGGACCCGTCGGCCTCGACACGCTCGCTACTGCCGTGGCGGAGGACCGGGCCACGCTCGAGGAGGTCTACGAGCCGTTCCTCATCCAACGCGGGCTGCTCGTGCGCACGCCGCGCGGTCGCATGGCCACCCCGGCCACTTACGGCCACCTGGGGCTGCCGGTGCCGCAAGCCCAGGCGGCGCCGCTGTTCACCGGCGACCAAGAGGGGCGGGCGTGAGCGCGGCGGCGAAGGCGGGCCCTGGCCGCCGGCCGCCGGCCTCGGGGGCACCATGCTGAAAGGCAGTCTCAAGAGCGCGCCCCTGTCAGACGTGTTCCAGCTCATCGCCCTGAGCCAGAAGTCCGGCATCCTCACGGTGGAGCGCAAGGACAGGCACGCGCGCATCTACTTCACCCTCGGCAAGGTCGCATACGCCCATATGCGCTCCGGCGCCCACTTGGGCGAGGTGCTCGTGCGCATGGACCTCGTCACCGCCCTAGAGGTGCAGGAGATCCTGATGACGCAGCGGCGCGAGAACCCGGGCACGCTGCTCGGTCGCATGGCCGTCGAACGGGGCATCCTCGGCGAGGAGGACCTGGCCCGCGCCATAGAGCGTCAGGCGTTCGACGTCGTGGGCGAGGTGCTCACGTGGTCGGACGGCGCCTTCGAGTTCCACGACGCGGACCCGAACGCGTCCCAGGTGCCGTTCGGCAGCGGCATCGATGCGCTCGTCCTGCTCATGCGCGTCATCCAGAGCAGCGAGGAGGTCCGCGAGGTGAGCGTCCCCCCCGAGGCGGTCTTCTCGCGCTCGGGCGACCCGACGAAGGTGGAGCTGCCGCCCGGCGCCTGGGAGGTGCTCGCGCAGCTGGACGCGAAGAGTTCGGCCCGAGCCATCGCCGCCGAGTTGGACATGGGCGACCAACGCGTCTACCACGTGCTCGGGCGGCTGGAGCAGCTCAAGATCGTCGAGCGGTCGCCTTACCTCGCCGACGAGCCGCTCGTGCTCGTGGTCGGCGCGAGCCAGGCGTTGCGGCGCCTCATCATGCTCGCTCTGCAGCGGGGCGGGCTACGCACCTCGACGGCCACGTACGAAGACGTGTTCCACCGCATAACGGAACACCACCCGAGGGCGCTGCTCGTCGACGACGACGAGGGGCGCGCATGGGAACTCGTACGGGAACTCCGCAAGGACGCTGCGCACGGGCACCTGCCCGTACTCGTCCTCGTCGACGAGCCGCCGCGTTCCGGCCTCTTCCGGCGCCTGCCGAAGGCCGAATGGCTCGTCAAGCCGTTCCAAGAGCTGGAGCTCCAGCACGAGGTGGCGCAGCTCATCGGCCCACGCGGACCCGTCGGGTCTTCCTGACGCACTAGCATCGCCTCGACCCCCGTAGCGTGACGCTTGACCACCCCACCCAAGCGGGCGGGGCTATCCTGCCCTTGAACGCGACGCGTGACAATTTCAGCGTGTAGGGCGCCTGCCGAACGACGAGGGTCGTTGATAGCATCGCCCGCGCGCACGCGTTCGCAGGTAGTTCGGCCGTCACCCCTTTGATCCGGTTTTTTACGACGGCCTTAAGGATAAGGAGAGGTGAGAACCGTGCGTAAGATCCTGATACTCATGCTCGCCGCAGCCGCCTTGGCGGCCGCGCAAGCCCAGACGGTGGTGACGGTGGCCGCCGGCGCCGTCGGCCAGGAACTGGAGCTGACGAGGGCCGCGGCGGCGCGCTACATGGCGCTGCACCCGGATGTGACGGTCAACGTCCTCGAGACCCCGGACCTCACCGACAACCGCCAAGCGCTCTACTTGCAGATGTTCGAGGCGCAGTCCTCCGACGTCGACGTGTTCCAGATCGACGTCATCTGGCCGGGCGACATGGCCGAGCACTTCGTCGACCTCTACGAGTACGGCGCCAAGGACGTGGCAGACGAGCACTTCCCGGCCATCATCGAGAACAACACCGTGGACGGCCGCCTCGTCGGCATCCCGTGGTTCACGGACGCCGGCCTCCTCTACTACCGCACCGACCTGTTGGAGAAGTACGGCTTCGACGGGCCACCAGCCACCTGGGACGAGCTCACCAGCATGGCCCAGACGATCCAGGACGGCGAGCGCGCCGCCGGCAACCAGGACTTCTGGGGCTTCGTCTTCCAGGGCAACTCTTACGAGGGCCTCACGTGTGACGCCCTCGAGTGGGTCTCCTCTTACGGCGGCGGCTCGATCGTCAGCCCCGACGGGACCATCACGATCAACAACGCCAAGGCCGCCGCGGCCCTCGACAAGGCGGCGAGCTGGGTCGGCACCATAGCCCCGAACGGCGTGACGAGCTTCGACGAGGAGTCGGCCCGCAACATGTTCCAGGCCGGCAACGCGGCCTTCATGCGCAACTGGCCGTACGCCTACTCGCTCGGCAACGCCTCCGACAGCGTCATCGCTGGCAAGTTCGACGTCAGCCCGCTGCCGGCCGGCCCGGACGGCTCCCCCGCCGCGACCCTCGGCGGGTGGCAGCTCGCGGTCTCCAAGTACAGCAAGAACCCGGCCGTGGCCGCCGATGTCGCCCTCTTCCTCGCCTCGTACGACGAGCAGAAGATCCGCGCCGTCGAAGGCAGCTACAACCCGACCATCAAGGCCCTGTACCAGGACGAGGACGTCCTCGCCGCCGTGCCGTTCTTCGGCTCGCTCTACGACGTCTTCATCAACGCTGTCGCCAGGCCCTCCACCGCCACCGCCCCGGACTACGCGGCCGTCTCGCGCGCCTTCTACACGGGGGTGCATAGCGTGATGACGGGTCAGGCCACCGGCGCCGAGGCCGTCGCCGAGATCGAGGCCGACATCGAGGACGTGACGGGCTTCCCCACCGGGCAGCCCTGAGCCCCGGGTAGGGCGGACCGGCACCGTACCCGGTCCATTCGGCGCGACCCCCAGGTTCGTGCGCGCCGAGGTGGCGGGATCCCGGTCACTTGGAAGCGGGGCCGACCTTCATCCGGTCGGCCCCATCCACACCTGCGGGTCGCCGTTCGCCCGGAGACGCAGGCGGCGGGGACCGGCTCGCGAGGTGACTAAGGAGGAGAGCTAGTGCATGACCGGTGACAGCCGGGCGGGAGCGCGCCAGAGCCGCGACCGCGACCGCAGCAGCGACCGCAGCCGCCGCGGCACGGCGAGCCTGCTGCGGGCGGAGCGGCGGACGGCCTACGGCCTCCTGCTCCCCACCTTCATCATCCTGGCGGTCATAGCCGCCTACCCGTTCGGGCGGGTCGTGTATTCGAGCCTGACCAACGCCAAGTTCGCCAGCTCGCAACCGACGAGCTTCATAGGGCTGGACAACTACCGCACCCTGCTCTCCTTCACCGTCCGCGAGCTGCCGCCGCGCCTCGACGAAGCCGGCCAAGTGGTGCGGCAGGACGGCCGCGTGCAGTACGAGTCGGCCGTATCGGTCCTCCCCCGCTCGCCCCAGCGCTACCGGCAGGTCTTCCAGTTCGGGTTGCTCGGCAAACGTTACGTGCTCGGCGCGATATCGGCCGACTTCATCAGGGCGGTCTGGGACACGGTCGTGTTCACACTCATCGCCGTCGCGCTGGAAACGGTGCTCGGCATGATCATCGCCCTCGCCCTCGCGAGCAACTTCCGCGGACGCGGCATCATGCGTGCGGCCATGCTCGTCCCTTGGGCCGTCATCACCGTCGTGTCGGCGCGCATCTGGGAGTGGATGCTGCAACCGACGCGCGCTGGGCTCTTCAACGCCCTCGGCTCGTACCTCGGGCTCTCCGACGGCCGCACCGACTTCTTCGGCAACCCGACCTTGCAGCTTCCGAGCATGATCATGATGGACGTCTGGAAGACGACGCCGTTCATGGCGCTGCTGCTGCTGGCGGGGCTCTCCACCATCCCGAGCGAGTATGCGGAGGCCGCCAAGGTCGATGGGGCCGGGGTCATCAGGCGCTTCTTCAGCATCACCCTGCCCCTGCTCACGCCCACCCTGGCCGTCGCGCTGATCTTCCGCACCCTCGACTCGCTCCGCGTGTTCGATATCTTCCAAGTAGTGCTGGGCAACCAGCGCTACTCGATGGCGAGCTTCGCGCAGGACATGCTCATCAGCCGGCGCGACATGGGGCTGTCGTCGGCGGCGTCGGTGACCATCTTCGCCCTCATCTTCGTCTTCGCCATCCTCTACGTACGCTCCATGAAGGTCGACACGCAATGACGGGGTCTCCCAGCCGCGCGCCAGGCCGCCGGTCAGCCGGCAAGGTCACCGTCAAGGTGATCGGCAAGGCCCTCTTCTGGCTCCTCATCGCCGTCATGTTCGTCTACCTGATGTTCCCGTTCTACTGGGCGCTCGTTTCTGCCCTCAAGTCGCAGCCGGAGCTGATCAGGACCCCTGCCACCCTGTGGCCGGCGGAGCCGGTGCTGACGAACTTCAAGGCCGTGCTGAGCAACGATCGCTTCGTGCGCGCCATGCTCGTATCGACGCTCGTGGCTAGCTGCGTGACGCTGCTGTCGCTCGCCGCCGGCTCCTTCGCCGGCTACGCGCTCGGCAAGATGCGCTTCAGGGGGCGCAGCCCGTCGCTCTATCTCATCCTCGCCATGACGATGTTCCCGCAGATCGCCGTGCTGGCCGGGCTCTACGCGGTCATCCGCCTCCTGGCGCTGCCGGCCGTCCCGAGCATGATCCTCTCCTACATGCTCTTCACGCTGCCGTTCACGGTCTGGGTGCTCACCTCGTTCTTCAGGGGGTTGCCCGACTCGCTCCTGCAGGCGGCCCAGGTCGACGGGGCGACGCTGTTCCAGGCGTTCAGACACGTCCTGCTGCCGCTGACGGCGCCCGCGCTCGTCACCACCGGCCTACTCGCGTTCATCCAAGCCTGGAACGAGTACCTGTTCGCGCTCACGTTCACGGTGATCGATCCGCCGGCGCGGACGGTGCCCGTCGCCATCGCGCTGTTCACGGGCGAGATCGCCCGCCAGGAGCCGTTCGGCGAGATCATGGCCGCCGCCGTGCTCGTCACGATCCCGTTGGTGGTCCTCGTGCTCGTGTTCCAGCAACGCATCGTGGCCGGGCTCACGGCCGGGGCCGTCAAGGGCTAGCCGGCGCTCAAACGCCTCGCGATGGCGTCGAGCGAGCCGGGGTTGGCCACCACCTCGCGGTTGCCGACGCTCTCGCCGTTGACGAGATGCGTGACCGCCAGCTCCATGACTTTGCCAGAGCGCGTGCGAGGCAGCTCGGGCACGTCGAGGACGCGCCTTGGCACGTGGCGGGGCGACGCGCCCTCGCGGACCGCACGCTTGATGCGCGCCTCGAGCCGGGCGTCCAGCCTCTCGCCCTCCCGGAGCACGACGAGCAGCCAGATCTCCTGATCCTCGCCGTCGGTCCCCACGCGCTTCGCGACAGCGACGGCCTCGCGCACCTCACCGACCCCCTCGAGCGGGCGGTAGATCTCCGCCGTGCCTATCCGCACGCCGCCAGGGTTCAGGGTGGCGTCAGACCGGCCGTACACGATGATCCCGCCGTTGACGGTGCGCTCCACCAGGTCGCCGTGACGCCATACCCCTGCGTACGTCGAGAAGTAGGCAGAGGCATAGCGGGCGAAGTCGTCGTCACCCACGAAGCGGAGCGGCATCGAGGGGAGCGGCGAGGCGCACACGAGCTCGCCATGGACCTGGCGCACTTCGGCGCCGCTCGCGTCGAGGACTCGCAGATCGACGCCAAGCCCGGGTCGCTGGATCTCGCCGGCGAACACGGGCAGCGTCGGCACGCCGAGCATGAAGCAGCCCACGATGTCGGTGCCGCCGGAGATGCTCGCAAGATGCACGTCCGCCTTGACGGCGTCGTAAACGTACTCGAAGCCGCGCGGCGACAGCGGCGAGCCCGTCGACGCTATGGTCCGGATGGTGCCAAGGTCGCGCTCGCGCCCCGGACGCGCTCCCGCGCCGGCGAGCTCCTGCAGGAAGCGCGCGCTCGTACCGAAGAACGTCACGCCGAGCCGCTCGGCCAATGCGAACGTGACCAGCGTGTCGGGGTAGGCGGGCGAGCCGTCGTACAGGACGATGGTGGCGCCCGACGCCAGGGCGGAGACGAGCCAGTTCCACATCATCCAGCCGGTCGTCGTGTAGTAGAAGACGACGTCGCCCGGGCGGATGTCGGAGTGCAGCGCGTGCTCCTTGCGGTGGGTGAGGAGCGCACCGCCCGCCCGGTGCACCATGGCCTTCGGCAGGCCGGTCGTGCCGGAACTGTAGAGCACGTACAGGGGGTGGTCGAACGGCAGGGCGGAGTAGTCCGGGGCCGCGCGCCCGCGGTGCGGCTCCAGCCAGGCTCGCCAGGTCGGGGCCTCGGCGAGACGCGGCTCCTCGCCCGGGTACGGCAACTCGACTATCCCCGCCAGGCTCGGGAGCCGCGCGGCGAGTTCCGCCACGGCACCGCCGACGTCGCGGGTCGCGCCGCCGTAGCGGTACACGGGGCTGGCGAAGAGGAGCTTCGGCGCGAGCTGACCGAACCGCGCGCTCGCGGCGCCTGCGCCGAAGTCGGGCGAGCAGGACGTGAACACGGCGCCGGTCGCGGCGCAGGCGAGCAGGAGCGCCACCGTCTCAGGCACGTTGGCGGCGAAGGCCGCCACGGCGTCGCCGGCTACCACCCCGGCGGCGAGCAGCGCCGCCTGCGCGGCGGCGACCTCGGCACGCAGGTCGGCCAACGACCAGCTCCGCACCTCGGGCTCGCGGCCATCGCGCGGTTCGGTCGCCGCCAGGATGGCGGTGTCGCCCTCGACCGGCGCTCCGGCAACCCGGGGTGCTCGCGTCACGGCCGGCGAGAGCGCGGCCGCCGCGTAGTTGAGGGTCGCCCCAGGGAACCAGCGCGTGCGCGGCATCGGATCGGCCGACCTGACGCTCGTCGGCCCGACGACGAACGGTAGCCTCAACTCGTCGGCCAGGAGCCCCCAGAACGCTTCGGGCTCCTCGACGCTGAAGGCGTGCAACGCGTCGTAGTCGGGTAGCCGGCGCGAAGCGACCCGCGCGGCGGCCGCACGGAACGCTTCCAGCGCCGTGGCGGCGGCGCGCTCCGGGGTCGGGGTCCAGAGAGGTTCGGCGGAGGGGCTGTTCTGCACGTTCACTCCCCGAGGCGGCGGGGCTCGTTCGAGCACCGGACATGGCCTGCCACCATAGTAGCCTTGGTCATGGCCTTCTCCCGTCCGCGCCGCGGCGCCTCTTCTGCACCGGACGGCGAGGCTAAGCCGTCCCGCCGTCTGACCCGCGACGACCTGGCGCGGCTGCGACGCCTGTTCTCGTTCCTGGCACCGCACAGGGGAGCCGTGATCGCCGGTGTCGTCGCCGTCGCCATCTCCGGCGCGCTCGGCCTCGTCTTCCCCCTCCTCGTCCGCGACCTCCTGAACTCGGCGTTCCAGCCCGGCGTCGCCCCGACGCTGGCCTCGGCCGAACTGAACCGCGTGGCGTTCATCCTGCTCGGCCTCATGCTCGTCCAGGCGGTCTTCAACTTCCTGCGCGTCTACCTGCTGGGGCGCGTCGGCGAGGCGGTGGTCGCCGACATGCGCACGCGCGTCTTCGGTCACCTCATCGGACTCTCCGTCAAGTTCTTCGAGACGCGGAAGACGGGCGAGCTGACCTCGCGGCTCACGGCCGACATCGCCACGCTCCAGGCCGCCGTGTCGCAGCAGCTCGCTCAGTTCGTCAACCAGGGGATAACCCTGATCGGGGGCCTGGTCGTGCTCCTCTTCCTCGAATGGCGGTTGACGCTCCTGATGCTCTGCGTCATCCCGGCGGTCGTCGTGGCGGCCGCGTTCTTCGGCCGCGGCCTGCGCAAGGCCAGCACCGCGTTCCAGGACGACCTGGCGGGCGCGACGGCCGTGGCCGACGAGGCCATCGCCTCCATCCGCGTCGTCAAGTCGTTCACCGCGGAAGGGTGGGAGCGCGACCGCTACGGCTCCGCCATCGCGGAGGCGTTCAGGAGCGCCGTGACGCGCGTCAAGCTACGGGCCTACTTCGTCCCGGCCGTCATGCTCGCCATGTCGGTCGGCCTGGCGGTCGTCCTCTGGTACGGCGGGCGGCTCGCCGTCGCTGGGGCGCTCGGGAGCGGCGACCTCGTCGCCTTCCTGCTCATCACCGTCTTCGTCGCCGGCTCGATCGGCACGTTCACGGACCTGTGGGCCCAGCTGCAGCAGGCGGTCGGGGCGTCGCGGCGCGTGTTCGAGATCCTGGACGAGACGAGCGACCTGCCTGAACCGGAGCGCCCGGTAGAGCTCGCCGCGGTCGCTGGCCACGTCCGCTTCGAGGACGTGAGCTTCGGCTACGGGCGCCGCGCGGCCGCCGTCCTCCAGGGGGTCGAGCTGGAGGCGCGACCCGGCGAGGTACTCGCCATCGTCGGTCCGAGTGGCGCAGGCAAGAGCACGCTCATCAGCCTCGTTCCGCGCTTCTACGACGTGACGGCCGGGCGCATCACGCTCGACGGCGTCGACGTGCGCGACATCACCACCGCCGAACTCCGCAAGCACATAGGCATGGTCCCGCAGGAGACGCAGCTCTTCTCCGGCACCATCCTCGAGAACCTGCGCTACGGTCGGCCCGACGCCACCGACGCCGAGGTGGAGGCCGCGGCTCGCGCCGCCAACGCGCACGACTTCGTTAGCGCCTTCCCGGACGGCTACCGGACCCAGGTCGGCGAGCGGGGCGTCATGCTCTCCGGCGGGCAGCGGCAACGTCTGGCCATCGCACGCGCGCTCCTGAAGGACCCGACCATCCTCGTGCTCGACGAGGCGACCAGCTCCCTCGACAGCGAGTCGGAGGCGCTGGTGCAGCAAGCCCTCGACGTGCTCATGCGCGGTCGGACGACGTTCGTCGTCGCCCACCGGCTCTCCACCGTGCGCCGCGCCGACCGCATCGTCGTGTTGTCGGGCGGGAAGGTCGTCGAGTCCGGCTCCCACGAGCAACTCCTCGAGCACGGCGGCGTGTACGCCGAGCTCTACCGGCTGCAGTTCGCCGCCGGAGCGTCCGCGGCAGCCGCGACCGCCACGGCGGCGGCCGGCTCGTAGCGCACCGCCCCGGCGCCGGCTGAACCGCCCAGTACAATGAAGGGTCATGCCCCTTCGTGTCGAGTCCCCTTACACGCCCAAGGGCGATCAGCCCGAGGCGATAGCCAACCTGGTCGGCGGGATCGAGGACGGGCTGCGCTTCCAGACCCTCCTCGGCGCCACCGGAACGGGCAAGACTTACACGATGGCCAAGGTCATCGAGGCGGTCAACCGGCCCGCTCTCGTCCTGGCGCCCAACAAGGTCCTGACCGCGCAGCTGGCCTCCGAGTTCCGCGACTTCTTCCCCGACGCCGCCGTCGAGTTCTTCATCTCCTACTACGACTACTACCAGCCGGAAGCCTACGTCCCGGCCCGCGACCTCTTCATCGAGAAGGACTCGAACGTCAACATGGAGCTCGAGCGCCTGCGGCACTCCACGACGCGCTCGCTGCTCACGCGGCGTGACGTCATCGTCGTCGCCTCCGTGTCGGCCATCTACGGCTTGGGCTCGCCGGAGGAGTACGAGAAGCTCCACCTGCTGCTCGACGTCGGCAAGCGCCTTCCGCGCGACGAGATCCTCGCGACGTTGGTCCGCCAGCAGTACGAGCGCAACGACATCGAGCTCGCGGCGGGCCGCTTCCGTGCCCGTGGCGACGTGGTGGAGGTCTGGGCGGCGTACGAGGAGCGGCCGCTGCGCATCGAGCTGTGGGGCGACGAGATCGACCGCCTCACCATGATCGACCCGGTCACGGGCGAGGAGGTGGCGGAGCTGGAGCACGCCATGGTCTTCCCCGCCAAGCACTACGTCACACCGTACGAGAAGCTCGCCCCCGCCGTCGAAGAGATCGAGCACGACCTGGTGGAGCGCCTGGCCTACTTCGAGGCGACCGGCAGGTACCTCGAGAAGCAGCGGCTCAAGGAGCGCACCAACTACGACCTCGAGATGCTGCGCACGCTCGGCTACTGCCAAGGCATCGAGAACTACTCGCGCTACCTGGAGCGGCGTCCGGCCGGCAGCACGCCCGGCACCCTGCTCGACTACTTCCCGGACGACTTCGTGACGTTCCTGGACGAGTCGCATGTGATGCTGCCGCAGGTCCGCGGCATGTTCAACGGCGACCGCAACCGCAAGCAGACCCTCGTCGACTACGGCTTCAGGCTGCCGGCGGCGCTGGACAACCGACCGCTCAAGGAGGAAGAGTTCCTCTCGAAGGTCGGGCAGGTCGTGTTCGTGAGCGCCACGCCGACGGAGCGCGAGCTCGTCATGTCCGACCAGGTCGTCGAGCAGGTCATCCGTCCCACCGGCCTCGTCGATCCGCTCGTTACGGTCAAGCCGAGCCGCGGCCAGATCGACGACCTGCTCTTCGCCGTGCGCGAGCGCGCCAAGAAGAACGAGCGCGTCCTCGTCACCACCCTGACGAAGCGCATGGCCGAGGACCTCACGGAGTACCTCGCCACGCAGGGCGCGCGGGTGCGGTACATGCACTCCGACATCGACGCCGTGGAGCGCCAGGTAATCATCCGCGACCTGCGGCTCGGCCACTTCGACGTCCTGGTAGGCATAAACCTGTTGCGCGAGGGGCTTGACCTGCCCGAGGTCAGCCTCGTGGCCATCCTCGACGCCGACAAGACGGGCTTCCTGCGGAGCGAGCGCTCCCTCATCCAGACCATCGGCCGCGCCGCCCGCAACGTGAACGGCGAGGTCTACCTGTACGCCGACGAGGTCTCGGACGCCATGCGCCTCGCGATGGACGAGACGAACAGGCGGCGCAACAAGCAGCTGGCCTACAACGAGGTCAACGGCATCACGCCGGAGTCCGTGCGCAAGCGCGTCCACGACGTCATCCGCGGTACCGAGGCGGACGATCAGGAGGAGGCGCCCGCCAAGCTCGACCCGTGGGAGCGCGAGCTCGTGTTCGACGACCTCAGGCAGGAACTGGCCACCCTCGAGACCGAGATGTGGGAGGCGTCGGAGGCGCTCGACTTCGAGCGCGCCGCCGCGCTGCGCGACCGCATCCGCGAGGTCGAGGCGCGCTTGCAGGGGCGCGAGGTCGTGATCACGACCATCCCCGGTCAGGCGGCCAGGAACTCCGCCAGCCACCGCAAGTCGCCCAAGGCTCGCGCCTGACGTGCGCCGGCGAGCGTTCCTAGAAGCGTGCCGGCACACGGACCGGAACTCGCGCCGGCCCTACCTCGCGTTGCTGCTCCTCCTCGTATGCGGTTGCGCGGCCGCCCAGCCGCTGGCGGCCGACGGCGGCTGGGCGAGACCGACGGCGCTGCCGATGGCATCGACCAGAGCGCCGAACGCCGCGCCGGCGGCCGGACCGACCGAACGCGCGGTCGCGAGCGTCGCCGTAGTGGCCCTGCCAGACAAGGTCGAGCTCGTCTGGGCCGATCAGGAAGGCGTATGGGTCTCCGGGAGCCCCGTCGCGGGGCCGTCCGAGGCGCGTCTGCCCGGCCAGGAGCTCCTGCCCGGGCAGATGCGCATGCTCGCGTCCGCGGAGGGCGTGCGCCAGGTCAACGCGGGGGCGCCCGCCGGCGAGTTGGCCGTGGCATGGGCGCAGCGCGACCGCCTCACCGGGCGCTATCATCACTTCCTATGGTGGCGCGGGGCCGTGTCACCGCTCTTGGATGACCCGCTGGAGGTGCGCTTCGACTTCGTCTCCGTGGCCGGCGTGCCGTACGCGGCGGCCGCCCTGCGTAGCGCAGGCGCGGCGCGGTTGACCCTCCTGCCGCTCGCCGGCGGCGACCGGGTGGTGCTGCACACCACCGAGCTATCGGTGAGAGGGGTGACTTACGCCCAGTCCGACGACGGCGGGCTCTGGCTCGCCTGGCTCGAGGGCAAGACGGAGCGTACCGAGTTGGGCCTGAACGCCGAGTGGGACGCGTTCGCGCTGTTCGTCGCGCCCAGCGGCGCCGCCTCGTCCGCGCTGAAGTTGGGATCGGCCGACGTCAGCGACGAGCGTCAGCGGGCGGCCATCGGCGCGGCTCCGGGCGGCGCAGCCGTGGCCTGGAGCGACGAGGACGCGAACCTGCGCGCCGCGCTGCTCGCGATCGACGGTGACGCTGCGGAGGGTGGGGCCACCACCGTCTTGGCGACCCAGGCGTCCGAGGCCGGGCGGCTCCCCGAGCCCGGTCGCCTCCTCGCCGTCGCCTGGCCGTACGTCTACCTGGTCGACGGCACGACGTTCAAGCGGCTCCACGCGCCCGCGCTCCTGGAGCAGCCGGTCGGCTCGGTCGCCGTCACGAACCTGCTCTGGTCGCCCGTCACCGTGGAGGGGGCGGAGTTCAGCCACGCCGCCGCGGACGCGCCCCACGCCATCGCCTGGTTCGGCCGGGAGGAAGGCGGCGCCGTGCGCCTCTTCGCGAGCGATGACCGGGCGCCGATGCGGGTGACGTGGCGAGACGGCCTGGCACGCGCGATGGGTTGGAACCCCTGGTACGTGTGGGAGCAGGCCATCGGCCAGGCGCTCACCGCCGTCCTGGTCGGCGTCCTCGGCGCCCTCACCCTGGTGCCATACTTCCTGGTAGCGGCCCCTCTCGCCGCGCGCGTGCGCGGTGGCGCCGAGCGACCGCGGCGTACAGGTGCCGTGATCGGCGGCGCGCCGCTCGTCGTCGCGGCGCTGGCGCTGGCGGCCGCCGCCAACTACGGTGGTCGGGCGCCCTTCGCGGCGGGCGCGGCGGTGGCGGCCTCCCTGGTCGTGGGCGTGGCGGTCGGAGTCCTGGTAACGCGCCGGGGTGACCGCGAACCGCAGGCGACGATCCTGATCGCCGGCGCCGCCACGGCGCTGACGGCTTCGGCGCTCTGGGCGTTCATCGCCTACCCGGAGTGGGCGCCACTCGTAGGCCTGGCCTGAGCGTCCCGCGGGATCCGCCCGTGTGTGACGATCCCGGGCGGCCTTTGGCGCTGTGGTACTCTTGCCGAACATGACCTTCAAGGTGGGTGACCACGTCGTTTACCCGTCCCAGGGCGCCGGGGTGGTGGCGGAGCGCACCTCCCGCGCGGTGCTCGGCGAGACCCACGACTACCTCAAAGTGGTCTTCGCCAGGGGCGACATGGAGGTCCTCGTCCCCCTGAGGAAGGGCGTCGAGGTCGGGCTACGCCACACCGTTGGCAAGGAAGAGGTCGAGCGGCTGCTGCGCTCCGTCGAGCAGGCCGACCTCACGCTGCCCGCCCAGTGGCCTCCGCGGTACCGCGCCGAGCAGGACATCCTGGCGCGCGGTAGCGCGTACGACCTGGCCCGCCTGATCGGCGTCCTGGCCAAGCGCGACGTCGAGAAGGGCTTGGCGGCCACCGAACGGGAGGTCCTCGACAACGCCCGCTCCATGCTCGGCAGCGAGCTGGCCGTGGTGCTGGAGATCAGCCTCGAGGAGGCCGACGCCATGCTCGCCTCCGCCATGGCAGCGCACGGCGTCTGACCGACGCCGGTCGAAGCGTGCCTAGACCGCCCGCCGCCGACCGCGCCTTGGCGACCACGCGCACGGTGCGCGAGGTGCTGGAGCGGCATGGCCTGGAGGCGCGCAAGTCGTTCGGGCAGAACTTCCTCGTCGACGCGGCGGCGTTGCGCGCCATCGTCGGCGCCGCCGAACTGGCGCACGGCGACGCGGTCCTCGAGGTCGGGCCTGGCCTGGGGGCACTGACGGCGGCGCTCCTTGTCGCAGGCGCGGCCGTCACGAGCGTGGAGCTCGACGCCCGACTGCTCCCTCACCTCCGGGAGGAGTTCGCCGCCGAACTGGCGCACGGAGGCCCCGGCGGCCTGGAACTCGTGCACGGCGATGCGTTGACCTTCGACCTCGCGCGCATGCCGCCGCGAGCCAAGCTCGTCGCGAACCTGCCATACAACGTCGCCACGCCCGTCGTGGCGCGGGTGCTCGAGTCGGGGCGCTTCGCGCGTCTCGTGTTCCTTGTCCAGCGCGAGGTCGCCGAGCGACTGGCCGCCACGCCCGGGTCGAGCGCGTACGGCGCGCTCTCCCTGCTCGTGGCTCACTTCGGTCGTGCCCGCGTGGTGCGCACCGTGCCGCCAGGGGCGTTCGTGCCGCCACCCAAGGTCACGTCCGCCGTCGTTCGGATCGACACCGACCCGGCGGCCACACCCGACCCAGCGCTCTTCGAGCTGATCCATACGGCGTTCGCGCATCGGCGCAAGACGTTGGTCAAGAACCTCGTCCTGGCCGGCTACGAGCGCGGGGTCTCCGAGGCGGCCCTCGCCGACCTTGGCCTGCAGCCGCTGGCTCGGGCGGAGGAACTCGACCTTGCGACGTTCAAGGAGTTGGAGGCCAAGCTGCGTGGGCGGGCGCCGCCGGTGTGAAAGCGGACACGCGCCACGGCACGACCAATCCTCATGAATGACGTGGGTATACTCCCCTAAGCAAAGAAAGCGCCCGACTCCCGGCACCGCGCCGGGGCACGCCGGTAGGAGAGTAACTGCGCATGGCCCACTTCTTCGTCGTCGGCGACGCGACCGTCGACCAGATGTACTTCGTCGGGGAGTTCCCGGACCCGGGTGGCGAGGTGTCCGCCATCAGGGCCGTCATGCAGCCTGGCGGCTCCGGAGGCACGGTGGCCACCGTCCTCGCCCGCCTCGGCAACGACACGCGCATCGCCACGCGGGTCGGGACGGGCCCGTTCTCCGACCTCGCCCTGCGCAACCTCACGGCCGCCGGCGTCGACATGCGCCTCGTCCAGCGCGACGCCACGCTGCAGACGAGTTCCGTCACCCTCATCATCACGCCGGATGCGCAGCGCACCATGATCAGCGCCGCCGGCGCGAGCCGCCATCTCGACTCCGCCGAACTCCGGGAGGACGCCATCGCCGACTGCGACGCCCTCGTCATGAGCGCCTACAGCCTCATGGGCGGTCCCCAGAAGGAGTACGCCCTGCAGGCGCTCAACCTCGCGCGCAAGCACAAGCTCACCACGTTCGTCGACCTCGGCACCGGGGCCGTCAGGGCGCTGCAGGACCGCCTGGTACCGACGCTGCGCGGCATCGACTACTGGCTGATGAACGAGCGCGAGCTGTACATGCTGACGGGCCGCTCGACCATCTCGGAGGCCGTGCGCGACCTGCGCGACGACGGCGTCGAGCAGATGGTGGTCAAGGTCGGGGCCATGGGCTCCATCGTCATCAACGCCGAGTTCACGGAACTCGTCGACGCGCACGAGATCGACAACGTCGTCGATTCGACCGGCGCGGGCGACTACTACACGGCCGCCTTCGCTCACGCCGTCATGGCCGGCCACGACCTGTACAGCGCCGCGCGCCTCGGCAACGTCGCCGGTGCGCTCAATACCACGGTGGTTGGCGCTCAGAGCCTCCTGCTGGACGCCATCACACTGGAACGCCATGCCGCGATACCCACAGACGCCACGGCGTAGGCTCCTAGCCTGCTGCCTGCTCGTCCTGACTCTCGGCGGCCCCGCCCTCGCGGCAGACTACGCCGATCGTTTCGAGGCGGCCTGGAACCTGGTGGCCACGCGCTACTGGAACATCGCGAGGACGGGCGTCGACTGGGTGGCGGTAGGCGACGAGTACCGGCCAAGAGCCATCGCAGCAGCAGATGACGGCGAGTTCTACGAGGTCCTCGAAGAGATGTACGCGGAGCTCGGCGACGACCACTCGGTCTTCGTCCCGCCCGCGAAGGTGGCCGAGGTCAGGGAGGAGTACGGCGACCTCCCCTGCATCCTCCTCTTCGCGGGCGCGCGGCGGATGCCGGGCGTGGCCGGCGCGCCGGGCCTGACGTACGCGCCCGGCGCGCCCGCGCTGCTCGGACAGCGCCTGCCGAGCGACTTGCGCGCTGCCGGACACGAGGCGAACGTGACCTACGGCCTCACGCCAGAGGGGGTCGGCTACGTCCGGTTGCCCGACCTCGCCACGACGGGCACGGCGGCTGCCGTCAGGAACGCCGTGAAGAACGTCCAGGCCGAGGGGGCTTCAGCCATCGTCCTCGACCTGCGCGGCAACCCGGGCGGCAGGCTCGTGACGATGATGCAGGTGGCCGGAGTGTTCACGAGCGGCCTGCTATGGCGCACCGTCACGACCTGGACGCTGCCTCTGCCCTATCCGGCCATCGGCCTGCCCCAGACCGACCTGCCCCTGGCGGTGTTGGTCGACGGCGGCGTCAACAGCGCGGCGGAGGGGCTCGCCGGCGCGCTGCAGGCGCGCGGGCGCGCGACGGTGGTCGGCAAGCGCAGCGCCGGCAACGTCGAGGCGCTGCTACCGTTCTGCTTGCGCGACGGCTCGCAGGCGTGGGTGGCGGCCGGCGTGCTGGCGCCCATCGGCGGTCCGACATGGGAGGGCCGCGGCGTCGAACCGGACGTCGAGGCTGACCCTGACGAGGCGCTACCCGTCGCCATCGCGACGCTGTTGCGGCTGGAGGACGAGCGGTGACGCGGCCGGTAGAACGACTCTCCGAGCACGTCTGGCGCGTCGAACTGCCGTGCGATACGCTGCCGCCCTACGACCATGTGAACGCGTACATAGTGGCGAAGGGCGGCGTCGGGGTGGTGATCGACCCCGGTTCCGACCGGCCCGAGGCCGACGCGCTGCTGGCCTCGGCTCTGGCCGCCGCCGACGTGCGCCTCGTGAAGGGCGTGCTGCTCACCCACACGCACCCCGACCACCTGGGCGGCGTGCCGTCGCTCCTCAGGTCGGAAGCGTCCCGGACGGGCTCGTCGCCGCCCGTCTACGCGCACGCGGCGGAGGCGGCCGAGTTGCCGGGAGAGTGGCAAGCGACGTTCCTGGCGGACGGGCGTGTTCTGACCGTCGGCGATGTCGACGTTCGGGCCATGCACACGCCGGGCCACAGTCACGGCCACCTCTCGTTCGCCGTCACGAAGGCGGGCAACGCCTCGCCCGAGGCGATCGTCGTCGGCGACTTGGCGTCGGCCTCCGGCTCCGTGTGGGTTGGGCTCCCGGAGGGCGACGTCGGCGACTACCTGACCAGCCTGGAACGCCTCGCCGCACTGGGCGCCCCGGTCCTCGGGGCCGGCCATGGGCCGGCGATCACCGCGCCGACGGCTCGGCTACGCGAGCTCGCCGAGCACCGCTTGGCGCGAGAAGCGCAGATCCTGGCGGCCCTCGAGCTCGGACCGGCCGACGCGACGGAGATAACACGCCGCGTCTACCCGGACCATCCAGAGTCCGTGCTCGCGTTCGCCGAGAAGAGCGTGCTCGCGCACGTCGCCAAGCTGATGCGCGAGCTCAGGGTCGTGCACCTTGGGTCAGACGAGCGCGGCCCGTTCGCCGTCAGGCGCTAGCCGTCCCGGCGGGCCCGGTCCGCTACCGTACTCCGACCCTGTCGTGGCGACCGCTCACTCGGTCCAGTCGAGGAGCGCGGCCCCCAGCGCCGCCGGCTCGGCCGCCAGCCCCTCGACCCGCTTCGGCATGCGCTCGAAACGTTCCAGGGTGGCCGGCACGGGTGGCGTGACGCCCGTCGCCTTGAGCACGGACTCGGGGAACTTGGCCGGATGGGCGGTGGCGAGGACCAGCGCCGGCGTCGACCGCCCCCGCTCATGCGCGCCGGCGCTCGCGTCACCGGCGCCGGCGCGGGACCCGGTGAGAGACCGCGCCGCGGCGCGGTGGAGTTCCAGCGCCTCGAGGCCGACCGCGGTGTGCGGGCAGACGAGCGCGCCGTGGCGCTCGTAGGTGAGCCGCATGCGCTCGAACGTGGCCGCGTCGTCCACCCTGACCGCCGCGACCCGCCTCCGCAGGTCGTCGCCGAACCCCTCGTACAACCGCTCGAAGTTCGACGGCGCCCCTACGTCCATGGCGTTAGACGGCGTGCTCACGCTCCCGCTGAAGGCGTAGGCGTCGGCCTCACCGGCCAGGTGGCGCGGGAAGAAGTCGTTGCGGTTGTGCGCCGCCAGGAAGCCCGCCACGGGCATGCCGGCCTCGGCCGCCAGCATCCCGGCAGTGAGGTTACCGAGGTTGCCGCTTGGGACGACGATCTCGAGCGGCTGACGACGACCCGACGCCTCCCAGGTCCGCGCCGTGCCCCATAGGTAGTACAGGAGCTGGGGCAGCAGCCTGCCGACGTTGATCGAGTTGGCGGACGAGAGCCGCGTGCCGCGCAGCCCCTCGTCGGCGAACGCGGCCTTGACGAGGCGTTGGCAGTCGTCGAACGTGCCGGCGACGGCGAACGTCCTGACGCCCGGCCTGGCCGCCGTCAACTGCGCCTCCTGGACCGCGCTGACGCCGCCGGCCGGGTAGAGCACGGCGACGCGGACGCGCTCCAGGCCGGCGAAAGCGTCGGCCACGGCGCTGCCCGTGTCGCCCGACGTGGCCGTGAGGACGGTGACGCGCTCTCCCCTGTCGGCCAGAGCGGCATCCATGGCCCTGGCGAGGGAGCGGGCCCCGACGTCCTTGAAGGCGGCCGTCGGGCCGCGGAAGAGCTCGAGGAGGAAGACGTCGTCCGATAGGCGGCTGACCGGCCAGGCGAAGTCGAGACCGCCAGCTATGGCGGCGGCGGCTTCGTCTCCAACGTACGGCGGCAGGACTGCCAGCGCCAGCTCGGCCGGCGACGACGCGGTCTCCCAGCCCAACGGCAACGGCGCTATCCGCGTGGGCCAGTAGAGCCCGCCGTCCGGGGCCAACCCAGCGAGCATGGCCTCGTCGAACGAGACGACCGGCGCACCCGACCGGCGCGCCCTGGTGCTGCGGTAACCGATCACAGCTCCTCGATCCCCGCGGCGGCGGCCACGGCGGCCACCTCGTCGGCCGCGGGCGCGGCGGCCACCGCGCGCAGCGGCAGCGGGCCCTTGGCCCCGTTGGCCGCGGCGAGGAGGTCGGCGACCACCCCGCTCGCGGTCGCGCCACCGCCGGCGCCCGGACCACGCACGACGACGTGCCCGATGGGGTCGCCGGAGAACAGCAGCGCGTTGGTGGCGCCGGTCGTGAGGAGCGGGTGGGCGTGTGGCAACGAGACGGGGCGCACCGTGGCCGCCCAGCTCCCCGCAGTAGGGACGACGCTCGCGACGAGCCGCACGTGGCGGCCCCTGGCGAGCTCACGCTCTATCACGGCGGGCGTGAGCCGGCTGATGCCACGCGTGCCGGCACGCACCGTCTGCCAGTCGAGAGCGGGGTCGAACGCCAGTCTGCCAAGCACGGTGAGCTTGTGGGCGGCGTCGAGGCCCTCCACGTCGAGCGTGGGGTCGGCCTCCACGTAACCGAGGCGCTGCGCCTCCGCCAGGGCAGACGCGTACGTGCCGCCCTCCTCCATCGCCGCGAGGATGACGTTGCACGTGCCGTTCAGGACGGCGTGCAGCGCCAAGGGGCGCGAGCCACGCAGGCAGCCCGCGAGGACGCCGACGGAGGGCGTACCGGCCATGACGGCGGCCTCGAAGTGAAGGCGCCCGTCGCGCGCGTGGGGCAGGAACTCGTCCCAGCGCTCCGCCAGGGCGGCCTTGTTGGCGGTCACGAGGGGGAGGCCGCGCCGGAGGTGGCGCAGCGCCAGGTCGGCTGCCTGACCTACGCCGCCGGCCACCTCGACGACGATGTCGGCCCCTTCGAGGACACCAGGGGCCGCGGTAACCAACTCCGAGGCGCGCGCGAAGGCGCGGCGGCGGCCGGGATCGCGCACCAGTACTCCGACGAGCTCGAACTCAGCACGACCTTCGAGAAGCGAGACGACCGCCCCGCCGACCGTGCCGCCGCCGATGAGGGCGACCCGCGCGGGTCTACCGGCCATGGCGAAGCCCCGTGCCCCGATGACGCGCGGCGACCGCGCACGGGGCGGCGGACGCGCAGGAGCCTGCGTGCTGGCGTTTCGTCTGATAGGCTTCGGGTTCGGAAGTCGTCTGCGAGTTCATCGAGGCGCACTCTAACACTCGGAAGAGACCGTCCCAGACGCGAGCCTTGCGGTTCGCCGCGCTGGGCGGCATGGGAGAGAGATGCTAGGCATAGGGATCGTCGGCCTGCCCAACGTAGGCAAGAGCACGCTGTTCAACGCCATCACCAAGGCCGGGGTGGAGGCCGCGAACTACCCGTTCGCCACGATCGACAAGAACGTGGGCGTCGTGAGCGTGCCCGACGAGCGGCTCACCGTCCTCCGGAACATGTACACGAAGGGCGAACGCGTGCCCAACCTGGTCACGACGCATGTCGAGTTCGTAGACATAGCCGGCCTCGTGCAGGGCGCCCACAAGGGCGAGGGCTTGGGCAACCAGTTCCTTGCGCACATCCGCGAGGTGGCCGCCATCGCCCACGTCGTGCGCTGCTTCGACGACCCCAACATCGTGCACGTCTCCGGCGGGGTCGACCCGGCCGCCGACATCGAGGTGATCAACACCGAGCTGATCCTCGCCGACCTCGGGACGCTGGAGAAGCGCCTCGACCGGCTGCGGCGCAGCGCCAAGGGCAACCCCGAGGACGCCGCGCTCGTACCGCAGCTCGAGATCGTGCTCGCGCAACTCGGCGAGGGCGTGCCGGCGCGTGCCGTCGAGGTGGAGCTCCCCGCCGACATCGGCCTGCTGACCGCCAAGCCCGTCATCTACGTGTGCAACGTGGCCGAGTCCGACGTGGTGAGCGGCAACGCCTACGTCGAGGCTGTGCGCGCCGCGGCCGCCAAGGAAGGCGCGGACGTCGTAGTCATCTCCGCTCGCATCGAGGAGGAGCTCGCGCAGCTCGACGCCGAGGAGGCGCAGGTGTTCCTCGCGGACATGGGGCTGGAACGGCCCGGGCTCGAACGCCTCATCCATACCGGCTACCACACGCTCGGCCTGCTCACCTTCCTGACGGCAGGCGAGAAGGAAGTGCGCGCCTGGACCGTCAAGGCCGGCAGCAAGGCGCCCCAGGCGGCGGGCGAGATCCACTCCGACTTCGAGCGCGGCTTCATCCGTGCCGAGGTCGTGAGCTACGAGGACCTCGTGGCGGCCGGCAGCCTGGCCAACGCCCGCGCACGCGGCAAGCTCCGCGTCGAGGGCAAGGAGTACGTCGTCCAGGACGGCGACGTCATGAACTTCCTCTTCAACGTCTAGCGGCTACCTAGTCGCCCGGTCGGCCGACGGGCCCGTCAACGGGCCCCCTCGCCCCGAGCCGCCCTAGAACACGGGCCCCACGCGGAACGCGAACACGCCCGTCGGGTGCCTCTCGCTGAACGCGTAGTCGAGCCGGATGGCCGGCAGCACGATGCCAGCGAAGCCTAAGTTCACCTGGATGCCAAGGCCCGCGCCGGCGAAGACGGGCGTCTCGTAGTCGGCGAAGCCGGGCGCGCTCGACGCCCAACCGAGGTCGACGAACGCCAGCCCGATGACCGTCTGGGTGGCGACGGTCGAGAGGCCGAAATCGTAACGGTACTCGAACGAGGCCGTGGCGTAGCTCTTCGAGAGCGAGAAGTCGTCCATGGTGTAGCCGCGGATCTGGGTGGAGAGCTCGTTCGTGCGGCCGACCGTGAAGCGCTTCGAGACGGGGTACTCGCCGCCGAACTGGTGGCCGACGTCGAGCCTGACGGCGAAGACGTGGTTCTTGTCCGTGACCTCCGCCGGCAGTAGGTCGGACAGGCGCGCGTAGGCGCGCACGCCCGCCGTCACCTGCTCGTACACGTAGCTGGCGCGCGCGCCGTTCAGGAGGAAGTCGTTGCCGAAGCCGACGCCGAGGCTGCCGTATGCGCCCATGCCGTCGGCCGGGAAGTTCGTGTCGGTGCGCGTGTCGTACCCCACGCGCCCGCCCACGAAGGCGGAGAGACCGCTCGTCGGCAGGTAGTTGATGGCGAAGCCGCTGGGCGTCGAGCACGTCTTCGGGTTCTGCACGACGCCGCCCTGCACCTCGCACTCGGCGGTAGGCGGCTCGAGCTTGTACTCGTTGTACGCGCCGTTCGCCGACACGGTGAGGTAGGTGGAGTCGGCGATGGGCCGGCCGACGGAGAAGCCGAGGCCGCTGGAGCGCAGCGAGTAGTCGCCCACGCGCACTTGGTTCTCCTCGCGCTCCGCGAGTCCCGGATAGGTGACGGTGGTGCGGTTGCCGACCGTGAGGGGGTTGTTGTTGCTCACGACGCTGAAGAGCGAGAGGTTGATGGCGGTCGGCACTTCCATGAAATCGAGCGCGTCGACGTACAGCCAGGGGATGGAGTAGTTCAGGCGCCCGCCGAGCATGATGCCCAGGTCGGTGTTGAGGACGTCCACCTCCGCTCCGACGGTGTGGGCGAGACCGAGGAAGTTCTTCTCCGAGTACGAGAGGCTGCCGGAGAAGCCCGTGTCCGTCGCGTACTGCGCGGCCGGCCGCAGCTCGCCCGTCTGGCGCTTGGCCAGCGTGAGGATGACGCGCGCCTCGTCGCCCGCGTCGCCAGGCTCCAGGTTGTAGTTGAGGACGTCGACCACTCCGAGCGAGGCGACCTGCCTGAGGCCGTCGACGATCTTCTTGTCGGAGACGACGCTGCCGACGGGCGGCAGGTAGCGCGTCACGACGCTCTCCTTGGTGGAGCTCGGTTCGCCCTGGTAGCGGAGCTCGTACCCGACGGTCTTGAGCTCCGTAACGCGCTGGACGTACGTGCCGTCGTCGTAGGAGAAGTCGGGCCGCGTGACGACGCGGTAGCCGGCCGCCTGGTAAGCCCGGACGATGGCGCCGAAGTCCTCCTGGGCCAGCACGGAGGTGAACGTGTCGCCGACCTGCAGGTTGAGGGCGGCGGTGAGCTCCTCGGTGGTGAGGACGGTGTTCCCCTCGATGCGGATGGCGTCGACGGTGCCCGCGGTCTCCGGAGCGCCGAGTTTGAACGTCACTCGCACCCCACCGCTCGCCGACACGCCCGCCTCCAGCTGGATATCGGAGGAGCGGCCCCGGGCCAAGCGCTTAACGTCGGAGAGGAGCTTGTCGTAGTTGAACAGGTCGCCGGGGTGCAGGGTCAACGCCGTCGGGTCGACGCCGAGCGCCGTCGTGTCGATGGACGCGATGGTCAACTCCAAGACGCGCACGGTGAAGACGCCGCCGACGAGGCTGGTGGTGCTCGTGTCGACGCCGCTACCGCGGTAGCCGAGGTTGCGGTAACGCGTGGCGACCGCCTCGACGGTGGAGCTGTACTGCTGGGGGTCGAACTCGCCGGAGCGCTCCATGGGCTGGAACATCAGGTCGAGGTCCCCGTCCGACAGCACGGTGTTGCCCTCGAAGGCGATCCTGTCGATGGTCGCGGCCTCGTCGACCGTGTAGGTGAGGCGGACCGGTACGGCATCCGCGCTGGTGGCCAGGTCGGGAGCCTGCATGATCCCGAGGTCGACCTCGACATCGAAAGGGAAGCCGGCCTGGCGGTAGAGCTGGCGGATGGTGTCCTTGGCCTCTTCGGAACGGGTCGTGTTGTAGACGCGGCCCGGCTCGAGGAGGTTCGTCACGCGGAGCGCCTCGAGGAGCGTGGACGCGGGCAGGCTCGTGGCGCCCTCGAACTCGATCTCCCCGATCCGCGGGTTCTCCTTGACCGCGATGACGAGGGCCGGTCCGGCCGGGGACGTCTCTATGGTGAGGGTGACCGTCTCGAACGTTCCCAGGCTGTAGACCCGGTTGCGTTCGGCCTCCAGGTCGATGTCCTGGGCGTTGGTGCCGACGCGCGAGGTCACGATGGTCCTCACGATGTCCGCATAGGTCGTGGTGCCCGTCACGCGCACCTCCACCAACCTGCCCTGCACCGCCGGCTGCGCGAGGGCCGCGAGCGGGGCAAGGAGGATGACCAGGACGACGTACAGGCGGGTTAGTCGCATGCGAGCAGTTTACCTGTGCGGGTGAGAGGATTGAGAGCACGCACCTACGCCGCTCGGCAGCGCCGCCTCGTGGCGCGCCACGAGGCGCGCCCTCCTAACCGCGCACCGCCACGCCGAGCGCCGCGGCCCGCGGTTATGATTCGGCCATGTCAGACGCGACCGCTCACGCCACCAACCAGCTCGGCGCGGCGCTAGGGGCGGTGAGACGGGTCACCGACCTCGTGCCCGAAGTGGCCCTCGTGCTCGGCTCCGGGCTCGGACCGTTGGCGGACGAGATCGAGGACGCCGTCGTAGTCCCGTACGCTTCGATACCCGGCATGCCGGTCTCCTCCGCTCCCGGCCATGCGGGTCGCCTCGTCGTCGGCCGCCTGGCCGGTCGGTCGGTGGTGGCCATGCAAGGACGCGTACACCCGTACGAGGGCTTCAGCGCCCGGGAGTGCACCTACCCCATCGCGCTCATGCACGGACTGGGGGCGAGGAGCCTGATCGTCACCAACGCCTGCGGCGGGCTGAACCCCGCTTTCGCGGCCGGCGACATCATGCTGCAGCTCGACTTCATCAACTTCACGGGGCAGAACCCGCTCATCGGACCGAACGACGACGCCTACCCGCGGTTCCCCGTCATGTTCGACTGCTACGACCCCGAGTACTTGCGGGCGGCGCGCGCCGCCGCGCTGGCCGAGGGCATCCACCTCCGCGAAGGCGTGTACCTGGCCATCAGCGGGCCGTCGTACGCGAGCCGGGCGGAACTGCGCGCGTTCCGCACCCTGGGCGCAGACGCCATCGGCATGTCGACGGTCTTCGAGGTCATACGCGCGCGGCACCTCGGCATGCGGATCCTCGGCATCTCCACGGTGACCGACATGGCGCTGCCGGACCGCGACGAGCACGCGACGGGCGACGAGGTGCTGGCCGTCGCGGCACGCACCGGCGCCACGTTCCGCCGCCTCGTGCGCGCGGTCCTGCCGGGTCTCTAGCGCATGGAACGCCAGGTCACTACCGCGGCGGGTCGGGGACCGTCCGGCACCGGCGGGGAGGGTGCATGAGCCGTCTGACGCCGCTCGATATCCAGCACGTCGAGTTCTCGCGCCGCGCCGGCGGCTACGACCGGCGCGAGGTGAAGGCGTTCCTCGAGCGCTTGGCGCTCGAGGTGGAGGACGCGCTGCGCGAGTCCCAGGGGTTACGCAAGCGGTTGGCGGCGGCCGAGGCGGAGGTCGCGAGGCTGCGCAACGCGGAGGCGGAGCTCCAAACCGCCGTCATGGCCGCCGAGCGCATGGCGGGAGGCATGAAGGAGTCAGCCAAGCGCGAGGCGCAACACCTCCTTGACGACGCCGAGCGCCAGCGCAAGGCGCGCATGGCGGACGTCGAGGAGGGCCTCCTCAAGTCTCACGCGCGGCTCGAGGCGCTGGAGATGCAGCGCAAGCTCTTCAAAGAGCAGTTCAGGGCGCTGCTGCAAGCCTACACGACGGCTTTGGAGGCGGACGACGGCGTCGAGTCCGACGCCGCGCTCGGAACCCGCGGGACGGGAGCGGCGACGCGCGAGGCGACGACACCGTCCTCCCTCGACGCCGAGGCGGCGCTGCTCGACGACACCGTCAGGCCCTAACCGGGTCCGTCGCCCAGCCGCGTCAACGCCTCGTCGAGCGTCTTCCAGGGGAGCACGGCGCACTTGACCCGGGCGGGCAGCTTCGCTATCCCGGCGAGGGCCTGCAGGTCGCCCAGGTCCAGCCCCGGCTCCTCCCCGCGAACGAGGCGCTGGAACGCGGCGGACAGCGCAGCCGCCTCATCCGCGCCCCTACCGCTGATCGCGCTCGTCATGAGGCTCGCCGACGCCTGCGAGATGGCGCAGCCCTCCCCGACGAACCGCGCGTCCAGCTCGCCCGCCCCCGCTCGCAGGTAGAGGGTAAGCTCGTCGCCGCAGCTGGGGTTGACACCTTCCTGACTCACTACGCCAGGCCCTTCCAGCGTGCCGTGACGGCGCGGGTTGCGGTAGTGGTCGAGGATCACGTCCTGATAGATGTCGTCGAGGAGACTCATGCCGGCACGCCCTTGGCGCCGAAGCGCTCGACGATGCGCCTGAGTGCGTTGGCGAAGAGCTCTACCTCGGCGCGGGTCGTGTAGAGGTAGAAGCTGGCCCTGGCGCTGGCCGCGACCCCCAGAGCCGCCCCGAGCGGTTGGGCGCAGTGATGCCCCGCGCGCACCGCGATCCCCTCCAGGTCGAGCATCGTGGCCACGTCGTGAGCGTGGATGCCGGCGGCGTCGAAGGCAACGATGCCGCCGCGGTCGTCGCCCCTCGGTCCGAAGAGCGTCAGGCCCGGCACGTCGCTCAGCAGGTCGAGCGCGTAGCTCGCCAACTCGCGGTCGTGACGCGCCACCCTGTCCATCCCCACTGCGCTCAGGTAGTCGACGGCCGCCGCGAGCCCGACCGCCTCCCCGATGCTGGGCGTTCCGGCCTCGAAGCGCGCCGGGATGTCGGCGTAGGTGCTGTCCTCCAGCGTCACGCGCCTGATCATCTCGCCGCCCCCCAGGAAGGGGGGCATGGCCTCGAGCACCTCCGGACGGGCCCAGAGGGCCCCTATGCCGGTAGGTCCGAGCATCTTGTGGCCGGAGAAGGCGTAGAAGTCGCAGCCCAGCGCGGCCACATCGACCACCAGGTGGGGCGCGGCCTGCGCCCCGTCGACGAGGAGGAGCGCCCCGGCGGCGTGCGCGAGCCCGGCGATCTCCGCAACGGGGTTGATGGCCCCAAGGACGTTGCTCATGTGGAAGGTGCTGACGAGCTTCGTGCGTGGCCCGATGGCCGCGCGCAGCGCGTCTAGATCGAGTCGGTGGTCGACCGTGAGCGGCACGGGGCGGATGACGATGCCGCGCTCGCGCTTCAGGAAGTGCCAAGGCACAAGGTTCGCATGGTGCTCGGCGACGCTGACGACCACCTCGTCGCCCGCGCCGAGGTTGGAGCGCCCCCAGCTCGCGGCGACCAGGTTGATGGCCTCCGTGGTGTTGCGTGTGAACACGAGCGAACGCGCCTCCGGAGCGCCGATGAAGCGCGCGACGCGCGTCCGCGCGCCCTCGAAGGCGTCGGTAGCCTCCGTGGCGAGCGTGTGAGCGCCCCGGTGGACGTTGGCGTGGTGGCGCTCGTAGTACTCCTGCATGGCGGCCACGACCTGCCGCGGCCGTTGGCTCGACGCCGCGCTGTCCAGGTACGTCAGTGGGTGGCCGTTCACCTGGCGGCTCAAGATGGGAAAGTCGCGTCTGAGCGCCAAGACGTCGAGGTCGTCCATCAGCGGCGAGTCTAGCACCGGCCTAACGCGCCGAACGCCCCGCAGTGACTCACCCGGCGGTACGGCGCGGGCAGCACGGCGTGCCGGCACGCCGCGCCGAGCCCGCGCGCCGAGCCGGCGCGCCGACGGGGGCGTGGCCGGCAGGGCGTTAGACTCGGCGTGTGCGGCTCGTCAGCCTGACGCAGCTCAACTTCCGCAACCTCCGCACGCCGCGCATCGACTTCCCGAGCGGGGTGGTAGCGGTCGTCGGACACAACGCGGCCGGCAAGAGCAACCTGTTGGCGGCCGCGTACCTGGCCTGCACGGGTGAGACCGTCGGCGGCAAGCTCGCACGGCAGGTCAGGCTCGGCGAGGACGAGGCGTACGTGGCCGCGGAGATCGAGCACGACGAGGGCGTGTCGCGCGTCGAGGTCGGGCTAGGGGCCGGCAAGAAGGTGGTGAGGGTCGACGGCCAGGCCGCCAAGGTCGGCGACGTGGCCCGCGTCGTCAGCGCCGTCCTCCTCACGCCGGAGGACAGCGACCTCGTGCACGGGCCACCGGCCTCACGACGCGCCTACCTTGACGACCTGCTAGCCAAGTTGTCACTGCGCTACGCGCTCCTGCACCGCGAATACGGTCGCGTCGTCGAGCACCGCAACGCGCTCCTGCGCGCCGGACGTTTCGGGGCGGAGCTGACACCGTGGAGCGAGCGCTTCGTCGCGCTCGGCACGGAGGTCCTCGCTCTGCGGGAGCGCGCCGTGGCGCGTCTCGCCCCGCTCGCAGCCGAGGTCTACCGCGACGTGGCCGGGGCCGGCTCGCTCGCCGTCCGCCTCGGCACCACGCATGGGGAGTCGACCTTGGGCGAAGCCTTGGCCGCGGGCGCGGAGGCCGAGCGCCTCAGGGGCCAGACTCTGATCGGCCCGCACCGCGACGACCTGGTGCTCGCTCTCGACGAGGTGTCGTTGCCAGAGTACGGCTCGCGCGGCGAGGCCCGCACGGCCGCGCTCGCGCTGCGGGTCGCGGAGTATCGCCTCTTGAGCGAGAAGCACCGCGAGCCGCCCGTGCTGCTCATCGACGACTTCACGGCCGAGCTCGACGCGACGCGACGCGCCTACCTCCTGGAGCTGGCGGGCGCCACGCCGCAGGCCCTCGTGTCCGGCACGGAGCCGCCCCCGTTGGCCGACGCGCGCATCGAGATGGCGGCGGGCCACGCGCGCCTCCTGGAGGCCAGTCGTGCGTGAGCGACACGTCTCGGAACTGATCGACGAGGTTTTCCGCCGTGCGGCCGTCAAGCGCGGCGTGCGGCGCGCCGAGGCGGTGCTGGCCTGGCGTAGGGTCGTCGGGGCAGAACTGGCGGCGTTCAGCTCCGCTGTGGCGCTCCGGGACGGCGTCCTGTACGTCAACGTCGGCGACTCGGAGACGGCCATGCACTTGAGCCTCGGCCGCCAGCGCATCGTGGACGCCTATCGCGCCACCCTCGGCACCGCAGCCGTTCGCGACATCCGCTTCCAGGTAGGACGCCTGGACAGCGCGGAGTCGTCCGGCTCCCCGGCTCCGGCGTTGCCGAGCCCCGACTCGGAGGCGCTCGCCGCGCTGACAGCGGAACTCGCGAGGCTTGATCTGCCGGACGAGTTGGCTCAGGCGGCCCGCTCGGCTGGCGCGAGGCTCCTCGGCCTGCAGGCGGCCCGGCTCGCCCGCGGCTGGACGGTCTGCCCGACCTGCGGCGCCCTGCACGACGGGCCCGTCCGCCCTGAGACGCTGCGGGAAGCCGCCCTCAAGGCGGCCGGCCGGCGCGACCAGGACGCCGAACTGGAGCGCGCCCTCTGCCAAGCGTGCTACCGGTACGCCCACGAGGGGCGGGTGGTAGCCGCGGCGCAGCGCCTGCGCACGTCCCCGCAGGCGCCGACCGAAGGCCTTGGCGAGGACGAGCGCGCCGTCGCCACCTACCTGGCCACGCGCTCGCTCGACTCCGTCATCGCCGCGCTGCTGCCCGCCACCGTGACCGACAACCGCCTCGCCCTGCAGCTGGAGAGCGTGGTGCGCTGCCGCCTCGCGCTCGAGCATGGACGGCCTCCCGAGTCCTTCACACACAGCGACTTCCACGCCTTCGACCCGCACGTCGCCAACGTCTTGCGGCTGACGGAGGGCTTTGAACCGTGACGCGTCCCGGGAGCGGCGACGCGGGTTCGATCGGAGAACGCATGACCCGACCAGTGGCACTGATCATCCTCGACGGCTTCGGCCTGGCCCCGGCAGGGCCGGGCAACGCCGTCGAGTTGGCGCGCACCCCCGTCTTCGACCGCCTCTGGCGCGAGCGGCCCCGCACCGAGTTGCAGGCCTCGGGTCCGGCGGTCGGCCTCCCCGAGGGCCAGATGGGCAACAGCGAGGTCGGGCACCTCAACCTGGGGGCGGGGCGCGTCGTCAAGCAGAGCCTGACGTACATCCAAGGACTCATCGACGACGGCTCGTTCTTCGCCAACGACGTGCTGCTGCGGACGTTCCGCGCAGCGCGTGGTCACACGCTGCACCTAATGGGCCTGGTGAGCGACGGCGGCGTGCACTCCGACCTCGGGCACCTCCTCGCGCTGCTAGAGCTCGCCGGTCGCGAGCGCGTCGAACGGGTGCGCGTCCACGCCTTCACGGACGGCCGCGACTCGGCGCCCGACGGGGGGGCTCGCTACCTCGCGCAAGTCGAGACCGCGCTGGCCAGGGCGCGTGACGCAGGCAGCGACGCGCGCGTGGCGACGGTCTGCGGCCGGTATTACGCCATGGACCGCGATCGGCGGTGGGAGCGCACCAAGCTCGCCTACGACCTGGTGGTGTGCGGGGCGGCGGAGCACGTGGCACCGAGCGCCGTCGCCGCGGTCCGGGCCGCTTACGCGCGCGGCGAGACGGACGAGTTCGTCAGGCCGACGGTCGTCGTGGCGGACGGCGTACCGGCTGACGACGGCACGGTGAGGGATGGCGACGCCGTCCTCTTCTTCAACTTCAGAACCGATCGGGCGCGGCAGCTCAGCCATGCCTTCGTCGGCGGCGAGGGTTGGAACGAGTTCGAACGGTGCCGGGCGCCGCGCGTGACCTTCGCCTCACTGATGGAGTACGACAAGGAGCTGCGCGTCCCGTTCGCCTTCGCGGTCCCGCCCGTCATGGAGACGCTGCCCGAGGTCCTGGCCCGCGCAGGCATGAAGCAGTACCACACGGCCGAGACGGAGAAGTACGCGCACGTGACGTACTTCTTCGACGCGCAGCGCGAGGCGCCGCAAGTGGGCGAGGAGCGACGCATGGTCCAGTCCCCCAAGGTGGCGACCTACGACCTGCAACCCGAGATGAGCGCGCGGGAGCTGGCGGCCCTGACCGCGGCGCGGCTGCGCGAGCGCGACGATGACTTCGTCCTCGTCAACTTCGCCAACCCCGACATGGTGGGCCACACGGGCGTGTTGGCCGCGGCCGTCACGGCTTGCGAGGTCGTCGACTCATGCCTCGCGGAGGTGCTCGAGGCGGTGCTGGCGCGGGGCGGGGCCGCCATCGTGGTCGCCGACCACGGCAACGCCGAGAGGATGCTCGAGGCGGACGGCAGCCCGTACACCGCCCACACGACGAACCCTGTGCCGTGCGTGCTCGTGAGCGACGACGCGGCCCTGGCGGGCGCGCGCCTGCGCTCCGGCGGCATCCTCGGCGACGTAGCTCCGACGGTGCTTGACCTGCTCGGCGTGCCGCAGCCGGCGGCGATGACGGGCAGATCGCTTCTGGTGCGGGGCTGACCCTCTCGCCGGAAACGGCGCTAGGTAGCGTCCAAGTCGAGGATCAGGAGGGGCACGCGCATCTCCTGCGAGGTGAGCGAGCCGTGCATGCCGAGCGGCGGTGCGGCGGCGGGCGGCCCGTCGCCGGCGGGTAGCGTGCCACCCGCCGGTCTCGCGCCGTCGCCACGGGCGCGTTCGTCCGCCGAGCGCACGCGGTCGGCCTCCCACAGCGTCGCCCCTTCACGGGCCAACAGGACGACGTCGCCGACGCGCTCGGCAGCTTCCGGGTGCAGATGGGCGGGGTCGCCGTACAGGCCGGCGCTCAGCGCGTCTTCGCCCCGCAGCGCCATGAAGCGCTCGCCCAAGGCCGCGGATGCCGCTCCGAGCAGGTCGTCTGTCGCACCGGGACGGGCGTAGAGGTACACGTGCCGCGGCTCGCCGCCCTCGCGCCTGAGCATGAGCCGGCGCAAGGCGGGCAACTCGCCGAGGTAGGCCGCCGCGGCCGACGGCACGAGATGGTGACCGTGGTCGGCGGTGACGAGGAAGAGCGTCTCGCGCCGCGCGGCCGGCGTTAGGCGCTCCAGCAGCCGCGTCAGGCCCGAGACGAACGCCTCCAGCAAGGGCGGGTAGCTCGGACTCGAGGGGCCGTCGCGGTGCTGGAGCGAATCGAGGTCGGGGAAGTAGGCGAACGTGTACCCCCGTTCGCCCGCCGACGCCTCCAGGTGCTCGCCAAGCTGCGCCAGTAGGTCGACCCACCCGATGTAGCCGTGCACCCGCGCGCCGGCCGTCTGCATCCGCGACAGCGGGCTCCGGGTGATCTCGTGGGGGTAGAAGGCCGTGCTCGCGACGCCCTGGGACGCCAGGAGCCGGTAGGCGGTCGGGGTGGGCAGCGCCGCCTCCGGCACGAGACCCCAGGCCTCCAGGTCGCCGCTCCGCGCCGCCGCGGCCCAGGCCGGTCGCCAGAAGAGCATGTTCGCGACGAAACCGAGGCGCGGGAGGTACTGCGTGTAGCCCAGGAAACCCGTCTCCCCGGGGCTCGCGCCGTTGCCGGCGAGGACCGTGGTCGCGACGACGGTCGTCGACGGCGCGACCGTGATGAGCGGCTCGCCGAGCGGGCCGCCTTCCTCCTCGCCACCGTTCCGACCGGGCGCGTGCCGCTCCAGCAGGGCGGCGAGACCGAGGTCGTCCCTCTCCAGCTGCTCCGCGAGCCGGTCGTAGCCGAGCCCGTCGATCAGGAGGAGGACCACTCTGCGGTAGCCGGCGGCGACGGTAGGCAACGTCAGCGGCGTCGAGCGCCACCCATCTCCGGCGCCCAGCAGGCCCCCGATCGTCGAGGGTATTCTCGTCAGCGATCGTCCCGAGGCGTAAGGCGCCACGAACCCGGGCGCCAGGAGCCCGGACGCCGGGAGCCTGGACGCCGGGAGCCCGGGCCCTGCGAACCCGGGCGTCGGGAACCGGGAACCTGCCGGACCAGAGCCCTCGGGGCCGGAACCCGCGCCCGCTGGACCCAGCGGCCCTGTCATGACGATCCTTCCGACGCTGCGCTCGACATGCCCAAAGTTACATCGCGCAAGCCGACATGATAAGGCGAGGCGCCCCCGGTTGAACCGGGGGCGCCTCGCTCGCTGCCTTGGTGCTCGAGTCGATCGGCGCAGCGGCGGCGGACCTGGCGCCCGCTTCCGCCTAGAGCGGTTCTTAGAAGTCCATCCCGCCCATGTCGCCGCCCGGCATCGGGGGGGTCTTGTCTTCCTTCTCCGGCCGATCGGCGATGACGACCTCGGTCGTGAGGAGGAGGGCGCCGATGGAGGCCGCGTTCTGGAGGGCGGTACGGGTGACCTTGGCGGGGTCGACGATGCCTGCCTTGAACATGTCGTCGACGTAGGTGTCGTTCGCCGCGTCGTAGCCGTACTTGCCGTCGTTCTTGTTGAGGATCGCGTTCACCACGACGCTGCCTTCTGCACCGGCGTTGGCCGCGATCTGCCGAGCGGGCTCCTCGAGGGCGCGCATGAGGATCTGGGCGCCAGTGCGCTCGTCACCGTCGAGCTTCTTGACGAGGTCCTTGACGGCCGTGATGGCGTGGATGAGCGTGACGCCGCCGCCGGCGACGATGCCTTCCTCGACGGCCGAGCGGGCCGTGGAGAGGGCGTCCTCGTAGCGGTGCTTCTTCTCCTTGAGCTCCGTCTCGGTCGCAGCGCCGACCCGGATGACCGCGACGCCGCCGGCGAGCTTGGCGAGGCGCTCCTGGAGCTTCTCGCGGGCGTAATCGGAGTCGGTGTGGTCGAGCTCCGCCTTGATGCCCTTGATGCGCTCCTCGATGCCTTCCTTGCTGCCCTGGCCCTCGATGATGGTCGTCTCGTCCTTGCTGCTACGGACGCGCTTGGCGCGGCCGAGCTGGTTGAGGCGCACGTTCTCGAGCTTGTGGCCGAGCTCCTCGCTGATGACCTCGCCACCGGTGACGGCAGCGATGTCGCGGAGCATCTCCTTGCGGCGGTCGCCGAAGCCAGGGGCCTTGACGGCCGAGATGTTGAGGGTGCCGCGCAGGCGGTTGACGACGAGCGTGGCGAGGGCTTCCCCTTCGATGTCCTCTGCGATGATGAGGAGCGGCTTGCCGGTCTGGGCGACCTGCTCCAGGACGGGCAGGAGGTCCTTGAGGGCGCTGATCTTCTTCTCGTGGATGAGGATGTAGGCGTCCTCGAGCACCGCCTCCATGGCGTCGGAGTCGGTGATGAAGTACGCGCTGACGTAGCCCTTGTCGAACTGCATGCCTTCGACGAAGTCGAGCTCCGTGTCCATGGTCTTCGACTCTTCGACCGTGATCACGCCGTCGCGGCCGACCTTGTCCATGGCGTCGGAGATCTGCTTGCCGACCTCGGGGTCGTTCGCGGAGATCGAGGCGACCTCGGCGACGGCCTTACTGTCCTCGACGGGCTTGGCCATCGTGTGGATGCTCGCGACGACGGCCTCGACGCCCTTCTCGATGCCGCGCTTGAGCGCGAGCGGGCTGGCGCCGGCCGCGACGTTGCGCAGGCCCTCGCGCACGATGGCCTGGCCGAGCACGGTGGCGGTGGTGGTGCCGTCGCCCGTGATCTCGTTCGTCTTGCTGGCGATCTCGATGAGGAGCTTGGCGCCGATGTTCTCGAGCGGGTCTCCGAGCTCGATGTCCTTGGCGACGGTGACGCCGTCCTTGGTGATCGTCGGTCCGCCGAACTTCTTCTCCAGTACGACGTTACGCCCCTTGGGTCCGAGCGTAACCTTGACGGCGTTGGCGACGGCGTTGACGCCGCGCTCGAGCGAGCGGCGCGCGTCTTCCTTGAAGGTCAGGTCCTTGGCCATGTTCTCTCCGTATCTTCTGCGGTTGATCCTAGAAATGGTTGGTCTTTAGAAAAGGTTCTGCCTGGTGTCTCGACTGACGTCCTAGCGGTCGCGCGAGGCGCGCGAACGCTCGAAGCGCGTGTAGCTCACTCCAGGACGGCGTGGATGTCGCGCTGGCTCAGGATCATGAGCTCCTGGCCACCCAGGTCGACCTCGGTGCCGCCGTACTTGGCGAAGAGCACGGTGTCGCCGACCTTGACTTCCATCGG
>JBDZVI010000018.1:0-43027 GCA_040255585.1 Deinococcaceae bacterium
CTCATAGGCGAATAACCTCGCCGAGTATCTGGTCGCGGGAATCAGCCCTTAGCGCAGCCTCGGGCACCACATCTACCTCAACGCCTAGCAACTCCTCAACCTCACGAGCAATGGCGCCTATCGTCAAAATGCCGGTCCGCGCAGGAAGATCAACTAACAAGTCGAGATCGCTGTCCTCGCGGTCTTCTCCCCGGGCTACACTGCCGAAAACCCCAACATTTCTGCCCCCACGCGCAGCGACTATGCGGAGAATCTCTGCTCGATGGGCGTCTAGCTCGCGGCCAAGTCGTGTTGCAGGTAAGGACTTGCGTTCATCTCGAATAGGGACCACGCCGAGTTCGAGTTCGTACCCTGTCACATTTAGCAGCCGTCTGAGGGTGCCGACCGTCGGGTCGCGCTGACCGTTCTCATACGCACTTATGGCGCCCTGGCGAGTGCCAGCTAACTTAGCGAGCGCAGACTGAGTCAGCCCAGCTGCCTTGCGCGCACGCTTGATAGTGTGGCCCGCAGTCTCCATACCCCCAGAAGAATATCACTGATAAGGGATGTCTTAGGGTTCTACCGTAACAATCGATCGAGTCCTGCTCACAAAGAGGAGCCTGGACCAGGCGTCCAGGCTCTCAACACCCCTTACGGGTCAGTTGTGGTGGGCGGCACAGGGATCGAACCTGTGACCCCTCGCGTGTGAAGCGAGTGCTCTCCCGCTGAGCTAGCCGCCCTTACCGCCAGCGTCCAACAGGTTACCGGCATGTCGTGGCGCTAGTCAACGACATGCGACCCGCGTGCGCACTGAAGACGCATCATTCGATCACCCGGACCACGAGCACGTTGGCCGAAGGGTCGGCTACCCGCAACCCACCCGCGACCCGCTCGAACGGCCAACCGCCCGTGGCCAAGCGGCCCGCCATGGCATCTACCGTCGCCTGATCGGGAACCTCGAGCGTGAAGTACCGAAGCCCTGCGGTGCCGGGCGGCGCCGGCTTCGCGCCCGGGCCCGACCAGGCGTTGAGCGCGAGCGTATGCACCACGGTGTCAGCGCTCAGCGAGAAGTCGATCATCTGGAAGCCGGGCACGTAAAGCTGCTGCGGGAAGCCGATGAGGTCGCGGTAAAAGGCGCCGTCTCGCTCGATGTCGCCCACGTGCAGGTGCACGTGGTGCACGCGGTCGGTGACCAGCGGAGCCGAGAGGTCGTCGCCCTTGTCCAGCTCGGCGAAGAGGGAATCGAGGTCGACCGGGTCGCGGCCGCTTCTGAGTTCCCCGTCCTTGGTGCGGGCCATCATCTGTCCGATCGGCTCCGGCAGGAAGTCGCCGCGGTCTGGCGTCTCGAGCGTGAGCTCTATACCGTTCCCATCGGGGTCGTCGAGGTAGGTGGTCTCGCTGACGAGGTGATCGGTCGGAGAGTTCGCGTAGCGCAGGGTGAACAACCGCGCGATGACCCGAGCCAACTCCTTGCGGGTAGGGATATGGAGCGCCACGTGATATAGCCCCGTGCGGCGGGCGACGACCGGGCCGGCGGCACCCGGGTGCAGCACGACCAAGGGGCGGCCGCCGGAGGCCACCGAACCGAGGTAGATGGGATCGCCACTGCCGTGAGCCACGTCGCCAGCATCAACGCCGTTACGAGAGGCGCTGCCGACCTCGACCAACCCGAGCACGCCGGTCCAGAACCTCAGCGCCCGCTCCCGATCGGTAACGGCCAGGCTGACCGCGCCGAGGCGCGTGCCTTCGGGCAGCGAACGGGCGGCGTCGGTGGTGGCCGAGCGGGCGGTTGACATGGCCGATGCTACCCGGTCGCGGCGCATCTCCCGACTCGCGCGCGCCCTTACCGATTCGTGACAATTCGCACTAGCTCCCTGGCGATAATGCGCCCAGCGCGTGGGAGCCGCCCGGGCACGCGAACTCCTTCGCGAGCCGCCCGGCCGCGACACTACCCACGACCCACCCCACTCCCGGAAGGAGCAGTCATGAAACTGCGCTCGCTAGCTCTGTCCATCTTCGCCTTCGCACTGGTCTTCGCCTCGCAGGCGGCGGCCGAGCGGATCATCTCACTTGCAGGTGAGGTCACCGAGATCGTGTACGCCCTCGACGCGCAGGACCAGCTCGTGGCCGTCGACGCCACCTCGGTCTTCCCGGCCGAGGCGAACGACCTCCCCAACGTCGGGTACTACGGCCGGCTCTCGGCCGAGGCCCTCATGGCCTTCGAGCCAACGCTCGTCATCGCCAACAACCAGGCCGGCCCGCCCGAGGTCCTCGCCCAGCTCGAAGCCGCTGGCGTGCGCGTCGTGCACGTCGGCGACGAGCCCTCGCTCGAAACCCCGGCAGCCAACGTCCGCCTCGTGGCGGAGCTCATCGGCGCCCAGGAGAAGGGCGAAGAAGTGGCGGAAGCCCTTAGCGCCAAGCTGGCCATGGCCGCCGCGCGCGGCGCCGAGCTCGACCCCAAGCCGCGCGTCCTCTTCCTGTACCTCGGCGCGCGTAGCATGCAGTTCGCTGGCGGCACGGGAACGGCGTCCAACGTCCTGATCGAAGCGGCGGGCGCCATCGACGTCGGCGCCGAGCTCGGCTTCACCGGCTACGCCCCGTTCACGCCCGAGGCCATCGCAGCGGCCGCGCCCGACGCGATCATCGTCACCGACCGCGGCATCGCCGCCCTCGGCAGCGAGGACGCCGTCTTCGAGATCCCCGGCATCAGCGACACGCCCGCTGCCGCGAACAAGAACGTCATCGTCTTCGAAGACCTCTACTTCCTCGGCCTCGGCCTCCGCACCGGCGACGCCCTGACCGAGCTGGTCGACTACCTGTACTCGCTGCAGTGACCACCCAAGGCGAGCGCGCCGCCTCTCGGCGGCGGCTCACCTTCACCATCCTCGCGGCGCTCCTGCTGGGCGGGCTCATGCTCTCGCTCGGTTGGGGCGCCGTGAAGATCGGGCCCACCCAGGTAATCGGGATCGCGCTAGAGAAGGCCGGCGTCGACTCGGGCATCGAGTTCACGAGGCAGCAGAGCGCGGTGCTCTGGAACATCCGACTACCCCGCGTCCTGCTGAGCGTGATAGTCGGAGCGGCCCTGGCCCTCGCGGGCGTTGCCCTTCAGGTCGCCTTTCGCAACCAGCTAGCCGAGCCGACGCTGCTCGGGGTGAGCGGCGCTGCCACGCTCGGCGTCGTCCTCGCCTACGTCTTCGGGCTCGTGAGGCTCGGCCGGTGGGCCCTACCGCTGGCCGGCTCGATAGCGGCGGTCGCTGGCGTCGTCTGGCTCATCCGCTTCGCGCGGCGGCACGGTCGCTCGGACCGGCTCACCATCGTCCTCGCCGGCGTGGCGCTGCAGCTCTTCCTGGCCGGCCTCGTGACGCTGCTCGTGAGCGCGTTCCGCAAGCCCGGCATGCCTGATGCGACGTCACTGACGCTTGGCGCCCTCACCGGTGTCTTCTGGCAGGACGTCGGCGTGGCCGCCGTCCTCGTCACGGCGGTGGCCGTCATGCTACTGCGTAGGGCCCGGGTCCTCAACATCCTCCTGCTGGACGAGGGAACGGCCCAGGCTCTTGGCGTGGATGTCGGCCGGGTCCGACTCACGCTCGCCTGTCTGGCCGGCGTGGCGACGGGCACTGTGGTCGGCTACGCGGGCAGCATCGCGTTCGTCGGGCTGATCGTGCCGTTCGCGGTGCGCCTGCTCATCGGGGACGACCACCGCTCGCTCCTGCCGGCGGCCATCGTCGGGGGCGCCGCCGTCGTCACGGTCGGCGACGCGGTCGCGCGCAACCTGATCGCTCCCATGGAGTTGCCGCTCGGCGTGCTCATGACGGTGGTCGGCGGCCCGCTCTTCTTCTGGCTCATCGGCCGCGGGCGCGGGGTTGGCCGCTGGTGAGCGGCGTGAAGCGGTAACCGACACCCCAGACCGTATGGAAGTAGATGGGCTGAGCGGGGTCGGGCTCGAAGTGGCGCCTGAGGCGCACCACGAAGTTGTCTACCGTGCGGCTGCTCGGGAACGCGCCCTTGCCCCAGACGGCGTCGAGGATCTCGTCGCGGCTGACTACCTCGCCGGAGCGGCCGGCGAGCAGTCGCAGGATGCCGATCTCGCGCTCGCCGAGCAGGAACTCGTGGCCGTCGCCCGTCCTGGCCGTCCAGGACAGCAGATCAACGGTGTTGTCGCCGAACACGAGGCGCGCGTTCGCCGCGCGTAGCGCGCCGGAGCGGTCGAGGAGCTTGCGCACCCGCAGCAGGAACTCGGGCAGGTGGAAGGGTTTGGCTAGGTAATCGTCGCCGCCGGCCTCGAGGCCGGCGACGCGTTCGTCTGGACTCCCTTTGGCCGACAGGAAAAGGACGGGCGTGTCGTCGCCCGCCTTGCGCCGTTCGCGGCAGAGCGTGTACCCGTCCTTGTGCGGCAGCATGACGTCGAGGACGACCAGGTCGGGGCGCTCGTCGCGCCACGCCGTCGCACCCGCTCGACCGTCGGGAGCGTGGCGAACATCGAACCCCTCGGCCTCGAGGTTGTCCTTCAGGACCGCTGCAAGGGCGACCTCGTCTTCGACTATCAGCACCTTCGCGCTAGTCATCACAAGCTCCACCGTCTGGCTGGGCCGGGCGCGCGGCTTCAGCCGGGCGCGCCACCTTCAGCCGACCGCCCCGCGCCTGGTGCAGGCGGCGCTTCGGCGCAGGGGGCGCCCATACCAGGCGCGCCTAGCTCCGGCGGCGCGCCGCGGCCGGCGGCGCCTACCTGGCCTCCTCGCGCCGGTCGTGGGCCAACGGCAATTCCGGGGAAAGCGCCGTTATCTCGGCCCGCATCGCCTCGCTCATCTTGAACTCGGCCGCCGCCAGGGAGGGCTCCAGTTGCTCGACGCTCCTGGCCCCCACGATGGCTGCCGTAACGGCCGGGTGCGAGGAGCACCACGCGACGGCCAGGGTGACCGGGTCGACGCCGAGGCGCCTCGCATATGCTACGAAACGCTCGGCCGTCTCCGCGTAGCTGGGTTGTCCGTAGCGCCGGTGGTAACGGTCGTTGTCCACCAGGCGACCGCTCGCGGAGGCACCCAGATACTTGCCGGACAAGAGCCCGGCGCCGAGCGGGCTGAACGCCATGACGCCCAACCCTTCCGAGCGGGCCAGCGGCAGGATCTCGACCTCCGCCTGGCGCTTCACGAGGTTGTACATGGGCTGGATGACGGAGAAGCGTTCGAGCCCGGCGCGCTCGGAGATGCCGAGCGCCTTCATGTACTGCCAGGCCGCGAAGTTGCTGGCGCCTACGTACAGGACGAGCCCGCGGCGCACGAGGTCGTCGAGCGCGCGCAACGTCTCCTCCAGCGGTACGTTCTCGTCGAACTGGTGCAGCAGGTAGACGTCGAGCCTGTCCGTACCGAGGCGCTCGAGCGAGGCCTCGACGGCGCGCACGATGTGGCGGCGTGACGAGCCGCCCGGGTTCGGCTCCGCGAAGGAGCGCCCGAACACCTTGCTGACGAGAACGAGCTCGTCGCGCCTGCCTTGGATGAGCCGGCCGACGATCTCCTCGGTGCGGCCGGCGTTGTAGACGTCGGCCGTGTCGACGAAGTTGACGCCAGCCTCCAGGCTGCGCTCGAAGATGCGCGCCGCCTCCGCCTCGCTCGCCTCCGCGCCGAAGGTCATGGTGCCGAGGCAGACGCTCGACACCTTGACCCCCGTGCGCCCCAACTGCCTGTACTGCATGGTCGACCGCCCTTCCCCGAGCGGCCGCCATGACCAGCCGACGCGCGCTCAGTACTCGACGGTTATAACCGGCCCAACGGCCTGCGCACCGGCGATGTCGACGGGCACCACTTCTCCGGAGAACGGACCGCTCGTCACCGCCACGTTGGCCGCCGCGATAGCGGCCCGGAACTGCGCAGACTTCTTCGAGGGTGGCGTCGGAGTGCCGCAGGCCGTCGCCAGCAGAGCGACGGCGGCGAGCGCCGCGAGCAGTCCGCGCTTGCCGCGCCGCGCCAGCCACCAGCCCGGGAGCAGAAGTGCGAGGCTCGCTGCCACCACCGGCAGGGCCGCGTCGGCGAGCGAGTCATTGAGGTCGAAGGCGAGCACGAAGCCGCTGCCGGCGCCGGCGATCAGGCCGGCATTCGCGAGCGTGAGGGTACCGGTGCCGTCGGCAGCCAGCGGAGCGGTGGCCAGCGGTGCCGTCGGGTCGTCTGCCACTCCGTCGCCGTTGGCGTCGAGGAACAAGCTGACGGCAGCGCCCGGGCTGGCCGACGCCGGCCCCGTACCCTGGTGGTTCAGGGTCACTATGCCCAACGTGAGGTCGAGCGCTGGCGCCATGTTCGTCGAAGCCGTGAAGGCCAGCACGGGCACGCCCACGTCGCCGGGTTCCGCCGCGAGCGGGGAACTCGACCTCGGGGTCAACTCTGCGCCCGCATCCTGCCCGAGTACTACGAAGGGGACGCCTTGGGCGGTCGCCGCCGTCCCGGTGTCGACCCAAGGGTTCCACCCGGCTCCCAGAGTTCGCTGATAGGCGTCGCCGGTGGTCGTCTCGCCCAGCACCGTGACCGGCGGGACCCACGGCCCGGCGAGGGCGTCGTCACCGTTGACCTGGAACTCCAGCCAGTACGTGCCGCGCGGCAGGTAGACCTCGTCTGCCGCGACCACGTTGGTCATGATCGGACGGGTGGTGTTCGCAAGGTCGGTATCGCGCACGCGGTAGATGCCGGAGAAGGTGCTGTCCACCAGCCGATCCACGGCCAGGTCGCCGTACAGCACCGTGCTGCCCGCTTCTCCAGGCGGGCCGTCCCAGATCTGGAAGTAGGCGCCCGTTAGGGTGGAGTCGAGGCCCGAGTTCGTCTGGTACGCGGGGATCTCGAAGCCCGCCAGTTGCCAGCCGCCGTCGGTCGTGACCTCGAACTCGTCGGCCAACGAGTGGCCGTTACCCGGCTTGACCCCACCACCGTACACGTCCAGGCCCAACGCGGTCTGAAGAACGCTCAGATCCGTGCCCCCCGCGCCCTCGCCAGGGTTCGTGATCAGCGGCCCGTTGTCGTGGAGTACTGCCTGACCGAACGCGGCGGCGGCCAGGATGAGCACCGCCACCAGAGCAAGGAGCTTGGGAGAGAACGCGCGTGTCGATGGGGAGAGACGTATGGCATGGTCAACGGACATGGCGCCACGATAGTTAGTCATCCACCGATCCGTAGTGAACAAAACCCGCCGCCGGCCGAGCGAACGAGCTGCGGTACCTGGCCCACCTTCGCGGCGCGGCAACGGTCGCTAGCGAACGTCGAACAGGTCTCCGGCCAAGTACTTCAACCCGGTATCGACTGCCACGGTGACGACCGTGCTCTCCGGCCCGAGCTCCATCGCCAGTTGGAGCGCCGCCGCCACGTTCAAGCCGCTCGACACGCCGACGAGGAGGCCTTCCTCGCGCGCTAGCGCCCGGGCCGTACCGCGGCCGAGTTCCTCATCGATAGCGCGCGCCTCGTCGAAGAGCGCGTCGTCCAACAGCGGCGGCACGATGCCGACCGACACGCCCTCGACGCGGTGAGCGCCCGGGCGGCCCTCCGTGAGGATCGGCGACGCCGCCGGTTCGAGCGCCACGACCTTGCAGCGCGGCGCGGAGCGCCTGAGCGCCCTGGCCGCTCCCATGAGCATGCCGGCCGTACCGACGCAGGCGCAGAACGCGTCGACCGCGCCGCCCGTCTGCTCGATCACCTCGTCGCCGAGGCGCTCGTAACCGGCCAGCGCGTCGGGGTTATGGAACTGGTCGCTCCAGAAGTGGCCTGGCTCGCTCGCGAGTTCACGCGCGCGCTCGATCATGCGCGGCACGAGGTCGGGCGTGACGACCCCGCCACGACTCGGGATCACCTCGAGCTCGGCGCCGAAAGCGCGCATGCTGCGCAGTTTCTCGGTCGCGAAGGCGTCAGAGGAAACGACCTTCAGCTTGTAGCCCTTGCTGGCGCATACGAAGGCCAGGGCGGTTCCCGTGCTGCCGCCCGTACACTCCACGACGGTCATGCCGGGTCGCAGCCGCCCGCTCGCCTCCGCGGCCTCGACGATGGCTACGGCCATGCGGTCCTTGTACGAGCCGGTGGGGTTGAACTGCTCGAGCTTGACGAGCACGCGCCCCGCTCCAGCCGGGACCACGCTGCTCAGGGCAACGAGCGGCGTGCGGCCGATGGCCCCGAGCATCCCTTGGCCACGCGCCGCGCGAGCGACCACCGCCGCGGGTGCGTTCATCGAACCGCTCTGCGCGCCGTTCCCGGTCACGTGTGTGACCCCAAGCTCCCGGCCTCTCACCGGTTCTCGCTCCCGGTCCCGTTCACCTGACCGTCCTTACGTCCACGCTGCCAACCCCGACGTCGAGGCGCAAACGCGTCAGCGGGGAGCGGCCCGCTACGGCGGCGGGGCTCGTATAAACGTTGCCGCTACGCTCGAACCCGGATCCCACGCGCACGGAGCCGATACCCGTATCGACCTCCAACGTCAGCGCCAAGCCCTCCGGCACCAGCAGCGTGACGCTCCCGACCCCGCCGTCGATCTCGCCCTGGAAGCCGCCAGAACGCGGCAGCGTCAGGGTGAGGCTCCCCACCCCCGAGTCCACATCGAGGCTCGTCAGACGCGCTTCGCTCAGGTCCAGCTCGATGTTGCCTACCCCGCCGTCTATCACCAGCTCGGTCGGTACGTTCCGAGCGAGCGTTAGGTCCCAGAGGCCGCCTCTACCGCCGCCCCAGGAGAACGGCAACCAGCCGCGCTGGCGCGCCCTGATGGTCACCTCGGCGCGGCCGTTGCGGAGCGAGGCCGAGTGCTCGACCCGCTCGCCGTCCGCCTGGCTCACGGTGCCTCTTATCAAGTCGCCGCCTTGCGCAGTGTTCAGGCGCAGCGGGCTGACGCCGACGTCGAGCACGACCCGAGCGCTCGTCGCCCCGCCGACCGCCTCGCGGATGGAGATGGTCTCTGGGCCCTTGCTCCCATAGGCGGCGAGCACGACGACCACCCCGATGGCGATCGACGCGATGAGCAGCCGGTACCGACCGCGCGTGAGCATGTCCGCCCCGATGGCGATGAGCGCAACGGGCCAGTAGGCGAGCAGGTTGCTCAGGAAACGCCAGACAGGGCCGAGGCCCAGACCGAGGTTGCCCGCGAGTATCACGACCCCGACGGCGATCAGGGCAAGCGGCCACCAGTTGCCGCCGCGCGGCGAGGGTCTTCCGGTCTGTTCGGTCACGGCGCGCTCACCCCTTCCGCATCGGCACCCACTGCGTTCCCGACGTGCTGGAGCCACACGTCCAGGGTGCCGCCTAACTCGACGACGTTGGCGAAGCCCCGGTTGCGCAGCGCGCTGGCGACCGCTGCCGCCCGGCCGCCGCCTTGGCAGTGGACGACGAGCTTCCGGCCGCGCGGCAGCTCATGCAGCCGCGCCAGCACGTTGCCGGCCGCGAGCTGCCTGGCGCCGGGGAGGTGCTTGGCGGCGTACTCGCTCGCGGTGCGCACGTCCAGCACATCCGCCCCGGCCAGGGAGTCGCTGCCGGGCCTTAACACGGGCAGCGGCGCGGTCTCGAGACCCTCCAGCGCGGTCACGTAACCCGTGGCCCCGTCGATGCCGACGCGGATCAGCCGGTCGGCCAGCTGCGCGGCGCGCTCGGCGCCGGCGGTCAGGAGGACGATGTCGCGCTTCTCGACGTCCGGGTCGATGACCCAGGCGGCGTAGGTGGCGAAGGACGCGCCGCCGGGCACGGTCAGGGCGCCCGGAACGGTACCGGAGCGCTGCTCCGCGAGCGTGCGCGCGTCGACCAGGACGATGTCCCTGTTCACCCGACCGCGAACCTCGTCGGGGGCGAAGCTGCGCAGCCGCCTGCGGTCGCCGAGGATGGGCGGTCCGTCGCGGTTGACGCGCTTCATGCGTCCGAAGTAGGTCGGGGCGTCCGGCTGGCCGTCGAGGAGCGCGGCCGCGAAACCGACCTCGTCGCCACTAGCCAGGTAGTGCGCCCACCAGGCCGTGAGGCGCTCGAAGCCGACCGTGCTGCTCGCCACCGCGCCGAGGGCCTTGCCGCAGGCGCTGCCGGCGCCGTGGCCCGGCCATACCTGCACGTGGTCCGGCAGGCTCAGGAAGCGGTCGCGGAGGCTGGCGAAGAGGCGCCTGGCGCCCTCGAAGCGAGTGCCGTCGCCGCCGGCGACGGCGTCGAGCAGGTCCGGCCTTCCGACGTCCCCTACGAACACGAAGTCGCCGCTGAGGAGGTGGGACGGCAGCGGGGAGCGCGCGCCGTCCGTCACGAGGAACGCGAGGTGCTCCGGCGTGTGGCCGGGCGTGTGCAACGCCTCTAGCGCCACGTTGCCAACCCTTATGACGCTTCCGTGCGACAAACCGCGATGCTCGAAAGCGTAACGCCAGTCCGGGCCGCCTTCGTCCGACAGGTAGAGCCCGGCGCCGGCGGCCGCCGCCAACTCCCTGGCGCCGGAGACGTAATCGGCATGGATATGCGTGTCGGTCACCGCGACGATGCGCATGCCCTCGGCCGCGGCGGTCTCGAGGTAGACGTCGACGTCGCGGCGCGGGTCGACGACGATCGCCTCACCGGTCGCCTGACAGCCGATCAGGTAGCTGCCCTGCGCGAGGTCGTGGTCGTAGAACTGTTGGAAGTACACTCTCGCCCCTCCACGCCGCGGATCGCTCGTGCCAGACGGGTCTACGGCTTTGATCGAGCCCGCTCGCCCTCCAGCGAGGCCGTTCACAAGCGAAGCCGTTCACAGCGAACTCGCTCGCTCGTGAACCCGCGGCTTCAAGGACAGGTTAATGCCTGGCGGTCAGTCACGACGCCGCCGACGCACGGTCACCCCAACACGCGCTCCGGCCGCAGGGCGCCTCCGTATGCGCTGCGTGCATAATGGTGCCATGCCGGGATCACCAGACGCCGATCAGCTCCTGACGCTCTTGGCGGTGGCCGAGGCCGGCAACGAGAGCGCGGCGGCCGAGCTGCTCGGGATCGGCCAGTCTTCCGTCAGCCGCAGGCTCGCGGCGCTCCAGAAGCTCTCGGAGGCTCCCCTGACGCAGCGAACGGTCGGCGGCACACGCCTCACGCCCGCCGGCAACGCCCTTCTCGGCCCGGCGCGCGCGCTCAGGGCGACGCTGCTGGAAGCCGAGTCTCTGCTGGATCCGAACACCGGCAGGCAGACCACCATGCGCTGCGGCGTCAGCCCGCACCTCATCGGCCGCCTTGGGGGAGCCGCCTCGACCGCCTCGCCGGCCCGGCTGGAGCTGGTCGAATGGCACTCGGACGCTCTCGTGGGCGCCGTGCGTCGCGGTGAGTTACCGGCCGCCCTCACGCTCAGCGCACCCGCGGGTGGCGAACCGGGTCTGCGGGTGGTGCGCGTGGGCGAGGAGCGCCTCGTGCTCGCGGCACTGCCCGGCGAGGCCGCCCGCGACACGACCGCGCTAGGGCTCGTCAGGTGGCTCCTACCCGCCGCGCCGAGCGTCGTCGGCGAACGCGCCCGCGCGCTGCTGCGTCGCGCCGGGCTCGCCGCGGTCGAGCAGACGCCCGTCCCCAGCCCTGGCGCCATGCGCGCTGCCGTGCTCGCGGGGGCCGGCGTCGGGGTCGCGCTCCGCTCCGAACTCGCGGCCGAGTCGGCCGCCGGCTGGCTGGCGCTCGCGCCGCTCCCCTTCGGGACGCCAGGCGACGACGCCTTGAGCGTCTGGCTGGTCCTCTCGGACTCGCTCGCCCCCGACCTGATCGAGGGTCTGACGGACTTGGCGACGGAGGCCATGCGTGACTGACGCGTACCTGGGGCTCGACGCGGGGGGCTCTAGCACCCGCTGGCTCATCGTGGATGAGGCCGGCGAGGAGGTGGCGCGCGGCACCGCCGGGCCCATCTCGGCCATCCAGTTGCGCACCGACGAGCGCGAGGTCGCACTTGGCAGGCTCGCCGAACTCCTGACCGAGGCGCGGGAGCGGGCGAACGTACTGCGCGTGGTGGCCGGGGTGACCGGGCTGGAGCCTGGCTCGACGGACGCGCAGACGCTGACCGCGGTGGCCGCGCATGCGCTGAGGCTGCCGGAGGCCGCGGTGCGGATGATGCCCGACATCCACGTGGCGTACCTGAGCGCCTTCCAGGCCGGAGCGGGGGTGCTCGTGTACGCGGGCACGGGCAGCATCGCGTTCCACCTGAGCGCCGGGGGCGCGAGCACGCGGGCCGGTGGGCACGGCTACCTGATAGACGACGCCGGTGGCGGTTTCTGGATCGGCCGCGAGGCACTGAAACGCGTGCTGCGCCGCGCCGACGAGCAAGGGTCCCCTGTGGGCGGGGCGTTGGCGGCCGGCCTGTACGCGGCGCTCGGCGGCAGCGACTGGGACACGATCCGCCGCGCCGTCTACGAGGGCGGCCGGGCCCGCGTCGCCGCGCTGACCAGGGTGGTCGCGCTGGCGGCGGCACGGGGCGACGAGGACGCCCGCGCCGTCCTCGCGGCGGCGGGGGGCGAACTGGCGCGGCTGGCGCGCGTGGTGAGCGGTAGGCTCGGCGTGGTGCTACCGGTGGCGCTCGCCGGCGGCGTGGCGCGCTGCGGAGCCCCGCTCACCTCGGCGCTGGAGGCGGCGCTGCCGTCCGGGACGCGCTTCTCGGTAAGCAGCCGCGAGCCGGTCGAGGCGGCAGCGGCATTGGCACGGGCCTGACCCCGCGAGCTCAGGCCGAGGCCCTCACCCCTCGAGGTACGCCCGCAAGGCGCCCTCGCCCCCCTTGAAGCTATGGGCGCGCACGCCCCCCGCGCGCAGGCGCTCTGCCACGTAGGCGCTGCGCTGACCCATGGGGCAGAACGCGACGTACACGCGTCCGGGCTCGAGCCCGCCGCCTGACAGGTCGCTCGGCACGGCGATGGTCTCGGGCCAGTCCGGCAGCCACGAGCGTATGCCCTCGTCGCGACAGTCGATCAGGACGGCGCCTGTCGGGAGGGCGGACACACGCAGGTCGTCGCCCGCGGCTTCCTCGACGAGCACGCCCTCGCCCTCGCGCATGGCGCGTAGCGGGATACGGGTGTCGCCCCGTTCGACCCGCGCCAGCTGGCCGGCGAGCGCGCCGCCGTCCATGCCCCCCTCCTGGCGTTCCAACCGCTCCGTGCGGCTCGAGGTGGCCGGCCGCACGGGCGTGATGTTGCACTCCTCGACGGCCTTGGCGGAGAGCTCGGCGGTGCCGATGCGCTCCGCCAAGGAGATGATCTCCTGCTTGTCGTGGGCGATAAGCGGCCTGAGCACGGGGCGCGTCGCGGCGGCGTCGATGGTGCGAAGGTTGGAGAGCGTCTGGGACGACACCTGCCCGATAGCCTCGCCCGTTACCAGGGCGTCGACGCGCCGCCGCGACGTGCGCCTGCCACGTTGGCGCGGTCCCTCCTCGCCCGGTGCGCTCGTCGAGGCGTGCGCCTCCAGCGCGTCCGCCACGCCGTCGGCCGCCTTCACCATCAGGCGCTTGAGGCCGACCTGCCAGAGGTTCGTGTCCAGGTTGTCGCGCATCTCGCGCATGGCCGGCCGCAGGTCGATGACGTGGGCCTCGGGGCGCGAGCCGGAACCCCACGTGTCGGAGAGGAGCTTGGCCACGCGCAGAGCGAGCCGCTCCGACTCGAGGTCGCCCAGGCGGAAGTGGACGAAGTCGACCTCAACGCCGCGCCGCATCAGCGACCAGGCGGCCACGATCGAGTCGAAACCGCCCGACAGGAGCGCGAGCGCATGACCGCCCGTGCCGAGGGGCAGACCCCCGGGGCCGTGGTGACGCCGGCTGAAGAAGAGCGCCTGGCGCTCGTCGACCTCGATCTCCACGGTCACCTCGGGGTTCTTGAGATCGACCTTGGCGCCGGGGTTGAGGGCGGCCCCCAACTTGCGCTCGACGTCCATCGACCCGAACGCATGCCGGCCCACGCGCTTGCAACGCACGGCGTAAGTGGTGCCACGTACGCGCTCCGCGTAGAGCTCGGTGCCCAAGGCCACGATGGCGGCGAGGTCTGGGGATGCCACCGCCTCGACGAACGAGAACGTGCCTATCCCGAACACGCGCTCCAACGCGCTGGTGGCGAGGGTGCTGGCCAGGCCGGTGTCGACCGGCTCCGCATGGGTCACGCGGCGCGACAGGGTGCCGGTCGACTCCACATCGTTCCCGGCGCCCGACCCGCCGCCACCGGCCACGGCGGAGCCACGCCCGCCGGTCACCTCGGCCATGACGCGGTTGCCACGCACGAACGCGCGCGCCTCCAGGCCCGAGCGCTGCAACGCGTCCTTGACGGCCAGCCGGAGCTTGCGGAGGAAGACGGTGCGCGTGGTGCGCGACTTGATAGTCACCTCCGCTGTAGGACGGATGGTTATGAACAGTTTGTCCATCGGAACTTCCCTCACGTGATCGACTATGACGCGAGGAGGTCCCCGCCGCGCCGCTCTCTTCATCAAGGATAAAGCCCCGCGCGTCGTAAAGATAAAGCCCCGCGCGGTAGTCGCCGGTTCCCCCGAACCCTGGCGTTCCCGCGCGGTTGAGACAGGGTTACACACCACCGCGACAGCTAGCGTCGCTGCGTTCCGGGCTCGTACAACGGCCACCAGCCGGGCCCCGAGACCCGGCGGCGCATCCGGTTCGTCGCGTGTGCGGCGCTGCCGGCGACGCTCGCCCTAGGGTTGCCCGTCCGGCGGCGGGTCGCCGCTGACGGCGAGCTCGTCCCACCCGTCTACGCGACCACGCGCCAGCATGCTACCGAGCGCCTCGGGCGGAGCCGGGCGGCAGATGAGGAAGCCTTGCGCCTCCCCGCAGCCCAGGGCTCGCACCGCGCGCCACTGAGCCAACGTCTCGATGCCCTCGGCAACCACCCGCAGGCCCATGCTGTTGCCGAGAGTGACGATGGCCCGGACGATGGCGCCGTCCGCGTCCGGATGGGCCCCCTTGCGGGACGCCTTGGCGAGCGCCGTCTCGTCCCCCAACCCCCTTACGAACACCCCATCCACCTTGAGGGCGTCGATAGGGAAGCTGCGCAGATAGGCGAGGCTCGAGTACTCGACCCCGAAGTCGTCCAGCGCGACCCGCACGCCCATGGCCTTGAGTTCGGAGAGCTTCCTGGCGCTGCCGACGACGTCGGTCATGGCCGCGCGCTCAACGACCTCGATCTCGAGGGCCGTGGCCGGCAGACCGGCAGCCGCGAGCGCAGCGGCCACCTCCTCCACGAGCTCGGCGCGCGCGACCTGGCTGGCGCTCAGGTTCACCGCCACGCGCAGGTCGCTCAGTCCGGCGTCGCGCCAGGCGCGCAGTTGGCGCGTGGCGAGCTCGAGGATGCGCCGTCCGAGCGGGTGGATGAGGTTCGTCCTCTCCGCCAGCGGGATGAACTCCCCCGGTGGCACGAGACCGCGTTCACCGTCCCGCCACCGCACGAGCGCCTCGAGGCACACGATGCGGCCCGTGCGTACGTCGATGCGGGGCTGGTAGTAGAGCAGGATCTCGTCGCCGGCAAGCGCGCGCCGCAGCGCTTCCTCGAGTTGCATGCGCTTGGCGGACGCCGTCTCCATGCCCGGCTCGAAGTAGCCGTAATGCGCCTTGCCGCCCTGCTTGACGTGATACATGGCGATGTCGGAGCGGCGGAGGAGGTTCTCCGGGCCGTCGCTGTCGTGCGGGTAGAGGCTGATGCCTATGCTCGCCGTGACGTTGACCAGGTGATCGCCGACGCGGAACAGCTCGCCCAAGGAAACGGACGCCCGCCGCGCCAGCTCGCTGGCCCTGGCCCGCACGTCGGAGCCGACCACGAGCATCATGAACTCGTCGCCGCCTAGGCGCGCCAGCGTCTGGTCCGGCTCGAGGCAGCTCGTCAACCGCTCGGCCACCTCCACCAGCACCTGGTCGCCGGCCAGGTGCCCCAGCGAGTCGTTGACGAGCTTCAGGTTGTCGAGGTCGAGGAAGAGGGCGGCCACCTCGGTGCCATGCTTCTCCGCGGTCGCCACCGCCTCGGCGAGCAGCTCGCGGAAGCGCTCGCGGTTGAGTAGGCCGGTGAGCGAGTCCGTGAACGCCAAGCGCTCGAGGCGCTGCTCGAGCGAGGCGCGCCGGATGAGTTGAGCGGCGTAGCCGGCGTATACGCGGGCGGCCTCTACCGACTCGCCGGTGAACTCGTCGGTGGAGGTGAAGTTGTCGAGCGTGAGGAAGGCCGTCGCCGCCCCGTCCTGCACGAGGATGGGGACTACGAGCACGGAGCGGATCTCGGCCGCGCGGCCGTCGCGGATGAGGAGCGCGCGCTCCTCGGGGGTCAGTTCCGGGTCCATCACTGGGTCGACGACGACCTGCGGATGCGGGCTCTCCACGGGCACGCCGAAGCCCGCGCCGGCCGGGGAGAAACGGATGCGGCGCAGGTCGGCGAAGTCGTGTCCGTTCGCCGCGGCGAAGGCGTAGCGCCCGTCATCGCTCCGCAGTAGGAGCGCACCGGCCTGCGCGCCAGGGATGGAGCTAACGGCCTGATCGAGCATGTGTTGGTAGAGGTCGGGACCGTACGGGGTCACGAGGCCTTGCTCCATCATGGTGATGATGCCGCTGCGAAACCCCGCCATGCGCCCGATGCTCCGCTCGCGCTCGTGGAGGTCCTCGAGCCGGCGGCGGTTGGTGACGGCGACCTCGGCCAAGTGGGCGGCCACCCGCACGAACGCGCGCTCCTCCTCGGTGGGCCCGCGCGGCTCCAGGTAGTAGACGGCGAACGTCCCGACCACCTCGCCCTCGGGGCTGAGTAGCGGCGTCGACCAACAGGCCCGCAGGCCGTGCGCCAGGGGCAGTTCGCTGCTCCCGACCCACCGCTCGTCGGTGGCGATGTCGGTGACGACCACCTCTTCACCGTAGTAGGCGGCGGTGCCGCACGAGCCTACGCGCGGGCCTATCGGGAGTCCGTTCAGGTGGGCGTTGTAGCTGTCGGGCAGGCTTGGCGCGGCGCCGTGGTAGAGGTGCCCGCCCCCGCGGTCCATGAGCAGGACCGACGTGCGGACCCCTTCGAGCTGTTGCTCCAGGAACAGCATGACCTCGTTCAGGACGTCGCCCAGGTCGGCGCCGCGGGCGATCATCTCCAAGACGCGGCTCTGCGTCTGCTGCAGCAGACGCGCCTTGTTCCCCTCCGCGCGACGATCTAGTGGGGAGCGGATCATCTCCATACGGGTACTCCGGCATCCCCGGGGCCGGTCAGCGTCATTGTTGCAGATGTTCGGGTCGTCACCCGTGAGACTTGCGCCATACCGGCGCGGGGGCCAACCGAGGTCGAGCCTAGCCGGTCCTCCCCGACCACGGCTGCGCGACTTTGCCAGCGACGACGGGCCACTTGGCGCCGGTAGCGGAGGGCAGGACGTTGGGCTCGCCGTGCACGCGGTAGTAACCCATGACCGCCATTGCGAGCGTCTCGCGATCCTTGTCGTCGAAACCGAGCTCGGCGAACCCGCGCACGGGCGCCCCGAGGCCGCGCCTCAGCCCCTCCATGAGCACCGGGTTGCGCGCCCCCCCGCCGGCCACGAGCACCTCGTCGATCCCCAGCGGCTCCAGGTGGTCGCGGATCCCGCCCAGCAGGGTGCCGACGGTCAGCTCTGCCAGCGTAGCCATCAGGTCAGGCAGCTCGGGGACGCCGTCCGGCCAGCCGCGTCCCAGGGCGGCATCGAGGTGGAAGTGTTCGCGGCCGGTGGTCTTGGGGGGCGTGAGCGCGAAGTACGGGTCTGCCAGCAGCCGCGCGAGCGCCGCCTCGTCGACCGTCCCGGCCCGCGCCAGCCGACCATCCTGGTCGAACGGCTCGCCGGCGAACCTCGCGGCGGCCTCGTTCAGCAGGCAGTTGGCCGGGCCCGTGTCGAAGGCGAGCACTCCGTTCTGGTCGCCGCTCGCGGGCAGGTAGGTCACGTTGGCGATGCCGCCCAGGTTGACGACCGCGCGGGCTACGCCCGGAGCGGCGTACAGGACCGAATCGGGGAAGCTGACCAGCGGCGCGCCCTGGCCGCCGGCCGAGAAGTCCGACTGGCGGAAGTCCGAGACGGTCGTCACGCGGCAGCGCTCGGTCACGACCGTTGCCTCGCCGAGCTGCAGGGTGCTCTTGACGCGCCAGCCGTGTTCCGGCTCCACGCGGGGGATGTGATAGACGGTCTGGCCGGAGAGCGCGACTAGGTCGACCCGGTGCAGTGCCTGGGCCGCCCCGACCACCTCGGCGTAGAACCGCCCGACCTCCTGGTGCAGTTCCGTCAGCATGAGGACGTCGGAGGTCTCCGGCTTGAGCGCCAGGTGCAGGCGCTCCACAAGGTCGTCCGGGTAGGAATGCGCCGCGCGGGCGAGCACCTCCCACTTCAGCGTGCCGCCGGCGCGCTCCAAGCGCGCGGTCACGGTATCCACGCCGTCGAGGGACGTGCCCGACATGACGCCAACGACGGTGGCAGGCGGGAGGTCGGGCTTGGCCGGCATGCCGCCGCTCACGCGCCCTCACCCGCGAACGCCTCGGCGACGGCGGCGTGGACGGCCCGGCGCAAGCGCATCACCCCCTCGGACGACCCGCGGCGCGGATGCACGCGGTTGGTGAGGAGGACGACGGCCCAGCCGCGGCCCGGGTCGATCACGATGCTCGTGCCCGTGAAGCCCGTGTGCCCGTAAGCCTGGGGGGAGGGTCCTGGACCGAACGGCCAGTCGGCGTCGGCGCAGCGCCACAGGACGCCGCGGCGCGGCCCCTCGCCGCCCGAGAGGTCGATGATGGCCGAGCGCAGCACGTCGGCCCCCGCGAACGGCGCCTCCAAGCGCAACCACGCCTGGGCGTAGCGCGTCAGGTCGCCGGCCGGGCCGAAGAGGCCGGCGTGGCCGGACACGCCGCCGAGCGCGTCGGCGTTCTCGTCGTGGACGCGGCCTGACAAGAGGCCCCGCAGTCCGTCGTCTTCGGTGGCGGCGACGTCGGGCGCGACTCCCCCTTCCGTGACCAGCGGCCCGTAGCCGGTGTTGGACATCCCGAGAGGGGCGAAGACGACCTCTTCGGCGTACTCGTCGATCCGCTTCCCCGTCACGCGCTCGACGATGGCGGTGAGGACGATGACGCCGATGTCGGAGTAGAGGTGCGCGCCGGCCGGTTCGGTGAGGCTCGACTGCAACGCGTTCGCGACGGCGACGCGCCGGTCGTTCGTGAGGGCGAACAGAGGTCGCCAGGCCGGCAGTCCGGAGCGGTGCAGCACCAGGTCGAGGATCGTGACGGCCCCGAGCGACGGCTCTTGCATCCAGCCGGCGTTGCTGAAGAAGCGCTCCACCCGGTCGCTCAGCGCCACCTCGCCCGCCTGCACGAGGCTGAGGAGGCTCGGCAGGCATGCCGTCACCTTCGTGAGCGACGCGAGGTCGTAGCGCGTTGACGCGCTCACGGCCGCGCCGCCGTACGCCACGGCGCCGCGCGCGATGACGGCGCCATGTCCGTCGCGGCCCGCTACCTGCAGGACCGCTCCCGGCGTCACTCGCTCGGCTACGGCCTGCTCGATGAGCGGCGCGCACGCCGCGACGGCGCGCTCGGCCGCCCCGACCGGCTCGGTCCTGGTCCTAGGCATGGTGAAGGCTACACCATAGCCACCGACTGGTCTAGCAATGGTACGTTAGGTGGCGTAAGCGCTCATCACCGCCGCCGCAACGCGCGGGCCGGAGCCGACCCAACGACGTTGTCGGGCCGACCGGACCACTTCAGCCGCGAGAGCGCTGACCAGGGAAGGAAGGGAACATGCGCGCAGCAAGGCTTCTCCTAATAGCAGCCGTGGTTTCGCTAGGCACGGCGTTCGCCCAGCAGGGAAGGCTCGAGGTCGCCATCGACACGGCGCCGGTCGGCCTCGACCCACATATCGTCACGGCGTTCTCGTCGTTCGCAGTCATCGGCCAGATCTACGACGGCCTCCTGGAGGTCAACGCCGGCCTCGAGCTCGAACCGGCCCTGGCCACGTCCTGGACGGTGTCAGACGACGGCCTCACCTACGTCTTCCAGCTCAGGGACGGGGTCACCTTCCACAACGGCCGCGCCTTCACTGCCGACGACGTCGTCTACTCGTTCGACCGCATCATGAACCCGGAGACCGGCTCGCCGCAGGCCAGCCGCTTCAACGAGGTCGCCTCAGCCGTCGCCACGGGCCCGCTAGAGGTCACGTTCACGCTCAACGTGCCCTTCGCCCCGTTCCTCTCCAACCTCACGAACCTGACGGTGGTGCCACGCGAGGTCGTCGAGGCCAACGGTGGGAGCCTACAGCAGGTAGCCGTCGGCACCGGACCGTTCATGCTGAAGGAGATCGTCCCCGACACGTACGTGCTGCTCGTGGCGAACCCGAACTACTACCGCCATGGCGAGCCGAAGGTGGCCGAGGTCCGCTACAACATCGTCCCAGAGGCCTCGACGCGCGCCGCCGGCATCCGCACGGGCACGTACCACATCATCCCGGACGTGGACCCGGCCACCGCCGAGACGCTCAAGAACGTCCGTGGCGTCACCCTCATGGGCGTCCAGGACCTCTCCTACACGCTCCTCGGCCTCAACGTGAGCCGCGCGCCGTTCAACGACCCGCGCGTGCGCGAGGCCATCAACTACGCCATCGACCGCGCCGAGATCGTGGAGGCCGTCTACTTCGGCAACGCCCAACCGGGCGGACCCCTGAGCCCCGGTCTCACTGCCTGGGCGACCGACACGGCCAACTTCCCCTGCTACGCCTCCAACCCGGACAAGGCCCGCGAGCTGCTCGCCCAGGCCGGCTACCCCAACGGCTTCCACGCCGGCCTCATCACGTTCGGCACCATCCAGGTCGTCAGCGACGTCGCCCAGGTCCTGCAGGCGCAGCTCGCCAGGGCCGGCATCGTCCTAGACGTCAACGTCGCCGAGTTCGGCGCGTTCGTGCAAGCCTGGCGCAACTCCGACTTCGACACCTTCGTGAGCCTCAACGGCGGCGCCACCGACCCGGACGGCTACCTCTTCCGCACCTTCGTGACGGGCGGCTCGACGAACGTCTTCAAGTTCTCCGACCCGGCCGTCGACGAGCTGCTGCAGCTCGGCCGTACCACCACCGCGTTCGAGGACCGCGTCAACATCTACGACCACCTGCAGAAGCGCCTCGCCTGCACCGGCCCCATCAGCCACGTGGCATACGGCACGCTCTTCAGCGCGGTCACCGACAACGTCGTCGGCTTCCAGCAGCTCCCGAGCCGCGGCCTGCGCTACCTGCGCGAGGTGGAACTCCGCTAAGGGTCTGACGCGTGTTCCAGTACACGCTCCGGCGCCTGCTCGACCTGGTGTTCGTGCTCCTCGGGGTCTCGGTCCTCGTCTTCCTGATGGTGAGGTTCATCCCCGGCGACGCGGTCGCCATCATGCTGGGCGCCAACACCGACATAACGCCTGAGCGCGTCGACGCGCTCAGGCGTCAGATCGGCCTCGACCTGCCCGTCTACGAGCAGTACTGGAACTGGTTGACGAGCGCCCTGCGGGGCGACCTCGGCACGTCCATCTGGACGGGCACGCCCGTGAGCCAGGAGATCCTCGCGCGGCTGCCCGCCACGTTCGAGATCACTTTCCTCGCCCTCGTCCTCGCTCTCGTCCTGTCGTTCCCGCTCGGCGTCCTCGCCGCGCGGGCGCGGGGCACGAGCGGGGACGTGGTGGTGAGGGTCATAGCCATCATCGGCCTCACGCTGCCGTCGTTCTGGGTCGGCGTGCTCCTCCTCTACTTCTTCTCCATCTACCTCCCCGCCTGGCCGGCCATCGGCTACGTCCCGTTCACGTCGGACCCGTGGGGCAACCTCGCGCGCGTGGCGCTGCCCACGGTGGCCGTGAGCCTCCCCATGGTGGCCGGGCTGACGCGCATCCTGCGTTCGAGCCTCCTCGAGGTCCTCTCGAGCGACTACGTGCGCACGGCACGCGCCAAGGGGGTGGGCGAGCGCGGCATGCTCTACAAGCACGCCCTGCGCAACGCCATGATCCCGATGGTCACGGTCATCGGGGTGCAACTCGGCTACCTGCTCTCCGGCGTCGTCGTCATCGAGCAGGTCTTCGCCATCCCCGGGGTCGGCCGCCTCATGGTCGGGGCCATCAACGAGCGCAACTACCCGCTCCTGCAAGGCGTCGTGCTGATCGTCACCGGGGTGTTCGTGCTCATCAACCTGCTGGTCGACCTTACCTACGCCTGGATCGACCCGCGCGTGGAGTACTCGTGAACGCGAAGCGTTTCTTCACGCGCCTGTGGCGCAACCGCGTGGGGTTCATCGGCTTCGTGGTCGCCCTCGTGGTGGTCCTGGCGGCCGCCCTCGGACCGCTGATCGCGCCGTACGACCCCCTCGCCCAGTCCATCCGTGAGCGGTTCCAGGGCCCTTCCGGGACCCACCTGCTCGGCACGGACAACTTCGGCCGCGACACGCTCTCGCGCATCCTCTACGGCTACCGCACCAGCGTGCTCGTCAGCCTGGGCGCGGTGCTCATCGCCACCGTCGTCGGGGGCGGGCTCGGCCTCCTTGCCGCCTACTGGGGCGGCTGGCGCGACAGGCTGATCATGCGCGTCATGGACGTGCTCCTCGCCTTCCCCATCATCCTGTTGGCCATCGCGGTGCTCGCCGTCCTCGGCCCGGGCAGCCTCAACACGGGCCTGGCCATCGGCATCGTCTACACACCCGTCTTCGCGCGCCTCGCGCGCGGACCGGCCCTCACCGTGCTGAGTTGGGACTACGTCGCCGCGGCGCGCGCGCTCGGCGGCGGCGCGGTGCGGGTGCTCTCCAAGCACGTCGCGCCGAACATCATGGCCCCCATCCTCGTGCAGGTGACGCTCTCGCTCTCCACGGCCATCCTGGTGGAAGCGTCCTTGAGCTTCCTCGGTCTCGGCACACAGCCCCCTACCCCGTCACTAGGGCTCATGCTCTCCGAGAGCCGCGGCACCATGCTCCTCTCGCCGTGGGTATCGGTGTTCTCCGGCCTCGCCATCCTACTCGCCTCGTTCGGGTTCAACCTGTTCGGCGACGGCCTGCGCGACCTGCTCGACCCCACCCTGCGCGACGTCTGAACACACAGCCGTCGCCATACCGGCAACGCGCTTCGCCCCTGTCGCTCCGAGCCGTCGGCCGGCGTCTTAAGCGTTGCTCAGGGTGGCGCAGGCCGTCCCTCACACGCCAAAGGCCGCGTTGCCCATACACTCGAGGCATGATCACAACTGCCCGACGCACAGCCGCGTTAGTCGCCTCGCTCCTACTCGCCACCTTGCTGGCGACGGCCTCCGCACAGGTGGACGCACGCGCACGCGCCCTACTAGAGGGCCTGCAACCCGTTACGACCGAGGAACTCCGCAACGTCGACCAGACGGTCGTCACGACCACCTACGTGGACGGCGATGAGATGGAGACGAACTCCCGCATCGTCATCGACTTCGAGGGCAGGCGCCTCGTCATGCTGACCGAGGTGATGCCCGGGATGTCGACGAGCGTCGTCCTCAAGGACGGTCAGGTCACCATGAGCATGCCCGGCATGCCGATGACCCTCCCCGTGCCCCCCGAAACGGCCACCGAGCTCGAGAAGATGTTCGACCAGAACGAGCCCATCCTCCTGAAGGAGGGCGACGTCGCCACGTACGACGGCGAGGTCGACTACGGCGGCATCGTCTCAGGCGAACAGGTAACCTACACGTTCCACGACAAGAGCGGTGAGCCAACGACCATCCAGTACCTGTTCAAGGACAGCAAGATCATCGGGATCCACATGGACATGGGCTCCTCGGGTGAGATGCTCGTCGCCTACGACACGGCGGTCGACACGCAAGCGCTCATGGGTTACGACTCGACGACCTACATGCTCGAGGGCGGCGCCTGGAACATCGTCAGCCGCTCGCGCGTCGAGGCGGTCGCTTACAACGTCGTGCTGGACGAGAGCCTGTTCGAGTAGGGGTAACGCGGCCGCACAGCCGGCGATAACCTGGCCTTGGTGGACGGCCGGGTTATCGCAAACCTGGCCGGCTCAGGTGGCCACCTTCGGTTGAGAAGTCGACCGCGGCGTGAGGCCTCCTCGGCACGTTCGCGTCGAGTCTCTGGGCGGACTTGCTTCTCCACGCTTGCCCAACGAGCCCCGCGCCTAGCCCGAGACCGTTGGTCCCGCGACTAGGGTCTGTTCACTCTTGACGGCACAGCGTCAGGCGTCACACACGACTACCTTCCAAGACGCTACCGCCCAAGCCAGCACGGCCACCATGGGAGGCCTAGGACAAAAACGAGACGCCATGCAACGAGACAGTTGCGCAACCACCTAGTTGCACAAGTACCCGCTTCTCAAGAAGAACCCGGGCTCCCCGACCCCAAGAGCGAAAGGGGCAACGCTCGACACGAACTAGCCCCCAGGCGCACCCGCACTCTCGGTGGAGCGGAAGGGTTGGTCGTGCCCGACAGCTTCTTCGACCCTCTGCCGGAAGAACTCGAGCGCCGCTTCAGGTGAAGCTGCTCCTAGACATTCGCGCGTTCCTGTGGTGATGCCGGTGAGCCCCGCCCCCGGCCCGCTACAGTAACGCCATGCCCACCTTCGAGGACCTAGACCGGCTAGCGCGCGCCATGCCTGAGGCCGATGCCCGCCTCTCCGCCGCGGGTCGACCGGAGTACCGCGTCAGGGGCAAGAGCTTCCTGCTCCTGAGGCCGCCCCGCAAGGACGCCGTCGATCCGGAGACGGGCGAACTGATGGACGACGTGCTCGTGTTCAGGACCCAAGGTCAGGAAGGCAAGGGCCGGTGGCTGGACGACCCCGCCCTCCCTCTTTTCACGACGCCCCACTTCGACGGCTGGCCCGCCGTACTCATGCGCGTGCGGCATCTGGACGCTGCCGATGCCGCGTCGCTGCGCGAGCTCGTCGAGCACGCGTGGGCCGCGCAGGCGCCGAAGTCGCTCGTCAAGGCCTACCTGGCCGGACGCGACGCGCTGCCGTAGACCCAAGCCCGCTGCGGGCAAGCTGCCCACCCCGCGCAAAGCGAGCGTTGAAAATCGCGGTGACCGGGCGCGCAGACCGGCTGGGGACCGGGCGCCAGACAGGCTACAGCCTCCGCATCACCCGCCCGGACTGCAACCCCCACACCTTCCCGGAGCCGTCGCGCAGCACCCGCGCGGCCACCTTCCTGGCCGGATAGACGAGCGCCACCTCGTCCTGACCGGCCATGAACGCCGGCACGTCGAGCGGCGGCCAGCCGACCTCGGCGCGCAGCTCCCCCGCGTCCGATAGGTAGAGGCGCGTCCGCCCGTACGGCTCGCCGGAGAGGTAGTCGCCCAGGACAGGTTGCAACTCCTCTGGCGTCGCTGCCGCCGGGGCCGGGTCGTATGGCACCGTGCCGATCGGCAAGCCCGCGCAGGCGTTGACGAGCTTCACGAAGAGCTGCTCCGCCGGCACCCCCTCAAGGTTCGACAGGATCGCGAACCCGACGCCGAGCTGGGGCGAATAGCCGATGGCGCTCGAGACGCCTTTGAGGCTGCCGCCGTGGCTGACGAGCGTGAGCCCGTGGTAGTCGTCGCGGCGCGCCAGGCCTAGGCCGTAGGTAGCGCCGGGGCCGCTCGCGATGCGCGGCTCGGCCAGTTCGCGCACCCTCCCGGTGCCCGCCATGAGGTGGCGGACGTAGACGCGCAGGTCGGCGAGGGAGCTCTTGAGCATGCCGCCCGCCTGCATGACGCCCGTCGTCTGCCAGGCTGGCGAGCGCACGACCGCGCCGCCGGCATCGCGAGCGTAGACCGTGGCATGGTCGGTATCCGCCAGCACCCCTTCGAGGCCGAAGCACGAGCGGCGCATGCCGAGGGGCGTCAGAACCTCCCGTTCGACCGCCCTGGCGTAAGGCACACCCGCCACCTGCTCGATGATCCCGCCCGCCAGGCAGAAGGCGTCGTTGCTGTACGAGTAGAGCTCGCCCGGCGCGGCCAGGGGCAGCGCGTGCGCGTCAAGCCACGAGCTCAGGCCGCCGAAGGAGGCGACCCGTGAGGCCAACGCGGCGATGCGGCGCTCAGCGTCGTCGTCTGGGATGGCGGCGGCTTGCGCGTCGACGTCGGTCAACGACCTGGCGGGAGTTCCGGGCATGCCCATGACGCCCGGCACGAGCGTCAGCTTAGTCTCGGCCAGCGTCGGCGCGGCGGAAACCGGGTCGTTCGCCTGGCTGGCGTGGCGCAACCACGTCATGGTCGGCGTCGGCGGCAGGCCGCTCGAGTGGCTCAGGAAGTGGTGGAGGCGCGCCGGCGCGCCGGCCGACCAGAGGCGCTCGAACGGCAGGTAGCGCCCCACCTCGTCCTCGATGCTCAGCAGACCGCGCTCCTGCAACGCCAGCGCGGTGAGCGCCGTGAACGACTTGGTTATGGAGGCGACTCCGAAGACGGTCTCGGGCGTGACCGGCAGGCCGGCCTCGCGGTCGCGGTGACCGAAGCCCCGCTCGAGGATGACGTCGGTGGCGGTGAAGACGCTGATACCGAGGCCGGGGCTGCCGGACTCGGAACGAGCCGACTCGGCGACCTCCGCCAACGTTCCGGCGAGGCCGGTGGGGAAGGCAGGCATGCCGCCAATTACACCACTGCCCGCCGCGCTGCCCTAGCGCCGCGTCCCTCCACGTGCGGCCAGGCGAAGGTCCGCACGAATCCGCGTCCGGCGCCCGGCCAACGCGCCGAACGACAGCCGAACGACAGCCCAACGTCGCGAAGAGCGCGGCAGACGTGAGACAGGACGCATCGTGGTACGGGCGGAGGGTGTCACAATGGAGCACCGCGCCCGGTCGCCGTCGGGTACGCGCCCAACGCCAACCATGACCATAGCCGCCACTTACCTACCCGTACTGGCACTGTTGCCTTTCGTCGTGGGCATGTTGGTGGCGTTCCTGCCTCGCCATGCACGCAACGCCGCGGCAGGCCTGGCGGGGGCCACGGCGTTGATAGGCGTGCTCCTGACGGCGCTGCTCTACCGCGGGGTGACCGAGGGCGCGGTCCTGCGCCAGACCTGGAGCTGGCTTCCCGACATCGGGCTGGAGCTAACGTGGCGGCTGGACGGCCTGAGTTGGCTGTTCTCCCTCCTCGTGACCGGCATCGGTGCCCTCGTCGTGCTGTACGCGCGCTACTACATGGCCGCCGAGGACCCCGTACCGCGGTTCTTCTCGTACCTGCTCTCGTTCATGGGGTCCATGCTCGGCCTCGTGCTGTCGGGCAACCTCATCCAGCTCCTGTTCTTCTGGGAGCTGACCAGCCTCCTGTCGTTCCTCCTCATCGGCTACTGGCACCACAACGAGAACGCGCGCGACGGCGCCCGCATGGCTCTTACCGTCACCGGACTCGGAGGCTTCCTTCTGCTGATGGGCGTACTGCTCGTGGGCCACGTCGTCGGCAGTTTCGACATAGACACGGTCATCGCGAACCGCGACGTGCTCATGGCCAGCCCGCTCGTCACGCCGGCCATCATCTGCCTGCTCATAGGGGCCTTCGCCAAGAGCGCCCAGTTCCCCCTGCACTTCTGGCTGCCGCACGCCATGGCAGCGCCGACGCCGGTCTCGGCCTACCTGCACTCGGCCACCATGGTCAAGGCCGGCATCTACCTGATGATGCGCCTATGGCCCGTGATGGCCGGCAACGACACCTGGTACTACGTCGTCAGCCTCGCCGGCCTCGTCACGTTCCTGCTCGGCGGCATCGCGGCCACGTTCCAGTACGACCTCAAGGGCATCCTGGCCTATTCCACGATCAGCCACCTCGGGCTCATCACCCTTCTGCTCGGCCTTTCGACGCCGGCGGCTGCCGTGGCGGCCATCTTCCATACCCTGAACCACGCCACCTTCAAGGCGTCGCTCTTCATGGCCGCCGGCGTCATCGACCACGAGACGGGCACCCGCGACATCAGGCGGTTGAGCGGACTCTTCAGGCACATGCCGTACACGGGCACCCTCGCCATCGTCGCCGCCGGCGCCATGGCCGGCGTGCCCCTGCTCAACGGCTTCATCTCCAAGGAGATGTTCCTCACCGAGACGCTGGCGTTCCATACGGGCTCGTTGCTGGACCGGCTCTTGCCGCTCATCGCCACCCTCGGCAGCGCCTTCAGCGTGCTCTACTCCGTGCGGTTCATCCACCAGGTCTTCTTCGGGCCTGAAGCGACCGACCTCCCGCGCAAGCCGCACGAGCCCGTCGGTTGGATGCGCCTGCCCATCGAGTTGCTGGTCTTCATCTGCCTCGTCGTCGGCATCGTCCCCAACCTGTCCGTCGGCCCGCTCCTGCGCTCGGCGGTCGTCGCGGTGCTCGGTCCGGAGGCTCCGCGCTTCCACCTCGAGCTGTGGCACGGGTTCACGCCAGCGTTCATGCTCAGCCTCGTAGCGATGGCGCTCGGCGCCAGCCTTTACTTCGCCCTGTACCGCCGCCTCGCCAACCGCGAGGCCCGCGAGCGGCCATGGGCGGGCCGCGCGCGCGCGAGGCGCATCTTCGACGGGGCCATGACCGGCTTGTTCGCCGGCGCCGGCTTCATCACGCGCCTGGCCGGCACAGTAAGGCTCCAGCCGCAGCTCTTCCTCATCGTCCTCGCCGCGGTCGTTGCCGGCGCGGCCCCGTTCGTCTACCACGCCGTTACCCAAGCCGGCGCAGGCCTGACGCTCGGGACTCGGCCCCTCACCCCCGTCTCCTTGCCGTTCGTGGTCGTGTGGGCGTTCGGGATCGCAAGCGCCACGGGCGCGGCCATCCTCGCCAAGTTCCACCGGCTCGCCGCCCTCATCCTCACGGGCGGCGCCGGCCTGGCCGTATGCCTCACCTTCGTCTGGCTCTCGGCGCCCGACCTGGCCGTCACGCAGCTCCTCGTCGAGATCGTGACCACCGTGCTCCTCCTGCTCGGCCTGCGCTGGCTCCCAGCGCGCGTGGCTACCAAGGAGGACCGGGAGCGCGCCAGAGCTCTGGTCGTCGCGCGCCGCGGCCGCGACCTGGTCCTGGCGCTGATCGCCGGAGGCGGCATGGCGGCCCTCGCCCTGGCGGCCATGACGCGCCCTCGGGTCGGCGGCATAGCGGGGTTCTTCAACGCCAACGCGCTCGAGGGTGGGGGCGGCCGCAACGTCGTCAACGTCATCCTCGTCGACTTCCGCGGCTTCGACACCATGGGCGAGATCACGGTGCTCGCCATCGTGGCCCTCACCGTGTTCGCGTTGCTTAGGCGCTTCAGGCCCGCCCGCGAGGTCGTTGGCAGCACCCGCCAGCAGCGACGGCAGGATGCCTACGACGAGGCGCGATCCGATAGGGAAGTAGGCGACACCGCGCGCGACTACCTGTTCGTGCCCCGCATCGTCATGCACCTGCTCTTCCCCGTGATCACGCTCTTCGCCATCCATCTCTTCCTGCGCGGGCACAACGAGCCTGGCGGGGGCTTCGCCGCCGGCGTCGCGATGGCGATCGCGTTCATCATCCAGTACATGGCGCGCGGCACCCGTTGGGTCGAGGAACGGCTACGCGTGCTTCCGCTCATCTGGATCGGGACCGGCCTGCTGGTGGCGGCGCTCACAGGGATAGGCGCCTGGTTCTTCGGGCGGCCCTTCCTCACGTCCGCCCACGGCCACCTGCACCTGCCGGTCATCGGCGAGGTGAGCCTGGCGTCCGCCAGCCTCTTCGACCTCGGCGTGTTCGCCCTCGTCATCGGCGCGACCGTCCTCATGCTCATCGCCCTCGCGCATCAATCCATCCGGAGCGCCCGCGCCAGCCTCTCCACCCAGGAACTCGAAGGGGCCACGAGCGCGCCGAGCCCGGCCGCCGCCGAAACCGCCGTCAAGCTCGGCGAGGCGGGGGGCGACTGATGGAGATCGTCGTCGCCATCGGCATCGGCGTCCTCGCGACGACCGGCGTGTACCTGATCCTCAGGCCGCGTACCTTCCAGGTGATCATCGGCCTGTCGCTCCTGACGTACGCCGTCAACCTCTTCATCCTCGCCATGGGCAGGCTCGTAGTCGACGGCGCGCCGCTCCTCGCGGAAGGCGCCGACCCTAGCACTTTCGCCGACCCCGTTCCGCAGTCGCTCGTGCTCACGTCCATCGTCATCAGCTTCTCCATGACCGCCCTCTTCCTGGTGGTGCTCCTGGCCGCGCGCGGCATCACCGGCACCGATCACGTGGACGGCGATGGGATGAGCGCATGACGGGGCTGCTCGAGGTGCTCGACCGGCACGTGAGCATCGTCCCGATCCTCCTGCCCCTGATAGCCGCCGCGAGCATGCTCCTCCTGCACGAGCGGAGGCGGCGCGCCAAGGCGGTTGTCAGCTCTGTCACGCTCGCGGCCATGTTCGCCGCGACCTTGCGACTCCTGATGGTCGTCGCCGACCCGAGCACGCCCGAGATCGTCGTCTACCGGCTCGCGAACTGGAGCGCGCCGTACGGGATCGTGCTCGTCGCAGACAGGCTCTCCGTGCTCATGGTCATGGTGACCGTGCTCCTCGGCGCCGCCGGCATGACCTACGCGCTCTCGCGCTGGGCGACGCTCGGACCCAGGTTCCATAGCCTTTACCTGCTGCTGCTCATGGGCCTGTGCGGGGCGTTCCTCACGGGCGACCTCTTCAACCTCTACGTGTTCTTCGAGGTGCTCCTCGCCGCGTCATACGGCCTGGCCCTGCACGGCTCCGGCAAGCGGCGCGTCAAGGCCGGCCTGCACTACGTCGCCATCAACCTGGCCGCCTCGGTCGTCTTCCTCGTCGGCGTGAGCCTCGTCTACGCGGTGACCGGCACGCTTAACATGGCGGACCTGGCAGCGAAGGCCGGTCAGCTCGGGCCGGACGACCTCGTGCTCCTCAAGGCCGGGCTTTCCATCCTCGGCGTGGCCTTCCTCGTCAAGTCGGGTGCCTGGCCGCTATCGTTCTGGCTCCCGACCACCTACTCAGCCGCCGCGGCGCCCGTGGCCGCCATCTTCGCCGTCATGACGAAGGTCGGCGTCTACGTCATCCTGCGACTGGCGGCGCTCCTGTGGCCCGGTGGAGAGGCGCTCGCCCTGTTCGGCAGCTCGTGGCTGCTCTACCTCGGCCTCGCCACCGTCCTGTTCGGCACGTTCGGGGTGCTGGCCAGCTCGGAGCTGCCACGCATGGCCGGCTACCTCACCATGGTCTCGTCTGGAACGCTGCTCGCCGTCATCGCGAGCGGCGACCCGGTCGTGCTATCTAGCGCCCTGTACTACCTGATCGGCTCCACCATCGGCATCGGCGTCATCTTCCTCCTCTGCGAGCTCGTGAACCGCCGCGACGGCGAGGTGGCGGCCCAAGCCGTCGGTCCCGTCTTCCACGACGACTTCGAGACGCAACTGCGCAACGAGTTCGAGGGGGTCGAGCTCGGCGTAACGCTGCCGCTCGCCACTACCCTGCTCGCCGCCGCCTTCTTCTTCGTGGCACTGCAGCTGGTCGGGCTGCCGCCGCTCTCCGGGTTCATCGCCAAGTTCGGCATGCTGGCCGCCGTCGTCGAGGCGGGGTCCGGCGGCTACGCGCACGCGCCCGCCTCCGCAGCCTGGTGGGTCGTCGGCGTCATAGTCTTCTCTGGTTTCTGCGTCCTGGTGGCGCTCATGCGCAAGGGCGTCAACGTGTTCTGGGCGGAACCGGCCGGGACCACTCGCGTGGTCAGGCCGTTAGAGGCCGTCCCCGTCGCGTTCCTCATCGCCCTGCTCGTAGCGCTGACCGTGCTGGCCCAGCCGACGTTGCGTTACACGGCCGCGGCGAGCGCCGGCCTCGAGGCGCGCTCCAGTTACCTGAGCAGCGTCCTGCAAGGACCGGAGGGTGAGGAGCCGTGAGGCGCATCGTCCCCCACCCGCTCCTCGCCGCCTTGCTCGCGGGCATGTGGCTCCTGCTCCAGGAGTCGCTCGCGCCCGGCGACATCGCTCTCGGGGTCGCGCTCGGGCTCGTGCTCTCGCGCGTGATGGTGGCATTGGAGCAGGAAGCGCCGAGCATCAAGCGCCCCTTCGTAGCCCTCGGTCTGTTCCTGGTCGTGTCTTACGACGTGGTGCGCTCCAACTTCGCCGTCGTCGCCATCCTGGCGGACCGGCGTCGTAAGGCCCACTCCGGCTTCGTGAACGTGCCTCTGACCATCAAGAGCCCTTACGCGCTCGCCGCGCTCGCTACGATCATCACCGCCACGCCGGGCACTTTCTGGGCCGCCTACGACTCCCGCACGAACGTCGTGACGATCCACGTCCTCGACCTCGTCGACCCCGACTACTGGGTGAGGACGGTAACGCAACGTTACGAGCGGCGCCTCCGGGCGGTGTTCGAATGACGGCGCAGGCCATCCTCCACTGGGGCCTCCTGGCGGCCCACGGGCTGCTGGGCATCGGCCTCGTCTTCGCCGCCGCACGGCTCATCAGGGGCCCGCGCGCACAGGACCGCGTCCTGGCGTTCGACGCGGTCTACCTCAACGCGGCGCTGCAAGTGGTCGTGTTCGGCATGCGCGCCGGCCAAAGCGGCTACCTTGAGGCGGCCCTCGTCATGACGCTCCTCGGCTTCGCCGGCAGCTCAGCCCTCGCGAAGTTCCTCATGCGCGGGGAGGTCATCGAGTGACCCCCTTCGTGGCCGTCATCGTCGTCCTGCTCGCCCTCTTCGGCGCGGCGCTCGCGGCCGTCGGTTCGTACGGCTTGCTGCGGCTGCGCTCCTTCTACGAGCGCGCCCACCCGGCGACGCTGGCCGCCACCCTCGGCGCCACGTCCATCCTCCTCGCCGCGATCCTCTTCTACTCCGTCTCGGCCGGCAGGTTCCTGCCCAAGGCCTTGCTCCTGATCGTCTTCATCCCCCTCGTGAACCCGGTCACAACGATGTTACTCGCGCGCGCGGCGCTCTCGCGCGACAGGGCGCGGCGGCGCCCGACCGCGGTGGTGGAGGGCAGCGCCGAAGCCGAGTGGCTGCGCGAGGCCGACGAACTCGTGCGCGCGCAGGCCGAGGCGGCCAGGCAACAGGCCATCGTCGACGACGAGACAGCGCCGGCCGTGGCGACCGACCGCTCCGAAGGTGAGGCGTGAACCGAGGCGGCAGGGTGGGCTTAAGCAACTGGCAGCTCCTCGGCCTCGGCGTCGGCGCAGCCAGTTTGGCGATAACCTGGGGCCTCTACAACAACTTCATGCCGTTGCTCCTACGCGACTACGTGCGTTCGAGCGGCATGCGCGGCGCCATCATGGGCCTCGACAACGTGATGGCCATGATCCTCCTCCCGCTACTCGGCACCTGGTCGGATAGGATCGACGGCCCGCTCGGCAAGCGCCTGCCGTTCCTGATCGTGAGCATGCCGCTGGCCGCCGTCCTGTTCGCGCTCCTGCCCTTCGCGAAGGCCGCCTTCTGGACCCTCCTGGCGGTCGACGTCGCGTTCCTCCTCGCCATGACGGCCTTCCGGGCGCCGTTGGCGGCGCTCATGCCCGACCACGTGCCGCCCAGCGGCAGGCCGCACGCCAACGCGGTGCTCACCATGCTCGGGGCCGTCGGCGGCGCCATCGGCCTCCTCTTCGTCGCCCCCATGGCAGACGTGGCGCCCTGGTTCCCGTTCATGGTGGCCGGCGCTGTCATCCTCGTCGCCCTGTTCGCCGTGCGGGCGGCGACGGAGCCGCACCCGCCCTACGTCAGCGCCGGTGTCATCCAGGAAGACGCGCCTCTGGTCAGCGGCCTGATCCGCGACGCCGCCACCGTACTGCGCAACAGGGAGGGCGGGATCCTCCTCGTGCTGGTGGCCGTGTTCTTCGCGTTCTTCGGCTACTCCGCGCTGGAGGCCCAGTTCAGCACCTTCGCGACCGAGGAGTTCGGTCTGACCGGCGGCAGCTCGGGCATGATCATGGGGGTTACCATCGCCGGTTTCGTCGTGATGGCGCTACCGGCCGCCCGCTTGGCGCGGCGCCTCGGCGAGCTGAACACCATGCGGCTCGGCGCCTCGCTCCTCGCCCTCTGGCTGCTCGTGGCAACGCTGACCGCCGACCCCGCCATCATCTCGATCTGGCTCGGGCTGGGCGGCGCATCGTGGGCGTTCGTGCTCGTGCCCGCCTACCCCCTGGTCGTCAACCAGGGAGGCGAGGACCGCGTGGGCTTCTACACGGGCATCTACTACCTGTTCGGCTCGGCGGCGGCCATCCTGGCCCCCAGCTCCGTAGGCGCTGCCATGGACCTGCTCGGAAACCGCGTTCTCCTCCCGGCCGTCGGCGTGAGCATGGCCATCACTGCGGTGACACTCACCTTGGCCATGCGTTCACGGGCGCGGTCCTGACGGGCGCGGTCCTGACGGGCGCGGTCCTGACGGGCGCGGTCCTACTTGCCGCTGACCAGGCGTACCGGGCTCTAGGCTCGCGTCGCGAGCGGAACGGGCAGTTTCCCGGCTACCACGCCGCTAAAGAGGGCATCGACCACCGCCTGCGGCGCGCTCCCTCGGTAGCCGAAGGCCAAGAGCGCAGGCCCGGGCACCAACGCGGCGGAGTAGGGGTTCCACAACGCTACGTGCGCGAACGGCACCCCGGCGTACTTGGCCCACTCGGCGGCGCGCATGGCCGAGGCGACCTCGCCGTCCGCGACGCGCGTGCGGCTCGTCGAGGCGTAGATGACCGCGTCTGGCAGAGGGTTCATGCCTCCGAGGCTCGGGGTGACGTCGGCCGTCCCGCCCCAGGTGAGGTGGATGCGTTGCACGTGCACGCCTCGTCGCTCCAGCTCGGCGGCGAACCCATCGGCCGGCCGCGCGTTGAGCTGGCTGGCGGCGTTGGCACGCACCGCTTCGGTAGCGATGAGCGCCACGCGGTCGCCCGGCGCCAGCCGGGGCAGCTCGCCCAAGGCGACTAGGCCGCGCCTGGTGGCCTCCGCCATCGTGGCGTAGTCGGCCGCCTCGGCCGCCTCGTCCGGCCGGCTAGTGGCGGGGCGCGCCGGGAAACGCCGCGCGAAGTCCGCGATCCGCCGCACGGCGGCAGCGTACTCGCCCTCGTCGACTTCTCCGGCGGCCACGGCGGCCGCTATGGCATCGAGGGTGCTGCGCTGCAGCGTGACGGGACCGAGGGTCAGGGGCAGGTCGGCGCCGGCGCGCAGGGCCATGACGGCGGCCGCACCCGCGGAGTAGCGCTCGGAGATGGCTTTCATGTCGAGCGCGTCAGTTATGGCCAGGCCGTCATAGCCGAGCTCGTCGCGCAGCAGGTCGCGCAGGGCCTTGCGCGAGAGGGTGGCGGGCAGTCCGGGCTCGAGCGCGGGCAGCACGATGTGCGCGCTCATCACCGCCGCCGCCCCGGCCGCGAAACCCGCCTGGAACGGCGGCAGCTCCGTGTGTCGCAGGTCGGTGAGCGAGCGTTCCACGGTCGGGAGCGCCAAGTGCGAGTCAAGACTCGTGTCGCCGTGGCCAGGGAAGTGCTTGAGCGTCGCGCCGACGCCTGAGGACTGGAGGCCGCGCACGAACGCGGCGACGTGCCGGCCGACGAGCGCCGGATCCGCGCCGAACGAGCGGTCTCCGATGACCGGGTTGAGCGGGTTCGAGTTGACGTCCGCGACCGGAGCGAAGTCGAGGTTGATGCCGATGCCTGCCAGCGCCCTGCCGGTGGCGGCCGCCACCGCCTCCGTCAGCGCCACGTCGTCTGCCGCCCCCAGCGCCATGGCGGGGGGCGGGAACGGCACGTCGAGCACGCGCAGCACACCGCCGCCTTCCTGATCGATGGCGACGATGAGGTCGTCGCCGGCCAGCGACCGCGCCTCGGCGAGGTAGTCGGCCAGCTGGTAGCGGTCGGCGACGTTGCGACCGAAGAGGCAGACGCCCGCGAGCCTGCGCTCGCTCAGCAGCTCGCGCTCGTCCGCCGTGATGGCGGTACCCGAGAGGTCGCCCATGAGGGGCAGTACGGTCATGCTCTGGTCACCCCGTTCGTGGGTAGGGTCGGTCCTCGAGTCATATCGACCCGGGTCACCTCGACCGGACGTCCGCGGCGTCGCGCAAGGCGTCGCCGACGAAGTTGAAGGCCAGCACGGAGAGGACTATCAACGCCCCGGGCGCGAGCAGCCATGGGTAGAGCCTGAGCGACTCGAAGTTCTGCGCGTCCTTCAGGAGTAGGCCCCACGACGTCATCGGCTCCTTCACGCCAAGGCCGAGGAACGACAGCGCGCTCTCGCCCAGGATGTAGCCCGGCAGCGCGAGCGTGGCCGCGACGACCAGGTAAGAGGTCAGGTTCGGCACGACGTGCTTGACGATGACGGTGAGGTCGCGCACGCCGAGCGCCTTGGCCGCAGTTACGAACTCCATCTCCCGCGCCGCCAGCACCTGACCGCGCACGACGCGCGCCAGGCCCGCCCAGCCGATGATCGCGAGCACAGCCACGATGCCCAGGTAGACGGCGGTGGAGGGCCAGGTCGTGGGGATGACGGTGGCGAGTGCGAGGAGGATAGGGATGCGCGGGAAACTGAGGAGCACTTCGATGAGGCGCTGCAGCACCTGATCGATCCAGCCGCCGTAGTAGCCGCTAACGCCGCCCACCAGGATGCCGATGCTGAACGAGATGAGGATGCCGATGAGGCCGACCGTCAGGGAGACCTGCGAGCCCACCAGCATGCGCGAGAGGAGGTCGCGCCCGAAGCGATCGGTACCGAGCGGGTAGTAGTCGCCGCCCACGGCGCCGAACAGGTGCCGGTCGGTGGCGAAGAGGCCGAGGAACTTGTAGCGCTCGCCCTTCACGAAGAGCCGTAGCGGCAGCGGCTGCTCCATGTCCGGAACGAAGATGCGCCTGAACGTGACGGGGTCGCGGTCTTGGACCATGGCGTACGTGTGGGGCCATGCGAGGCGCCCCTCGTGCCACATGCTCAAGGGCTGCGGCGGCTGGTACACGGCCCGATGCTGGGTCGTCACGTCGAACGGGGCGATGAACTGCGCGAGGAGCGCGACCAGGTAGAGGACCAGGAGGATCACTCCGCCAAGCACGCCGGTCCGCGAGCGCGTGAAGCGGCGCCACGCCAGCTTGAGGGGGCTTGGCCCGGCGTCGGCCTGCGCGCGCTTCGCGGCGGCGCCGACGGTCGCGTCAGTCATAGCGGATCCTCGGATCCACCCAGGCGAGGGCGACGTCGGCCAGGAGGTTGCCGACCATCAGCAGCGCACTGGCTATGAGCAGGAGCGTCATCGCGACGTACTGGTCCTTGGCGAGGAGCGAGTCGTAGAGCAGCGGTCCGATGGTGGGGAGGTTCAGGACGATGCTGGCGATGATGGTGCCGTTGATGAGCTCTGGCAGGCTGAGGCCCAGCATCGAGACGAGCGGGTTGATGGCGGTGCGCACGGCGTGGCGGTTGATGACGCGCCGCTCCGAGAGCCCCTTGGCCCTGGCCGTGCGCACGTAGTCGGCGTTCAGCACGTCGAGGAGGTTGGCGCGCATCTGGCGCATGACCGAGGCGACGCCCGTCGTGCCGATGGCCAGGATCGGGATCCACATGTGGTTGAGGAAGTCGACGAACTTGTCCCAGGTCCATGGCACGCCGATGTACTTGGGGCTGAAGAGCCCGCCGACCTGCGTGCCGCCGGTCTGCAGGACGAGCGCGATGAGCAGCAGCGCGATGAGGAAGTCCGGCACGGCGAGCCCGACGTAGCCGATGAAGCTCGAGACGGCGTCGGTGAAGCCGTTGCGCCGCAGCGCCGTGACGATGCCAAGGGGCACGGCAACGACCCACGAGAAGAGCATCGTGATGCCGGCGATGACGACGGTCCAGAGGAGCCGCTCCCCGATGACGCTGGAGACGGGGCGGTTGGCGAAGAAGCTGAAGCCGAAGTCGCCTTTGGTGACGATGCCCGTGACCCAGCGCAGGTACTGCTGATATAGGGGTTTGTCGAGGCCGAGCTGGACGTTGATGCGCGCGACCGCCTCGGGACCCATGCGCGGATCTTCCAGGTAGCGGTCGGTGAACGAGCCTGGCGCCGCCTGGATGACCGCGAAGCAGACCACCGACACCAGCACGAGTGTCGGGATCATGATGACGATGCGCCTTAGCAGGTAGGCGAACACGGGATACTCCCAGTTTAGATAAGCCGGGCCGACACGCGCATGTGTCGGCCCGGCGGCTACGCGAAGCTAGTTGGTCACTTCACGTAGTAGAGCGGGACGGGGTTGTAACCGGGGATGACCCCGAGGTTGTACACGTAGTTGCCGATGCGATTCTGCACGGCGGCGATGTTCGCCGGCTTGGCCACCATGATGACCACCGCGTTCTCGGCGTTGATGCGCTGCCACTCCTTGTAGAGCGCGACGCGCGCGTCCTGGTCGACCATCGTGGTGCCCTGGTCGAAGATGTCGTAGATGCGGCGTTCCCACGTGGCCATGGCGTCGAAGTTCGGCGCGCCGCCGGGCTCGGCCGGCTGCGTGGCGCGGTGCCAGTAGTACAACGACCCGCCAGGCTGCCAGATGGGCTTGCGGAGCTCGGGGTCGGGCTGGTTGCCTAGGGCGATGATGATCGCCTGGTAGTCGCCGGCGAGGCCCGTGCCCAAGAGGGCGGAGCCGGAGACGCCGACGAGGTTCGCCTTGACACCGATCTTCGCGAAGTCGTTCTGGAAGATCGTGGCCATGTCGGTGAACGTGCCAGAGTCGACGTTGTAGGTCAGCGAGAACTCGAGGTCCTTACCGCCGGGCACGTTGCGAACGCCGTTGCCGTCGGTGTCGACGATGCCGAGCGCGTCGAGGCCTGCAGCGGCGGCTGCCAGGTCGAACGGCAGCATCAACGACTTGGTGTCCTCGTAGAAGGTGCCGTCGGCGGGGGCGGTCGGCGTGCCCGGGATCTCGGCGAGGCCGTTGTAGACGTCGTCGATGATCCGCTGGCGGTCGACGGCCTGCTCCATGGCGCGGCGGAAGGCCACGTCGGAGAACCACGCGCCGAACGTCGGGTCATCGAAGTTGAAGGCGACGTGGGGCGGCGAGCCGAAGAGCGCCGGGCTCGTGATCACTTGGAAGTCGGCGCCCGCCACCTCGCGGCTCTTGAAGTCGGGGAACTGCGCGCCCGAGATGTTGAGCGTGTCGAGGTTGCCCGCGAGGAACTGGGCGGCCTGGGCCTCGTTGCCGCGCACTACGAGGTAATCGAGCCGCTCGGCGTAGGGCAGGCTGGTGCCGTTGGCGTCGACCTTCCAGTAGTCGGGGTTACGTACCAAGCCGACCTTCTGGCCGGCCACGTAGGAGTCGTACTTGAAAGGGCCGGTGCCGACGACGTCGCTGAGCGGCGTGTCGGTCGACCAGGCGTTGTTGATCTCCGCCTGGGCGGCGCCGCCCTCGACGGAGTACTGGAGCAGCTTGTGCTTCGGCATGATCGGGAAGCGCTGCTGGAGGAGGAACGCGGCGGACGGCGCCGGCAGCGTGATGACGACCGTGTTGTCGTCGGGCGCCGCGAAGGTCACGGCGCGCTGCTCGCCATCGACGGTGTACACGAACTGGGCCGCGTCACCGGCGCGGGCTTCGGGGTTGGCGACGATCTGCGTGTAGGTGAAGACGACGTCTGCCGAGGTGAACGGCGTGCCGTCGTGCCACTTGACGCCCTCGCGCAGGTGGAAGGTATAGACGGTGCCGTCCTCGCTCACGTCCCAGCTGGCCGCGAGGGCCGGCTCGATGGCGTAGGTCTCGAGGTTGAACTCGACTAGGGAGTCGAAAACGACACCCGTGAGCGTCTGGATGTTGTTGTCGATCTGACCGTAGTACATGAACGTCGGCGGTGAGTCCGCCAGGCTGAGAGTCAGCGTTCCACCGACCGTGCCCGGCTGCATGCCAAGGCCCGGGTAGCTGACCACCTTCGGTTGCGCCAGCGCGGCGCCCCCTACGGCGATCGCCGTGACGATGGCAAGCGTGATTAGCGTCTTGCGCGGCATTCGTGCCTCCTTAATCCTGCGTGAGACTCCGTGGTACTCCCCAAGAATAGACCAGTTAAAGACCACCTGCAAGGGCAGCCGCCCCGACTGACGCCCGCGGCCCAAGCGCGGCTCCCCGGCGTTGGACCGTTGACCGACTGGTATAGCAGAGGTACAGTCATTGTGAGGCCCCGAATCACCCTGGCCGGCGCCTGGCGCCTGGAAGGACCGCGACACGCGAACCATGAGGATCAGCGACATCCGCATCGACAAGGCCCTGCCTACCCCAGCCTACTTACAGCTGAAGGAGTCCTTGGGCCAGGCGATGGACTCGGGCCTACTCACCCCCGGCAGCGCCCTACCGTCCGAGCGGGGCTTGGCGGTGAGCCTCGGGCTCTCGCGGATGACGGTGCGGCGGGCCTTCGAGGAACTCGAGTCGGACGGGCGCGTGGAACAACGGCAAGGCTCCGGCACCTACGTGCGCGGCCAGCGCGTCGAGCAGATCATCGACAGCCTCACGGGCTTCACGGACGAGGTGAAGCGCCTCGGCCTCCGCCCAGGGACGAAGCTCTTGAGCGCGGAGAAGGTAGGGGCCGACGAGGCCACGGCGGCGGCCCTCGGCATCCAACCAGGCGCCGTCGTGCTGAAGCTGACCCGACTGCGCACGGCGAACGACGAGGCCCTCGCGCTGCAGGAGGCTCATCTGGCCACCTACCTCGGCACGCTCTCGCTCGCGGCGCTCGAGCACCAGGGCTCGCTCTACCGAAGCCTCGAGCAGCAGTTCGGCGTCAAGCCCGTGCGGGCGCGCCAGACCATCGGCGCGCGCCTGCCGACACGCTCGGAGAGCGCCGCGCTCGGCATCGGCCGGGAAGTGCCCGTACTGGCCCTCGAGCGCACGACCTACGACGCCGAGGAGCGCCCGTTCGAGTACGTGCGCAGCGCGTACCGCGGCGACAGCTACCGCCTAGCTCTCGACCTGAGGGCCTCATGACGGTGGCAGGCGACACCACGGGCGACATCACTGGCGGCACCGGGGGCGGCGCTGGCAGTGGCGCTTCGGCCGAGCACGTCTCCGTCCGCGCGCTCGCGCCCGACGAGGCGCGGCTCGTACCGGCGATCTGGCGCGCCGCCTGGCAAGGCGCCGAAGCGGGAGCAGCGGGCAACCGCGCGACCGTAGGCGACCCCGGACGCGAACGTCCGACAAGCCAAGGCACGGGCCCGGCGCGGCTCTACCCGCTCGAGGAGCGCGTCTGGCTCGATCGGCTCGCCTCGCACCACGACCCAGAGCTGCTCTTGGGCGCGTTCGATGGCCGAGAGCTGGTAGGCGTGGCGTACGGGCGCCTGCCCACGGCGAGTTGGCTGCCAGCCGACGTCGGCTGGGTAGCGCTCCTGGCGGTCGTCGGCCCTTGGCAGGGGCGCGGGCTCGGCACGCGTCTGTTCTCCGAACTGGCGGGCCGCCTGCGCGCCGCCGGGGCCAAACGCTTCAGGCTCGGGAGCGAGGCCAACCACCTCCTGCCGGGCCTGCCGCAGGAAGCTCCCGCCGCCGCTTGGCGCTTGGCGAGGCGAGTCGGCGCGCGCTTCACGACGACCGAACACGATCTCCTCCTTGACCTCAGGCCGATGCTCCCGCCCGCGCCACTACCGGCCGGCTGGCGCGTGCGCGACGACGATCCCGACGGGGCCATCGCCTTCGTCGCACGCGCGTTCCCCGGCAGGTGGGCGCACGAGGTGGCGTCCTACGTAGCGGCCGGCGCCACCATCCTCACGCTCGTCGATGAGCGCGCCGGCGAGGCGGCGAGCCGGGGAGCGGGGGGCGGTCCGCCGGCCACCAAGGGGTTCTGCGCCGTCTTCACCGGCGAGGAGCGGCTCGTCGGCCCCCAGCTCTACTGGCGGCAGGCGCTGGAAGGCCCTGGCGTGCGCGTGGGCGGCATGGGACCGCTCGGCCTGGACGCCGCCGCGCGCGGCGGCGGACTCGGCCTGGCCATCGTCGGGGCCGGCGCCGACTGGCTCAAGGGGCGGGGCTTGACCGATGCCGTCATCAATTGGACGACCCTGACGACCTTCTACGGCAAGCTCGGCGCGCGCGTCTGGCGCACGTATCAGCGCGCGGAAGGACCGCTGTGAGCGTGGACGAGCGCGACGGAAAGCGGGCGTCCCCTATCGCGACGGAAGCGGCCGCGGCCGACTACTCCGGCCTCGACGCCTGGCAGGCGGGCGACATCCTGACGGCCATAACCGCCTCGAACCGACGGGCCATCGAGGCCGTCGAGCGCGCCATCCCCGACCTGGAGCGGGCCGCCCTCGGCATCGAGGAGCGCCTACGGACAGGCGGACGCCTCGTCTACGTCGGCGCCGGCACCTCGGGCCGCCTAGGGCTCCAGGACGCCGCCGAGCTCGCCCCGACGTTCGGCTTCGACGACGCCACTACGTTGCTGGCCGGCGGCGACGCCGCGCAGAGCAAAGCGAAGGAAGGGGCCGAGGACGACATCGCGGCGGCCGTGCAAGACGTCGACGCCGCCGGGATCAGCGCGCGCGACGCTGTGGTCGGCATCGCGGCAAGCGGCGCGACGCCCTTCACGGTCGCGGCCATAGAGCGGGCCAAGGAGCTCGGCGCGTTCACCGTCGGCATCGCCAACAACCGCGGCACGCCGCTCCTGGCCGTGCCGCACGTCGGCGTACTGCTCGAGACCGGTCCGGAGGTCCTCGCCGGCAGCACGCGCTTGGCGGCCGGCACCGCGCAGAAGGCTGCCCTCAACGCCCTCTCGACGACGGCGCTCGTGCGCCTTGGCGGGGCCTACGAGAACCTGATGGTCGGCATGCGCCCCGTGAACGCCAAGTTGCGCGTGCGCGCGGTGAAGATCGTGGCCCAGGGGGCAGGGGTGAGTGAGGCGGTGGCGGCTGCCGCGCTGGAGGCCGCCGGCGGCGACATCCGCTGCGCCATCGTCAGCGCCAAGTCGGGGGCGAGCGTCGAGGCGGCGCGGGCCGCGCTGTTTGCTCAGGCCGGCAACGTGCGCGCTGCGCTCAAGGTCTTGAGCAACGAGTAGCCGTCCACCATGGCGGTCGTCTCCTTAGCTCATCTCGTTAGTTGGCGACTGCTGCCCGGCCGTCCACAGCAGTGGATTATGGGGAGCACGTTGGCGTTGCAGGGCTGATTAGGATCAGCCAGGAAGGAGGCTCGCGTGGACAAGGGTGCGTAGTGCCCCCCTTGCTTGGCGGATTCATTTTCGTCTCAAGCTTCTATTTGACGCGCTATTGGGCCGCGCGGGAGCAAGGCTATAAGCTGGTCGCCGCCTCCATTGCTGGAGGCTTTTTCCAATGAGGTACCTGAGTCCGGTCTAAGCGCTCGGGTCGAGCGCTGCGCTCCTCGCTCTCGAGGTCCGGGGGTTGGGGGTTGGGGG
>JBDZVI010000100.1:0-1301 GCA_040255585.1 Deinococcaceae bacterium
CGGCGCTTTAGAATTACATGATATTCTAAACCACATGTTCGAGCGAAGGCTGAACCTCCCGCCGCCGGGAACGGAGACGTTCTTCCTGTGGGGGCCGCGCCAGACCGGCAAGTCCACCTTGCTCAGAGGGGCTTACCCCGAGGCGCTCTGGATAGACCTGCTGAAGTCGGAGGAGTCAAGGCGCTATCTGCAGAACCCCGAACGGCTCCGCGAGGAGATCGCTGCGCGGCCGGTCGACCAGGTGGTCATCGACGAGATCCAGAAGGTACCCGCCCTGCTCGACGAGATCCACTGGCTCATGGAGAACGGCGGTCCGAGCTTCGCGCTGTGCGGCTCGAGCGCTCGGAAGGTCAAGCGGGGAGCGGCCAACCTGCTGGGCGGCAGAGCGGTGCGGTACGAGCTGTTCGGCCTTTCGGCCGTCGAGATCGGTGCCGAGGTCGACCTCGACCGTCTCCTCAACCACGGCTACCTCCCCAGGGTGTACTTGTCCGAGCGGCCCACCAGGCTGCTCAACTCCTACGTCTCCGACTATCTCCGCGAAGAGGTGCTGGCAGAAGCTCTCGTTCGCGACGCCCCGGTCTTCGCGGAGTTCCTGACTCTCGCGGCGCTCACGGATACCGAGCAGGTCAACTTCAGCAACATCGCTCGTGAGGCCGGCACCTCGGGCCCGACCGTCAAGGCGTACTTCGAGATCCTCGTGGACACCCTGCTTGGCCGCTGGCTGCAGCCTTACCGTCGCAGGCCGAAGCGCCGGGTATCGGCGGCCGCCAAGTTCTACTTCGCCGATGTAGGGGTGGTGAACTACCTGGCCCGGCGTGGCACGCTGTCGCGCCGTTCGGAACTCTACGGCAAGGCGTTCGAGAACTGGATCCACCACGAACTCACTACCTACGCCGCCTACTCGGAGTCGTTCGCCGAGCTCAGCTACTGGCGCCTGAGCACGGGCGCAGAGGTGGACTTCATCGTCAACGACATGGAGCTGGCCGTGGAGGCGAAGGCGACGGCCAAGGTGACAGACCATCACCTCCGCGGCATGCGCGAGCTGGCGAGGGACCATGCCGAAGTTCGCCAGCGCGTCGTGGTGAGCTTAGAGGACAGGAGCCGCAAGACGGGCGACGGGATCCTCGTCGTGCCCGCCGGTGAGTTCGTCGCCGCCCTATGGCGAGGAGAGTACTTCTAAGACGAGCCCTTCTTGAGCGCGACCCCTACAGCAGCGCCTCCCGTAGCGTCTGGAACGAGATCAACATCTCGATGATCGGCCAGGCCGCGATCAGGTAGATCAGCGCAAGGAACACGGCGTA
>JBDZVI010000100.1:1401-8838 GCA_040255585.1 Deinococcaceae bacterium
AGGTACATGCCGAAAGCGATGAGGATCATGACCGCGCCGACGGCTACGAGCACGGGAGCCCGAAGGAAGTCCGTGGCCGCATCGCCGTAGAGCGTTATCGTGACGAGCGTGTGAGCGGCGAGCACGTTGAGGACGCTGTTGATGACGCCCGACATCGCGAGCGAGATCACCAGGATGATGTCGAACCAGAGCGGCACCCCGTCCTCCGCCTGTCGGTGCGACTGGTTGAGCTCGGTGATGAGGTAGCTCGCGTTGGGCAGCATGAGCAGCCAGACGAGGCCCAGCGCGGGTCATCCTAGCGTCAACCCGCGGGCTCTCCGAAGGCCACCCCGCGGGTCGTCTGAGAGCCGAGTCGCGGCCCCAAAATAATCTTGACTAAAAGACTCAGGATTAGGTACGTTGCGCCAGTGACCCCACCACCCCCGAACCAGGCGGCGGCCCGTGGCTAGACGCGGCTGGCAAGGCTGGTTCATGAACGTCTTCGGGGCGGAGGACCGCGTGATCGAGGTCACGGCGGTGACCCAGTACACGCCCCTCTACCGGCGCATCACGTTCTCCAACAAGCAGCTCATTACGGAACGCGAGTACGGTCCGGGAGCCTGGCTGCGCGTGTGGTTGCCGGCCGTCGACGGGAGCGGGCGCGAGTTCCAGCGCGCCTACACGATGATCGAGGTCGAGCCCGAGACGGGCCGGTTCGCCATCGACTTCCTCCTCCACTCCACCGACGGCCCCGGCTCCGCCTGGGCGCGGCAAGCCAAGGTCGGGGACCGGATCGCCGTCCAGTACTACGGCGGCGAGGGGTTCCAGCAGCCCGAGCTCGAACCGGCCGGCTGGCTCCTCGTCGCCGACGAGGCGTCGCTGCCCGCCGCCAACGCCATCGTCGCAGCGCTCCCCGACCACCTTCCCATCGACCTGATCCTCTACTGCGAGGCGGCGCACCTCTCGCAGCTGCCGGTCGTCGACCACCCGCAACTGAGCGTCGTCCGCGTGGCGACGGGGCGGGGGATCGAGGAGGTCGTCGCGGCGGTGGCCGCCACGGACCGCTCCGACTGGTTCGCTTGGGTCGTCATCGAGGCCGCCGACACTAAACACGTGCGCCTCGCGCTCAAGGACATGGGGTTCCCGAAGGCGTCGACGCACTTCCAGGCCTACTGGGTCAAGGGGAAGGAGATGGGAACCACCCGCGCCGCGGGTGGCGAGGGCGAGGCGGAGGGGGCGGCCGCCGGACGCGCGCGAAGCAGTAACGGTGCGAAGACATCTCGAAGACGAGCCGTACGCCATGACCACGGCGTCTGGCGCAGCGCCGCCGGGGCGCGACTGCTTGCGCCGTTGAGGCCGTTCCTGACTTACGTCGCCGTCGTCCAGGTCGTCGCGAGCCTCCTCGAGTTCCTGCCGCTGCTGGGCCTCAGCTACCTCGCTACGCGGCTCGCGGGCGGCGAGGTGCCCGCGAACGTCACCGGGCTCATCGTCACCCTGGCCGTGCTCGGGGGCGTCGGGACCCTGCTCGCAAGCCTGATCCTCGGCGCGGGCCATGTCGTGGACGCCAGCTTCAGCACGACTTTGCGCAAGCGCCTCGTGGCGCACCTGCGCACCCTTCCCCTCGGCTGGTTCGACCGCGGCAGCTCGGGCCGCGTGCAGCAGGCGGTCGAGGGCGACAGCTCGCGGCTCCACGTCCTCACCACCCACGCGGTGCCCGACATCGTCGCGGCGGCGATCCCGCCCATCGTCATCCTCCTCGCCCTCCTCTGGACGCACGCCGGCCTCACCCTCCTCCTGCTCCTGCCGGTAGCCGTGGCGTACGTGTCTTACGCCCGCATGTACTACACGGGCATCGACGACCTGAAGAAGTCGGTCAAGTGGCTGGAGCGCGTCAAGACGCGCGCCGCCGCCTTCCTCTCGGCCATCCAGGTGGACCGCCTCTTCCCTACACCGGCGTTCGCCGACCTGCTCGAGGAGCGCCAAACGTTCTTCCAGCGCCTGCAGCGCCCGACGGCCCGCCTGCGCGCCCTCACGGACATCGTCGTGAGGCCGGCGACGTTGTTCGGCATGTACGTCCTGGTCGGCGTGCCCCTCGTGATGGCCGGCGCACTCGGCCTTGGGCGGCTCGTGCCGTTCCTCGTGCTCGCCCCGGCCTTCGGGACGAGCATCCTCGGTCTCCTCTACACGGCCGCCGCCGTCCGCGAGGCGAACGCCGCGGCGCGGCGCATCGGACTGCTGCTCGAGGAGCCGCCGCTGGCGCCGCCCGCCTCGACGGCTCCCCTGCCGTTACGGAGCGGCCGACTGCGCTTTGAGTCCGTAACGTTCGGCTACCACCCACGCAGGCCGGTCGTACGCGACCTCAGCCTCGACCTCGAGCCGGGGACCGTCACCGCGCTGGTCGGCCGGTCGGGGGCGGGCAAGTCGACCGTGGCCGCCCTCGCGGCCAGGCTCCACGACCCGCAGGGCGGCGTCGTCACGCTTGACGGACGCCCCCTCGCCGACTACCCGGCCGCCGAGCTCGGCAGGCGCTTGGCCTTCGTGTTCCAACAGCCCCAGATGCTCGACGACACCGTGGCCGCCAACCTCCGCCTCGCGCGGCCTGACGCCACGGACGCCGAACTGGCCAGGGTCATTGGCGCCGCGCAGTTGGCGAGTGTCGTCGCGGCCTTGCCCGACGGCCTCGCCACCCGCCTCGGCGGCGCCTTCCGGCTCTCGGGAGGGGAGACGCAGCGCCTGGCCATCGCCAGGCTCCTGCTGACGAACCCGGACGTCATCGTGCTAGACGAGGCCACCGCCTACGCCGACCCCGAGTCGGAGGCGCTCATGCAGCGCGCCATCAGCGAGCTCGTTGCGGGGAGGACGGTGCTCGTCATCGCGCACCGGCTCCAGACGATCGCCAACGCGCACCAGATCGTGGTGGTGGAGGACGGGGTGGTGGCCGAGCGCGGCACGCACGGTGAACTGCTCGGAGCCAACGGCATCTACGCGCGGTTGTGGGGCGAGGCGGGGGTGGCGGCGTGAGGAGCTTGCGGGCGCTCTTGGAGGCCGCGAAGCTCGGGCGTGGCGCGTTGGCGGCGCTCGCCTGGCTCGTGGCGGGGTCGCTCGGGCGCGCCGCCACCACCGTGCTCGCGGTCCCGCTCATCGTCGGTCTCGCGGGGCGGACCCCGGACACCTGGTGGTACCTAGCCGCTTTCCTCGCCGCGCTCGGCGTCGGCGCCGTCTTCGACCTGCGCGCTTCCTTGGCCGCGTTCGACGTCGGCCTCGGGGTGGCCGCTCACCACGACTCTCTGCTGCTCGGCCGCGTCCGTGCGGCCCCGTTGGCCTGGTTCACGCCGGAGAGGCGCCAGCGGCTCGAGCAGATGTTCTCGAGCGGCGGCGTCGAGCTGGCGCAGGGTTTCGCGCACCTCCTGGCGCCGCTCTTCGATGCGCTGTTCACGACGACGTTCGTCGCGCTGGGAGTGTTCCTCTTCGCGCCCGGGCTCGCCTTGCTGCTGCTCGGGTTGGTGGCGCTCCACCTGGCAGCCTTCGTGCTGCAGGTGGTGCTCACGCGGAGCAGCGAGCGCCGCTGGTTCGAGGCCGCCGAGCGCTTCAGCCGCGCCCTGGCGGAGTTCTCGCGCCTCCAGCCGCTCCTGCGCCTGTCCGCCCAAGGCGCGGGGTCGCGCCTCGACGACGCGGCCGAGCGCCAGCGCGCCGCCGCACGGGCCTTGGCCGTAACGAGCGTGGCAGGCCACCAGGCCGTGACGGTCGTGCGCGTGGCCGCGCTCGTGCTGATCCCCCTGCAGGTCGTCGTCTCCTTGGCGAGCGGCGCCATCTCGGCGTTCGAGGCGGCGGCGCTCATCATCGTGGCCGCCCGGTTCCTCGACCCGTTGATGCAACTCGACCGCTTGGGGGCGACGCTCACGGGCGCCATCGCCATCCTCACGCGGTTGGACGAGGTGTTCGAGGCCCCGGCGACGCGAACGGCGGCGCTACCCGTGCCGCGACCGGCCGCGGCAGCGGCCGCCCCCGCCGTCCGCCTCGAGAACGTCGGCTTCCGTTACCCGGGCCGCCCGACACACGTCGTGTCCGGCGTCAGCTTCGAGGTTCCCGATGGCGAGACGCTGGCCATCGTGGGGCCTTCCGGCTCCGGCAAGAGCACGCTGCTCTCGCTCATGGCCGGCCTCATCCCGCCGGACTCCGGGACGATCAGCTTCGGGGGCGTCGCCCACGACGAGCTCGGCCCCGAGGGGATCGCCGCAAGGACCTCGGCCGTCTTCCAATCGATCGCGCTCGTCGGAGACACGCTGTTGGAGAACGTCGCGGCCGGCCGACCCGGGGCCACGGTCGCCGAGTGCGACGAGGTGGCTCGGGCCGCGCAGTTGAGCGAGCTCGTCGGGCGCCTGCCGCGCGGGTGGCTGACGCCGGTGGGGGAGGACGGCGGGCAGCTCTCGGGCGGCGAGCGCCAGCGAGTGACCCTGGCGAGGGCGCTGCTCAAGGACGCGCCCGTGTTGCTCCTGGACGAGGCGACCAGCTCGCTCGACACGCTCACAGAAGCCGGCTTCATGTCGGCCCTCGCGGCTCGGCGCGGCAAGCAGGCCTGCGTCATCGTGGCGCACCGCCTCAACACGATCGCTAGCGCCGATCGCATCGTCTTCATCGAGGGCGGCGCCGTTCGGGAGGCGGGCACGTTGGACGAGCTGCTCGCGCTCGGGGGTCGGTTCGCCGCCTATTGGCAGCAGCGGCAGGTGGCGGGGCAGTGGGCGTTGGGGTGACGACCCGGCGCCCGGCCCTCAGTCGATCGCGAAAGTGACTTGCACCTGCACGGTCACGGCCAACTGGCCAACCTCAACGCTTCCCATGGCGCTCATGGAGTCGTAGGCCACTCTGCCGGCGCTCGACACGGGCGAGCCCGAGCCGAACTCACCGATCGCTATGGGCGCGCCTAGACCGACACCGCCCAGGTCGGCGAGCTCGGCGGCTTTGGCGCGGGCGTCGGCCATCGCGAGTTCGCGCGCCGCGCTGGCCAGTGCGGTCGGGTCGGACACGGACATCTGGATCCCGCCGACCTCGTTGGCGCCGGCATCGACCGCCGCCGAGATCACGTCGCCGAGCTTGGCCACGTCTCGCACGAGCACCTGGTACGCGTGGCGCACCTGGAACCGCACCTCGCCCGGGTTGCCGTCGCGGTCGTACGTCTGATCGCGCCAGACGTAGAAGCCGGTGGTGCGCACGTCGGCGGCCTGCACCCCCGCGCCGACGACGGCCTGCTGGATGGCGCCCAACACCGCGTCCGCCTCGGTAAGGGCCCGACGCACGTCGGCCGCCACCGCCACGAAGCCCAGTTCGACGGTGGCCATGTCCGGCTCGCCGTAGACGGTGCCGGTGCCCGTGACCGTTATGCCGGCCGGAACCGACTGGGCCCGTGCCGGGGCGGTCAGCCACGAGAAGGCCAGTAGGGCGAGGCCGAGCATGGCGACCTGGCGAAGGGTCGAGCGGCCGGCGGGGGCAACACGGCCCCCGGCGGACTCCGTGGCGGCGTTCGTGCTCGTGCTCATGCTCATGGCGATGTTCGCGCGGGTGTCGGTGGCGATGCTGGTGGCGATGCTGGTGGTCGTGCCCAGGGTGGTGGTCATAGAGAGTCACACTCCTTGCCCCGATGTTCGCCGCCGCGACCATGAGGTCGGCGAGCCTCGGGTGAGATCGGTTCACCCAGCGTTCACGACTCCCGCGCGCTCGGTCCACGGCGATAGGATGCGGCGTGCCCCAACGTACGGAGACCGCGGGGCGCGACCCCGACCCACTGTTCCCCAGCGTTGGGCGCCTAGTGCGCTTTGGCGTCCCGGTCACTTTGGCCGGCATCGCGGTGCCGCTCATGAGCCTCGTGGACGTCGCGGTGCTCGGGAGACTCGGCGACCCGGCCGTGATCGCCGGCGTCGGCGTGGCCGGCACGATCCTCACGACCGTCATGTGGTGCTTCAGCTTCCTCCGCTTCACGACCACCGGCCTGGTGGCGCAGGCCGTGGGCCGTGACGACCGGCGGGGCGTGGTGCTGCAGGGGCTGCGGCCCATGGTGGCGGCCTTGGTCGGTGGCATCGCGCTGTGGCTGCTGCAAGGCCCGATCATCGCGCTTGGGCTCACGCTCATCGCGCCGGAACCCGAGGTGGCGGCCTTCAGCCGGGCGTACTTCCAGGTGCGCGTGTGGGGCGCTCCGCTCACCCTCACCATAACGACGCTGTCGGCCTGGTTCATGGGCCTCGGCGCCGGGCGGACCGTCATGCTCGTGCAGCTCTTCCTCAACGGCCTCAACGCGTCGCTGACGCTTACCTTCGTCCTCGGCCTCGGCTGGGGTGTTGCCGGCGCCGCCGCCGGAACGGTGCTGGCGGAGCTGGCCACCGTCGTCCTGATCGTAGTGCTGGCGCTCCGCCGCCTGCCGCTGCAGCTGTGGCGCCAACCTCCGACCGCGATCTTCGAGCGGGGCGCGTGGCGGCAACTCTTCGCGGCGAACGCAGACATAGTCGTGAGGACCCTCCTCCTCACCGTCTGCCTCGCCCTGATCACGGAACGCGGCGCCCGCTTCGGCACCCTGACCCTGGCCGCCGATCAGGTGCTGATGCAGACGTTCCTGCTGATCGCCAACCTGCTCGACGGGGTAGCCATCGCCGCCGAGGTCTTCGTCGGCCGCGCCGTCGGCGCCGCCAACGTCGCCGCCCTGCGCCACGTCGTCGGCCGCAGCGCGATGCTCGCCCTCGCATGGGGCGGACTCATCGCCCTGCTGGTAGCGCCGGCCGCCGGCGTGTACCTGCCGCTCATGACGGTCGACGCCGCACTGGTCGCGGAGACGCGGCGCTACTGGCCCTGGCTGGCGCTCTTGCCGCTGGTCAGTGTCTGGGCCTTCCTTGTCGACGGCATCTACTTCGGCTCGCTGCGCACGTGGGTGCTACGCAACGCCATGCTCGCGGGAGCCCTGCTTTACGTCGCGGGGCTGCTCGTGTTCGGCCCGTTGCTCGGCAACCACGGGTTGTGGTTGTCGCTAGCGCTCCTGATGATGGCGCGGGCCGTCGGCGGGGTCATCGCGTGGTCGCGGTTGGCGCGGGACGTGGCGAACGGTCGGGGTGGGCGGCTTGGACGGCGCGCGTGATGGGTGTTGCTTGGGAATCATCGACCGGAACTCCAGTCGGCGCTCGCAAGGTCGTGCCACGGCACGACCTGCACGCCTTCCCTGGTCTGCCTCGTCACGCCGCCGTAGACGAGGTAAGAGTCCCACGCTTCCTGATCCAGACCACCTAGGCGCTTGAGAAGCTCCGGTTGAAAGGTCTGGCCGGCCTTGGTTTCGAGCGAGATCCTGCGGGGCGTTCCGGGCCTGACGAGGTCGACCTCGGCGCCCCTGACCTCGCGATAGCGATGTAGATCGGCGGGTAATCCACGGTGCAGGTACCACTTCAGGAGTTCGCTCGCCACGAACGTCTCGAAGAGTGGACC
>JBDZVI010000101.1:0-7320 GCA_040255585.1 Deinococcaceae bacterium
GGCGGCACGGGCGGCATCACGAGTGAGCCGCAGACCGCGCCCTTGGCGCGTTCGACGTTGACCAGGGCCAGCAGGCGCGTGACTTCCGACCGGTAGTCGGCGGAGACGGGCGCGGGCGCGGCGGGACGCGGCGCTGGCCCGCGCGTCGCGCGCGTCGTACGCGGCGCGCAGGCGGCCACGGCTGACGCCGCCAGCAGGACGACACCCAGACGGAGCAGCACCCGGCAGCGACCACGCGACATGCCGCGGACGGTACGGCAGGGACCGCCACCGGAGCAGTAGTCGATGCCACACGCCCTACCACGCGCCTGTCGTCGTTGACCGGGCCGGCAAGGTGGCCTATCCTTCCTCAAACATCTGGTGAGGACGGTGACCAGGGGATCACATGGTCGTAACGCGAGGCAGCGTCGTGGCACGCGCATGACACCGATCGATGGCGAGCCGGTCGCGCGCCTGCCGTTGGTCGTCGGAGGTGGCGGCTACGTCCCGCTGCACCAGCAGCTCGTCCACCAGATACGGCACCTGATCACCAACCGGGTGCTGGTGGAGAACGACAAGCTGCCGTCGGTGCGGGAGTTGGCTCAGCAGCTCGGCATCAACGCTGGCACGGTCGCGGTGGCGTACCGGCAACTGCACGCCGAGGGCCTGATCGAGAGCCGGCGCGGCCGCGGGACGTTCGTGGTGGAGCTGGGCGACGCCGCGAAGCGCCTCGCGCACCGGCACAACGCGCTCCAACTGGCGATCGAGCGGCTGCTGGAACGCGCTGACGCGCTCGGCTTCGACACGGCCAGCGTGCATAGCGGCCTGGTCGCGCAAGCGCGTCGCCGACGCCGCGTCCCGTTCGTGGTCGCCATGCACACGCTGCGCGCCGCGGAGAAGTACGCCCGGCAGGTGGCGGCCGAGCTGCCGGGCGGCATGGTCGCCGAACCCCGCTGGCTGACCCTCGGGGACCTCCAACGCGGCGGCAAGGCCGTGATGACCGCCTACGAGACGGCGCACTTCACGTTCACCTTCGCGTCATACGTCCCCACGGCCGAGGCGAGGCTCGCCGAGCTGGGGATCGAGACGGAGGTCGTCGGCATCACGTCGCAGCTCACGCCGACCGCCGCGGCCAGCTTGCGGGCCCTCGACCCGCTGGCCTCCTACTGCCTCGTGGCGGAGGCCGCCGGCATCAGCATCGGGCTGAACGTGCTGGCGCGCCACAGTCGCCTCGACCTCGGCAGGATCACGCTCCTCACGGAACACGACCCGGCCGACGCGCTCTTCGCGGCCGCGCCGGACCTCTACATCCATACGTTCAGCGCCGGACCGCGCCTGGAGGAGCTCGGCATCCCCGCGGACCGCCGCCTCGAGCTGCGCTTCTCCCTCAGCGACGAGGCGCGCAGGCGTGTGTCGCAACTCTTCTCCCATACCGGCGCCCCGACGCCGGTCGCGCAGGCGGCGGACATCATCCTGGACGCGTGACGCGCCGCGGCGTGCGAGAGTGCTGAGGTGACCAGCGACCCGCCGACGAACGAGCACGGCACGCCCGAGCGCATCACCCCCCGCGCCCTCGAGCGCCGCGTGAAGCGTTGGCTCCTGGGAGGGCCGTTCGACTGCTACGTGCAGGTCGCACCCGGGCTCGAGGAGTTGCTAGCCTCGGAGCTGCTGGACGGCGGCTTCGCGGGCGAGCGCTCCGCGCTGCGCGTCGAGCGCGGCGGCATCGCCCTGGCGCTCGACCACGCCGGCATCATGCGCGCCAACCTCGAGCTGCGGACCGCGAGCCGCGTGCTCCTCCGCCTCGGCGAGTTCCCGGCCGCCTCGCCGGAGATGCTCTACGACCGGGCGCGCGGCGTGCCGTGGCTGACGCAGCTCGGCTTCGCGAGCACGTACAACCTCCACGTCACGTCGCGGCACTCGAAGCTGCAGGCGGGCGACGCCGTGGCGAACACCGTGGCCAGCGCCGTCTCGCGCGAGCTGCGCCCGTTGGGCCTATACCCGCGGCTGGCGGTGGAGGGGGAGGGGCAGCTCGTTTTCCACGCGCATCTGCAACACGATCGTTGCATATTGAGCCTGGACACGAGCGGCGACCACCTCCACCGCCGCGGCGTGCGCAAGCACGTGCACACGGCGCCCGTGCGCGAGACGTTGGCGGCCGCCATGGTCTTGACGGGCCTGCGGCGCCTGAACGGACCACCGGACGTCGTCGTGGACCCGTTCTGCGGCAGCGGCACGCTCCTCATCGAGGCCGCGGACGCGCTGGCCGGGCTGCCCCCGGGGAGGCATCGGGCGTTCGCGTTCGAGCGGGCGGCGTGGTTCAGGGAGGGCACGTATCGAGACGTCAGGCGCCGCGTGGCGCGCCGTGCTGAGGCCACGGCGAACACCGCGTCCACCACCCGCATCGTCGGTATCGACTCTGACGCCGAGGCCCTAGGGGCCGCCCGCGCGAACCTCACGCATCCCGAGTACGCAGGCGTGTCGCTTGAACTCGCCGATAGCACGCGCTTCGACTTCGCGGCCCTCGGCGCCCACCGGGGCGCCCACAGGGGCGGCGCCCACCCGGGCCTGGTCCTGGCCAACCTGCCCTACGGCGTGCGCCTGGGCGAGCGGCGCGAGGCGGTGGCGACGGCGCGCGCGTTCCTCGAGCGGCTGGCGGGTTCGGGCAGCGCCTGGGAGGTCGTGCTCCTCACGACGGACCCCGAGGCGCTGCTACCACACGTTGGCGACGCGCACGTCGTCCGGACGCGGAACGGTGGTTTGGCGGTCGCGTTGGTCAGCGGTAGGGTCGGCGACGACCCGAGCCACGGCGCCCAGCCAGCCTGACCGCTATCATTCGGCAAAGTTCACGAGGAGGGTAACGCCGTGGCGGACGTTCTCACAGGGGCAGTCTCTGCATCAGACGTGTCCAACGCGTTCCTGCAAGCGGTCTTCGCCGTCGCGCAGTACCGCACTACCATCGATGAGGACGGCGACATCGTCGTGCACGGCGATGGCCTCGAGGCATGGGTCATGCTCGACCAACCTTCCAAGCGGTTGAGGTTCTTCGCGGCCTTCGCCCTCAAGGAGGACGCCGCCCACGCTGACGTCCTGCAAGCCGTCAACGACTTCAACGAGGCTCACGCCGTGGCGCGCGCTTACACGGTGAGGCGCAGTTCGGGCGCGAGGGGCGTCTTCTTCGACTCCGACATCACCTACGGCGGGGGCCTCATCCCCATCAACATGCTCACGCGGTTCCGGTTGTTCGAGAACATCCTCAAGAGCGAGCATCCTGTGCGACGGCTACTGGCTTGACCCGCAAGACCTCCGGAGCGTCACCGGCCAGCGTCGAGCCGCTCTCCGAGTCCTCGGTAGCTAGTACACTCACCAACTAGAAGCATGCTCGTCTACCAGGCCACGAAGTCCGACTTCCTCACCCACGTCGCGAGGAACGAGATATCCGACAGGATCCTCGCCGGCTTCCTGGCGCGTGGCCAGTCCGGGGTCAGTCCGAACGAGGTCCGCTCCTGGCAGAACTCGCTCCAGTACATGCGCAACGTGCCGGACGACGTCGATATCCCGGACGACGCCGGCGTGGCCCTCGAGTTCAAGGTCCCGCAGACGTCCAAGCGCATCGACTTCATCCTCACCGGCTTCGGGCGCGCGCCGCGCAGGCGACCCGCGGCGGTGATCGTCGAGCTGAAGCAGTGGGAGCATGCAGAAGCCACACCCATGGACGGCGTCGTCCGGACCTTCGTGGGCCGGGCGGAGCGGGAGGTGCCCCACCCCTCGTACCAGGCCTGGTCGTACGCAGCACTGCTAGAGGACTACAACGAGGCCGTGGAGGAGTCGGGTGCCGACCTGCGCCCGTGCGCCTACCTGCACAACTGCACCTCGACGGAGCTGGGCGGGGAGCATTACCGGGTCCACCTGGCCAGGGCTCCCCTGTTCCTGAAACACGACCAGGAGGCCTTGCAGCGCTTCCTGCGCCAGCACGTCAAGTACGGCGACTGCGGCGAGCTGATGTACCGCATCGAGAACGGCCGTATCCGCCCCTCCAAGGCGCTCGCGGACCACCTGGTGGGGCTCATCGAGGGGAACCGGGAGTTCCACCTCATAGATGACCAGAAGCTCGTGTTCGAGACGGCGCTTAGCGTGACCGGGCGCGCGCAGGACGGCCTGAAGCAGGTGTACATCGTCGAGGGCGGTCCGGGCACGGGCAAGTCCGTCGTGGCCGTCAACCTCCTCGTGGAACTCACCCGCCGAGAACGCGTCGTGCAGTACGTCTCGCGCAACGCGGCGCCTCGCGAGGTATACCGCTCCAAGCTCGCCGGGACCATGACCCGCACGCGCATCGACAACCTCTTCAAGGGCTCTGGCGCGTACGTTGACACGGAGCCGAACACGTTCGACGCCCTCATCGTGGACGAGGCCCATCGCCTCAACGAGAAGTCCGGCCTATACGGCAACTTGGGCGAGAACCAGATCTCCGAGACGATCCGCGCCGCCAAGGCCACGGTCTTCTTCATCGACGAGGCCCAACGCGTCACCTTCAAGGACATCGGCACGGTGAGAACGATCCAGGCGCTGGCCGACGCCGAGGGCGCCGAGGTGACAATCGGGCGCCTAGAGTCGCAGTTCCGGTGCAACGGTTCCGACGACTACCTGGCGTGGCTCGACGACGTGCTGCAGGTCAGGCCGACTGCCAACGACGACGTCTCGGACCTGAACTACGAGTTCGAGGTCGTCGACTCGCCCTCCGTCCTGCGCGACAAGATCATCGACGCGAACATCGCCAACAACAAGTCCCGCATGGTCGCGGGCTACTGCTGGGACTGGCGCAGCAAGAAGGACCCCTACGCGTACGACCTGGAGTTCCCCGAGTACGAGTTCGCCGCGCAGTGGAACCTCTCCGAGGACGGCAGCCTCTGGATCCTCAAGCCCAACTCGGTCGAGCAGGTCGGTTGCATCCACACGTGCCAGGGCCTCGAGCTTGACTACGTCGGCGTGATCATCGGCCCGGACCTCGTGGTGAGGGGCGGACGCGTGACGACGAGCGGCTTCGCCCGCTCCCGGATGGACTCGACCATCAAAGGGTTCAAGCGCATGCACCGGAACGCTCCCGCGCACGCGGCAGCCCTAGCGGACGAGATCATCAAGAACACGTACCGCACGCTCATGACTCGCGGAACGAAAGGCTGCTTCGTCTGGAGTCCGGACGCCGAGACGCGCGAGTACTTCAGACTCAGGTCGTTGCGGGGGGTCGACTGAGGCACCCCCCTCCAGGGTGCGGCCTACCGAGACTGCGTACTGCTGAATTAACCGAGCGCGTTCAGGAGCGACGACGATCCGAGGTCTTCCTAGCGTTACGGGGCGAGAGGTCGTTGGCTTGCACCGCATCCGTGCATACGCGAGGGCAGCGGACCCTACCCCTCAAGCTCCCAAACAGGCAGCCGGAACGACCCCGATCCCGTCGGGCCTGCGATACGCATGCTCGCCCGTGGTGATCACGATCGCGTCCAGTAGGTCGTCGCCGACGCGCTCGCTCAACCACCTCAGGTGCTTCACGTCGTCATCGTTGACGATCGGCGAAAGCTTGACCTCTATCGCCAGTACCCGACCGTCGTCCCGGGCCACGATCAGGTCGACCTCGTGGTCACCGTTCCTGGTGCGTAGGTGGTAGACCTGCGCCTCGGCAGACTGGGCGTACACTCGCACGCTCAACGTCACCAACGACTCGAAGAGCCGTCCAAGCAGGTTGCCGTCCCTCAGTGCTGGCGGTCCCGCGGAGTCCCCACGCAAGAGTGCGTCGACCCCCACGCCGAGCAGGCGGGCAGCCAGAGCGGGGTCGGCAAGGTGATGCTTCGGAGCTTGCGCCAACCTGTTGAGTGGGTTCCGCGAAGGCAGCCAGGCGGGCAACGGATCGAGTATCCAGAGTTGGTTCAGTACCTGCCGGTACTGCTCGGTGGTGGATCTGGCCGGCTTCTCGCCGTCGCCCGGCGTGGCCGCGTCCAGGATGCGGTTGTAAGAGACGTCCTGAGCGGTGGCGGCCGCGTATGCGCGCATCCAAGCCATGAGCACCTGCGGTCGACGAACCGGGAGGCCCTGGTCGGGGATCTCGTGCTGGGCGATGCGGTCCAAGTACCCGTCGAGGAGCGCTCGCCTCGCGCGTGGTGGGGCCACACGGATCGCTGGAAAGCCCGACGACACGATCTCGTTCGCGTACGACACGAGGTCAACGTCGCTCTGTGCGTCGAGGGCTGGTCGGCTCCCGGAGAGCAGCTGCGCCAGCGATACCGTGGCAGGAGCCATTCCGCGCTCGGCCAGGCTCAACGGCCGCATCCTGACAGACACGATCCGGCCGGCTCCCGAATGGACCGGCACCTCGATCGGTGCCGCACTTCCGGCCAGCAGGAAGCGACCAGGCACACGTCGCTCGTCCACGAGCCGCCTGACCAGATCCCAGAGCTGAGGTAAGCGTTGCCACTCGTCGATGAGCACGGGAGGCGCCGCACGCTCGACTCGGCCGGGGTCGGCTTCGAGCAGGGCCCGTTGGCGCGGATCGTCGACCGAGAAGACGGTGCTGGACTTCCGCCTGAGGGACACCGTCTTCCCCACCCCCTTCGGCCCTTCAAGAGCCAAAGCGGGCACGCCGCGCATGAGCTCATCCAGCTCGGCGTCGACGATGCGACGGAGGTAGTCGGCCATGAGCTACGCTACCATCAGCAGGGATTCTACGCTACCATTCGCAGGCAACCTGCACTACCATTCGCAGGCTTGCTACACTACGATTCGCCGCCTGGGTGGTGGCGGCTATCGCAAGCCAGAGGTCAATGGAGGGAGCCGACGAGCCCAGAGGCGACGGGTGGAAATCACCCGCACCTGAGCTCAGACGCCGGGCGTCTCCATGCCTGGCAACAGGCCCTCGTGGCCGGCGTTCTGTTCGCTAGCCACCAGCAACTTGAGGGCCAAGCAGCCTCGCATCGAACCGAAACCGCACGGGCTCCCCCACCTCCACCTCCCCCATCCGCGGATGCCTGACGTTGAGCACGAGGTTGAACTCCAACGGCAAGACGGCGGACGGCACCCGCAGCGCCAGGCTGGCGCCGGAGTCGAGCCAGGCGTCGCCCACGCGCGCTGCGGCGCCAGGGTCGGCGGGGTCGTTCCAGCCCTCAGGCAGACCGGTCGGCTCGAGGATCATGACCGCGTCGTCGGGCACGCACGCCTCGACGATCACGTAGCTCGCCTCCAGCAGGTCGAGCCTGGCGTTGTGCGCGAGGATCTCGAGTGCCGCGATGGCCGGCGTGCAACCCAGGTAGACGACGGGTCTGCCGGGCGAGTTCCAGCGGCCGCCGTAGAGGCGCG
>JBDZVI010000101.1:7420-8523 GCA_040255585.1 Deinococcaceae bacterium
CCCAGGTAGACGACGGGTCTGCCGGGCGAGTTCCAGCGGCCGCCGTAGAGGCGCGCGCCCTCCCCATCGAACGCCGTGGCGGCGAAGCGTTCCTTGACGATGCGCCAACCGCTCGTCACCCGAAGACACCGTGCTCCATGCGGCCGAGCACGGCGAGGGTCCGCTGGGCGCCAGGGCCGTCCTTGGTGCTCGCCAGGGGGGTCTTGCCGCCCAGCGCCCGGTTGGGGGCATGCAACCACTCGACCGCCGCGTCGGGCGCCTCCAGCACGTCCATGGCGCGGGCGTAGAGGACGACGTAGCGCCAGAGGCGATCGCTCTCCGTCGCCTCGAAGCGCCCGACGCCCTTGCGGCGGTAAAGGGTGCTCTCGCTCATCTGCAGCAGGGCGGCGAACTCGCCTTGCGTCAGGCGCAGGCCCGCGCACAGCTCGGCGAAGACCCTGAACGGCAGACCCTCCTCGATGCGGCGGCTGGCCGCCCCTAGGCCGACGTCCTTGCTGCGCAGCAGGCGCTCGATGGTGCGGCCCGATGGACCGGCCTCCGGTACGACTTCGGGGATCCAGGTCAGTGCTGCCACTCGTGCCTCCTTGCTGTCATATGACATTATCAGACTATCATATGGATTATGTAGCCCCGCGTCGGACCCAGCGTGGCCGCAATAGCGCGAAGCTCGGCGCCGACCCAGCTCCTCTGGCCAGCCCGTCTCTGGGCAGCCCGCCAGCCTCATACTCGCCCAGACACGCTATGGTGAAACTGCCATAGGAGGCGCGGCGTGAGCACCAACGATGACAAGTTCATACAAGGCAGTGGCAACGTCTTCGCCGACCTAGGGTTGTCCGACCCGCGGGAGAGTGAGCTGAAGGCTCGCCTCGCGAGCAGGATCTACGACGAGATAGCAGCACGTGGGTGGACCCAGACGAAAGCGGCCGATGAGCTAGGGCTCGGTCAGCCCGACATCTCGCGCCTGACGCGCGGCATGCTCAAGGGCTTCTCGAGCGAGCGCCTCATGAGCCTCCTCGTGGCCTTGGATTACAGCGTGAGCATCCGCATCGAGGGCAACGATCGCCCGCCCGAAGTGATCGAGGTGGCGGTCCCCGACTAAGCCC
>JBDZVI010000161.1:0-1676 GCA_040255585.1 Deinococcaceae bacterium
ACCGAGGACCAGGCTACCGAGAGCGAGGAGAGCGCCTCCTGATGACGTCCGGGGTGAGAGCCAGGCACGTCCCTTTGCGCCGCTGCGCGGTATGCCGCGCGCAGGCGCCCCAGGCGGAGTTGCTGCGCTTGGTCAAGGGCGAAGCCGGCTTCCGCCTCGACCTGAAGCGCAGGCTCGGCGGCCGCGGCACCTGGATCTGCTCCGAGTGCGCCGCCTCTTCCAACGAAAAACGCTTGCGCCACGCCTTCAAGGGCAGCGCGCAGCAAGTGCGGGAGCTGCTCGACGCGGCCCTCGCCCATGTTCCCCCCACCGCCGCCGGCGCCGCGGGGATCCCGCCTCGGAGGCTTGAATGACGGAGAAAGTCAGGATCTACCAACTAGCTCGAGACCTCGGTGTCGAGAACAAGGACCTCCTCGCCGCGCTCGATCAGATCGGCGTGGAGTACAAGTCGCACTCGAGCACCCTCGACGCCGACACCGCGGAGACGGTGCGCCAGCTGCTCCAGGGCGACAAGGGGGCAGCTGTCGGCGCTCCGGCCGCGGCGGCAGACACCAAGACGGAGACGAAGGCGGACGCCAAGGGCGATGGCAAGCCCGACGCCAAGGGCGCGAGCAAGGCCACCCTCACGGCCGCCGAGAAGTCGGCCCTCGCCGAGAAGCCGGGCAAGGTCACGCCGGCCAAGGGCGGGGCGGCCGACGAGGGCGCCGAAGGCGCGCCTGCCAAAGCAGGAGCCGCGAAGCCGGCCAAGGGCCCGGCCTCCGACGACAAGGCCTCCCTCCCCCGCCGCGCGCCCGTCGTGACTGTGATGGGCCACGTCGACCACGGCAAGACGTCGCTCCTCGACGCCATCCGCAAGGCGCGCGTCGCCGAGCGCGAGGCCGGCGGCATCACCCAACACATCGGCGCCTACCAGGCGCAGACGCCTTCCGGCGTCGTCACCTTCATCGACACCCCCGGCCACGAGGCCTTCACGAGCATCCGCCAACGGGGGGCCAACGCCACCGACATCGCCGTGATCGTGGTGGCCGCCGACGACTCCGTCATGCCCCAGACGCGCGAGGCCATCGCCCACGCCAAGGCGGCCGGCGTCCCCATCGTCGTCGCCATCAACAAGGTCGACCTGGCGCAGGCGAACCCCGAGAAGGTCAAGCAGGACCTCATGCAGGTCGGCCTGATCCCCGAGGAGTACGGCGGCGACGTCATCACGGTCGAGCTCTCCGCCCGCACCGGCAAGGGCATCGACGACCTCCTCGAGATGCTCTCGCTCGTCGCCGAGGTCGAGGACCTCCGCGCCCGCAACACCGGCCCGGCGAAGGCCATCATCATCGAGTCCGTTCTTGACAAGCGCGCCGGCGTGCTCGTCACGGTCGTCGTCCAGGAAGGCGAGCTCAAGGTAGCCGATTACGTCGTGTCCGGCGAGGCGTGGGCGAAGGTCCGCCGCCTGACCGACTACACGGGCGCCACGATCGACAAGGCCACGCCGGCGATGCCCGTGCAGATCCTCGGCTTCTCCGAGCAGCCCGTCGCGGGCAGCACGGTCGAGGTCGTGTCCGGCGAGGCCGAGGCGAAGGCCATAGCGAGCGAGCGCCGCGAGACCCGCAAGGACACCGAGCGCGAGGCCATCGGCAAGAAGGGCGTCACGCTCGCGGACCTCTTCGGCAAGCCGACCACCAAGA